>CAYYXF010000006.1:0-35767 GCA_964475545.1 uncultured Candidatus Bathyarchaeia archaeon | reverse complement strand
GGCATCTCCTTCGTAACCCTAGTGAACTTGTACAGTCTGCCCTTGGGATCAACGAAGGTCAGGTTTGCATACGGGTTTACCATGGCAGTCTGCTTGAAATAGTCTAGGATTTTGGGCATGGCTCTCAGATAATCGCCTTCTAAGCTGAATTCAACAAGCGTTCCACGCCACTGGTCCTTATTTATCAGTACTTTCCTGTCTATTATTATGGGGCGATTTCTCTGGATGTCTATCATCAGCTTATACGAATATGTCTTGGCAATTCCGGTGCTTGAAGTGATGGTGGCCGGCTGGTGCGTGGTAATCTGCCCATAAAGTATGGCCATTTTTCCGCCGAGACCGAAAGTTCCTCTTTGCTGCTTCAGCTTGTATTTCGAGCCGAAGAGCACTTGGCCGAACGCTGAGGGTATGTGCTTAGGTTGGATTCCTATACCGTTATCCTCAACTCTCAACTTGTAGATTTGAGTTTCAGGAGTGGCTTCTCCCTCATACGAAAGCCTGACATATACTTCTGGAGGGATTTTCAGGCTTTCAGCCGCATCCAAGGAATTCTCCACAAGTTCTCGGATAGCCGCAAAAACCGCTCTGGATGGGTTCGTAAAACCAGCTATGTCCCGGTTCCTATAGAAGAAGTCAGCAGCACTTATTTCTTCAAACGTCGTCTGAGCCAGCTAAGCCTCCCCCAGCACACTTCAACCCTAAATCGCTGTTACGATATGCTCTGCTCATTCTTTAATTTAACGACACTTGCTGAAGGATACAATCATCAGTTCCGCACAACATGCGCCTGCCTCAGGTCTGCGAACACCAGATTAATGGGAAATTGTGTTGCGACCGCGCGTCTTCTGGTGTTGTTTCGAAATGGGTGGTCTGTAGGGGAATGGCAGTAGCTCTGAGAGTCTTTTCGTCACAACGGCTTCAAGAGGGATTTTGTTTTTTCTTGCCTTTGCCATGACCACCTTGATGTTGGCATTCTTCGCCAAATCATGAATATACTGTAGGCATGCTCCGCATGGTTTTGGTTCGTTTGGGCTCTTTGAGTCCATGACTATGGCAATTTCGTTGATCTTTCGGTTGCCATGCAGAACAGCATGGTTGATGGCGTTTCTTTCGGCGCACGTGCCCAGTCCAGAAATCCAGCTTTCAACGTTGCATCCCTCGTACATTTTGCCGTCTTCGGCAAGTACGGCGGCGCCTACTCTGAAGCCCCAAAGCACGAATGCATTATTCATGTCTTTCAAAGCTATTTCCAGCAGTTTCTTCTGGCTTCTACTTAGCTTTGCCAAGGCTATCCCTTGCTGCTCTCCTTTCTAAGCGTTCGCACGTAATAGTATTCTCCTATTTGTTTCTGAAGCTTGTCAAGCTTCGAGTCTTCCTTATTTACTCTCGGTCTCCTTGTGGCTGGATCTCTTCTGAAGGTAACCTCCATCTCTTTCAGGAAGGCGTTCATTCCCTTTCTCAGAGTTGTAGGCAAGTGTGCCATGCCCTTCACTCCAGGTTCTCCTGAGAACACCATCAGATGATCAGCTATGAAATCCTGCGTAACCACATCATGCTCTACAACGAAGGCAGTTACATGGTGATTCTCAACAACCCTTCTAATGGTTCGCGCCATGTTCAACCTTTCTTCAACATCTAAATACGCGCTTGGCTCATCCAGCAGAAAAAGATCAGCCTCGCGGGACAGGCATGCAGCAATTGCGACCTTCTGCAGTTCACCGCCACTGAGTTCTGCTATATTTCTGTCCAAAAGCTGTTCTATCTTTAGGGGCTGGAGGATTTCCGTCTTATACCAGCTTGAAGAAAAGTTTTCCTTGGCTATACTCATCAGAAGCAATTGCACTGTGCCCTCGTATTCAGCCGAAATATACTGAGGTTTGTAGCTTACTTCTAACTGATCGAACTTTCCACCATCATCGGGTTCTTCAAGCCCAGCCAAGATCTTCACGAATGTCGTCTTGCCTGTGCCGTTTGCCCCCAAGATCCCGATGATTTCTCCTCTTTTGATTTGCCCTCCTACAGTAACTAGCTTGAATCCCTTGAATGTTTTCTCAATTTGTGTCCACTGCAGCAGTGTTTCGCCACTGCTGACGCTTGTCGCAGGTGGCTTCTCATGGAATATTATTCCCTCTTTTCTGAATCTAACGTTTTCGTCTGGGATGTAGCCTTGCAGGTAGATGTTTATCCCTGTTCTGACTCCATGAACGTTTGAAACGACACCGTAAACACCTGGTTCTCCATAGAAGATGCAGATCTGATCAGACAAATAATCTATTATTGCAAGGTCATGCTCCGCCACGATGATCGTCTTCTGATCACTTTTCAGGCCCCTTATCGCTCTTGCCGCTTGGAGTCTCTGCTTCACGTCCAAGTAACTTGATGGCTCGTCGAAAAGGTAGACGTCTGCTTCTCGGCATATCGTCGCGGCTATTGCAACCCGTTGCAGTTCGCCTCCGCTTAGGACGTCAAGCGGCCTTTTCCAGAGTTGCCTGAGTTCAAGACTTGCCGCAATCTCTTCAAGCTTTTTTCTTTCATCCACTTTTTCTAGGAGGTTCCCAACGTTTCCTGAAACAACTCTCGGAATTTTGTCTACGTACTGCGGTTTGTGCGAGATCTTGAGCTTGCTTTCGCTCATTTTTCGAAAATACTCTTGAAGCGTTGAACCTCTAAAATGCTGGATTATTCGATCCCAGTCAGGTGGGTTGCTGTAGTGCCCGAGGTTCAGTTTGAAATCGCCAGAGAGTATCTTGAGCGTGGTGGTCTTCCCTATACCGTTTTGGCCCAACAGTCCTAAGACCATCCCCGGCGAAGGTGTCGGTAGTCTGAAAAGCTTAAATGTATTTTCTCCGAAGCGGTGGCTGCAATCCTTTTCCAACTCGTCTGGAAGATTAACTATCGAAATGGCATGGAATGGGCACTTCTTGACGCATATTCCGCATCCAGTGCACAAAGACTCGACAATGACGGGTTTGTTATTTTCGAATCGTATAGCTTCTATGCGGCTTCGTACCATGGGACAAAACTTGTGGCATAGTGAACTGCAATGTTTCGGCTTGCACCTGTCAGCATCTAGGACGGCGACTCTTGTCATGACTAACCCGTTAATGAGATGGTCATGACAGGTTGGTTATAAACATAAACCCAAGAAATAGCGAAAAATTGGCTCGGCTTTGGATAAAGAAAGAACATAAAAAGTTCAAGGAAAATTAGACACTACATTTCCTCGTCTTCCCAATCTTCCTCTTCCCAGTCTTCTTCTTCCCACTCTTCTTCTTCATCTCTCACTTTTGTGCACCTCCCTAATTTGTGTTGCATACTGAGACAACCTAGCCACGGTTTAAGCATTATTCTTCGTCAATTGTCGAGACTGCGAAGCTGGAGACTGCATCAAAAGGTCAGTTCGCAGATTTACTTCACAATTTTCGCTGTAAGTGATGCTGCTGGCGCCTTCATTTCGGGTTTCATGTATGCCCAACACATGTTTGGCGAATTGTGCGCGGCGCCGGCTCTTCCGTGAATATCAACGGAGATTATTCCCATGGAATTATAGACAGTCGGCATTCTCCTATTGACGAGCCTTATTGCCTGCTCAGCCGCTTCTTGCGCACACTTACCGTTCTCCATGTAGTCACATGCGGTCTTAGCTATGACGAGCCTTATAGCTATCTCGCCAATGCCCGTGGCTGAGCATGCTCCACTTTGATTGTCTGCGTAAGCACCACATCCAATCAACGGCGAGTCTCCTATCCTTCCGGGAAGCTTCAACGGAAAACCGCCGGTTGACGTAGCAGCCGCGACGTTTCCTCTCCCATCAAGCGCAACTGCCCCGACCGTGTCAAGATCGAAAAGCTCAGGATGTTTCGCAACAAGATTAACCAGTTTTGGCAGCTCAGACTTACCTTTGAGCAGTAGTTCCTTCTGCTGCTCGTAATACTTCAATCTGAGCTTTGTCACGGGGTCTCTTCTTTCAAGATTACAGAGTTTTGCAAGTTTTTCTGCACCTTCGCCTACCACGAAGACATGATCCGTTTCCTCCATCACGATTCTTGCCAGGCAAACAGGATTTTTGATGTCATGCAAGAGCCCCGCTGCACCTGCCTGCAGCGTTTTTCCATCCATGATCGAGGCTTCCATTTCCACAGTCTTCTCTACAGTAAGACTTGAGCCATAGCCTGCGTTGAATGCTTCATCATCTTCCATAACTACAACAGCTTCCATGACGCTGTCCAATGCGCTTCCACGGTTCATCAGTATGTCAAAGCCTACGTTCGCAGCTCTCTTAGCACCCTTCAAACCGGCTTGTCTACGCTCAGGCTGCCAGGTTCCAGCACCGCCATGAACAACGATTACAGGCTTCCTAATTCGAGCCAAAGACCTATTTCCTTCTCTTGGTATGGGCAAATGCCAACTCGTTCAACTCGAATTTAAGTCTAATGTTCTGCTCGTTAATCAAAATAGATAAATTTGCCTATTGAAATGTTAAGAGTGGGATGATGTGAGGCGACGGCTAAGAGCTACAAGCTGTGACAAAGCCACTAACCTGCACTGACCCTGAACAATCTTCTGGAAAACACTAAATCCACCCTAAGAATGAACGATAACCAGACGCCTTCAAAACGAATGGTGAAAAAATGCCTAGAGACTTCAACCTTCTAGCAACTACTTCACGTGGCCTTGAGCGGGGCGCATGCTCCGAACTGAAGCATTTGCTCGAACAGATAGGTGACGCCGATGCAAGTGTTAGCAAAAGCGGCATCCGAGGCCTGATAGTTGCAGAAACCATTCTCGACCCATTTGAAGCTGTGAGAAAGCTGCGCAAAATCTTGGTTGAACGCCCATACGAGTTTCGCTACATGCTCAGAATAATCCCCATCGAAGCAATCGTTACAACAGGCCTGACTGACATTGCCAGCTTGGCAAAGGAGCTGAGCTCGCAGATAGCTGAAAACGAAACATTCCGCATTACGGTTGAGAAGCGTTTCACCACGTTGTCTAGTCATGAAATAATCGAGGCTGTGGCGGCCAACATTAAGAGGAAAGTCAACCTTCAAAAGCCGAACAAGATCATGCTGATCGAAGTCCTCGGCAAGTTGACAGGAGTATCAGCGATAAAGCCTGAAGACGTCATATCTGTCATGAAAGAAAAGATGCTCTAGGCTAGCGTTGAGTAGCCAGCAACGCCATGCGCTCAATGACGAGGTCGACCAATGCTTTCTTCGTTTCATGCCTCTTCGCAACCGCGCTGAGTTCTTGATTGGATATGTTGAAGAGCCTTTGAACATGGGCTGCCTTCTCGTCCGTCAACTCAAGAACGGTTTCATCCTCCTTTGCCTTGATGTGTTTTGAAATCTTCGAAAGCGCCAACTCCAACGCTTCAGGCTTTTCACCGATGATCAGTATTGCTATTTCTGTTGAGCTTGGCTTTACGCCCAAAATCCCCGTAGCTTTCAGGATTTGTCGTTGGGCAGAAGCGTAAAGCATGGTTTCCATTGCTATGCTCTTTGAAATATTCATCTTATTCTTGAACGCCGTCAGCGCATTCAAAGCCGCAAAATACAGGTGTTGCCAGGTTGCCACGCCATCTGCGTTGAAGATTTGAACGTCTACATTTGCTGGTTTTTCCCTGGTAATCAGCTTTAGGAATTCCTCTGTGTTTTCAATTCTAAGTCCTCTGAGGCCTGTTATCAAAACGTGTTTGCGGAATTCTTTGAGCGGTTTTAGCAATTCTCTTCCTCAAGAATCTCCTTCAAGAATCTCTTGATAAGCTTCGCTGGCAGCCCTGCTTCTACAAGTTTCGTCTCTTCTTTTTCGAATGAGACCCCTTTCTCCTTGCATTTTCTGAGGATTTTTCGGACGGTTTCCTTTCTCTCCCAAGGAAAGACTATCCAGCAGCTTGTTTCCTTTTGATAATAGTCCGGTTTTATGATGCTCCATGGTTTATAATATACCGTGGCAATCTTGACTTCAACGGCTTGCTGCTCAATAATGTGTTCTTTGACAAGCTTCAGACTTTTGCCAGTGTCTGCAACTTCGTCCACGACAAGCACCTTCTTCCCTGCAACTGCAACAGAGACGGGCTGAGTCAAGGCAGGTTCGCCTTTCGTTTCTGCTACTCCCACGTAGAATTCGGCCCTGACGTTAGCAACGTTAGGGTTGCTCAGTAAGTCTGAAAGGACTCTTGCAGGAGGCCATCCGCCCCTGGAAACGCCCACAATTATGTCTGGTCTAAACTTGCTTCTTCTTATTCTATCAGCCAAGTTCAAGAGCATACTATAGACTTGGTTCCAAGTTGGAATATCAAACTCAAGCGTTGGGCTCACGGTCGTTCCCTTTATTTGAAAGCCAATTGTCACTTTATAAGTTTAAAAGATTGATTAGCGCGCCCTACTATTTTTGCAGAACCTTTCAAGAATGAACGCCTTGATTTAAGTCTGAGACTCGAAAATTGCTGGCCAGCGCGTTAGTGCGAGTTTCTGAAGGATATTCATTATTGACAGAAAGCGGAAAGAATAAAACAACAGCGTCTAATACTTGTCTACAACTGCGAGCCGTGAGAGCAAGAGAAGAGCGAAAAACGACCAGGAGTTAGAGGGGAAGAGAGATAATGTTCGATTCACAGAGATTGAATTCATCGTCTTGTGTTGCCAGTATTGGCGAAAGGTGGATGATCTGATGGAAGTTGTTGAGTGCGTGCCCAACTTTAGCACGTCAGACCCGAAAACTGTCGATTCCATACTTGCCGAAATCAAGAAAATCAAAGATGCGTTCTTACTTGACGTCACTTTTGATAGCTACTATAACAGGCTTGTCGTCTCCTTCGTGGGAAACAAGAAATCAGTGTTGCAGGCTGCTTTGAATGCCTCATTGCGGGCAGTAGAATTGATTGACATGCGGAAGCACAGGGGTCAGCACCCGCGCATAGGGGCTGTTGACATTGTGCCCTTCATTCCGATAAAGAATGTTTCAATGGAAGATTGCATCAGACTAGCAAAAGAATTCGGAAGAACCCTAGCCGAGAAATGCAAAGTGCCCGTTTACCTTTACGGGGATGCTTCACCCAAAAATGAGCGCGGCGACGTAGACTGGATTCGCGAAGGCGACTATGAGAAACTGGAGGAGAATATAGTGAAGCCTGAACGTAAGCCGGATTTCGGCCCAGCCGAGTTTTGTGCGAAATCAGGGGCAACGGTCACCGGTGCGCGAAAGGTCATGGCTGGCTTCAATGTGAACCTGGGTACAGCAGATTTGAAGATCGCGAAGAAAATTGCGAAAGCATTGCATTCGAAGAAGGGAGGCTTCTCAAACGTGAAAGCCATGGCCGCATTCATTCCAGAGCAAAACATCACTCAGATCGGCATGAGTATAAACGATTTTGAGAAAACGCCACTATACCGTGTTTTCGAAGCACTCAAGGTTGAGTGCGCGCGCTACAACATTCCGATCATAGGCTCAGAATTCTGCGGCTTGGCTCCGCTAAAAGCGTTAATTGACACAGCTTGGTACTACCTAAAAACTGATAACCTTAGCCAAGGCAGAGTTCTGGAAATAGCCATACAAGACGCAATCGAAAAAGGGAGTAAGCCTGAATGACTTTCTCTTTGAAGTGGCTTAGTCATGCAAGCTTCCAAATAAAAGCTGAAGGGAAAACCATCTATGTTGACCCCTACGAAGGAGAATACTCTGAAAAGGCAGATTTGGTGCTGGTGACGCATTCGCACTTTGACCATTGCGACACGATCAAAATCAACCAAATTCATAAGGCAGACACTGTTGTAGTTGCTCCTTTTCCCCTGTTTCTTGCTTCTGTCTCGAAAACTGGCAAGACAGTCAAGACACTCAAGCCTGGAGAGGAAATGGTGTTCGGCAACATAAAGGTCAGAGCCGTAGAAGCTTACAACAATAAACGTTTCAAATCGCCTGGAAACCCATTCCATCCTAGGGGATCGGGAGTTGGCTACTTGATATCCGCCCAGGGCAAGACAGTCTATCATGCAGGCGACACTGACCTCATTCCCGAGATGAAACAGCTTGACAGCATAGATGTGGCTTTGCTTCCAAGCGGCGGCACGTATACGATGGACGGTGCTGAGGCTGCTGAAGCCGCGTTGGCGATCAATCCTAAGGTTGCAATTCCCATACACCGATGGGACACTGATCCTGAAGAATTCAGAAAGAGAGTGGAAGCCAATTCAGATATTCGGGTTGTTGTCTTGTCGAAGGGTGAAGAATTCCAAGTGGTTTAGTAATGGTCGCAGCTCAGAAGGCGGGAAAGCGGGGAAGTAGAGAAGCGGCTGATTTGCTCATTGTGAATGCTAATGAGCTTGTCACGCTGGCTGGGGATAGCCAAAAGCCTCGAACGGGCAAGCAAATGCGCGAGCTTGGGATAACACGCGATGGCAGCCTCGCCGTCAAAGATGGGCGCATTGTCGCCGTTGGGAAGACGTACGATGTTATGAAACGTTTCAGGTCAGACAACGTTCTAAGCGCGAACGGTAAGACGGTTTTGCCAGGTTTTGTTGATGCTCATACACATCTCATCTTTGCTGGATCTCGTGAGGACGAATTTCAAATGCGCGTTGAGGGTGCTTCCTACATGGAGATCTTGAATGCAGGCGGGGGGATATTGAAGACGGTTAGAGAAACGCGGAAGGCAAGCGTTGACAGACTTGTGGGCGATGCTCTTGGAACGCTTGACGTTATGTTGGAGCATGGAACCACCACGATTGAAGCGAAAAGCGGCTACGGCTTGACAACAAAGGATGAACTCAAAATTTTGGAGGCAACCCGTAGGGCGAACCAACTACACACTGTTGATATCGTCCCAACCTTTCTGGGGGCACATGCTGTTCCGCCTGAATACAAGGGTAACACGCAAGGTTACGTTAGCCTATTGGTCGATGAAATGCTTCCGAGAGTGGCTGAGAAAGTGCTGGCAGAGTTCTGCGACGTCTTCTGCGAGAGAGGCGTTTTCAGCTTGGAGCAGTCGAAGAGAATTCTGGCCGCTGGTAAAAATCACGGTTTGAGAGCGAAAATTCATGCTGATGAGATGAGCATGTTAGGCGGTGCAGGACTTGCTGCTGACATCGGAGCGATTTCTGCGGAACACCTGCTTTTCTCTTCTGAAGAGAGTCTCAAAGCTATGGCGGCAAAAAACGTGGTCGCCGTCTTGCTTCCCGCCGCTGCCTTCAGTTTGATGATGGGGAGATATGCAGACGCCAGATTAATGGTTGACTGCAGCGTTCCAGTGGCTTTAGGTTCTGATTTCAATTCAAACTGTTTGATTGAAAACATGCAGCTAGTGATCGCGTTTGCCTGCCACCTTATGAGGCTGACTCCAGCCGAGGCCTTAACAGCGGCCACAATTAATGCAGCGTACGCCTTAGGCAAGGCAAATGAGGTTGGCAGCTTGGAAGTGGGCAAGAAAGCCGACGTAGTCGTTCTAAACGCGCCTAACCACAAGTTCCTCGGTTATCATTTTGGCGCAAACCTCATTGACAAAGTCGTCAAGAGCGGAAGAATCGTAATAGACAAAGAGGCAAGCCCAAGCGGAATTGTGCACTTAGAAGAATAAGCGCGCGTCGTCTCAGGGTAAAAGAATTAATGTCTGACTCTGATAATCTTGTTCTTTGGTGAGCTGGCTTGGTTAGAAAGCCAATTGAATGCTTGACTGGCCCCGAACTGCATTGCAAGAATTGGCAGATTGAGGGCATCTTGCGAATGCTTCACAATGTTCTGGACCCTGAAGTTGCAAAGGACCCTGAGAAACTTATCGTTTACGGTGGAACAGGCAAAGCGGCAAGAAACTGGGAATGTTTTGACAGAATTGTAGAAACGCTAACCAAGCTGGAACCAGACGAAACCCTGCTTGTCCAAAGCGGCAAGCCAGTAGCTGTATTCAAGACGCATAAGTGGGCTCCCAGAGCCCTGATCGTCAACGCCATGCTTGTGCCAAAATGGGCCAATTGGGACTATTTCCTTGAACTGGAACAGAAAGGCCTGATCATGTACGGACAGATGACCGCTGGCTCTTGGGCCTACATTGGCACTCAGGGCATCCTGCAAGGCACGTATGAGACATTGGCTGCTGTTGGAAAGGAACACTTTGGAGGAAGCTTGCGTGGCAGACTTGTCCTGACAGCTGGTCTGGGCGAGATGGGTGGAGCTCAACCCCTGGCAGTTACCATGAACGACGGCGTAGCCTTCGTTGTAGAGGTTGACAAGTGGGCGATTGAGCGCAGACTTAAGCACGGCTACTTGGAAATGTGGACTGACAGACTTGACGAGGCAATAAGGCTGGCGATGGAGGCTAAACGTAAGGCCATTCCCCGCAGCATAGGTCTGCTAGGCAATGCCGCAGAAGTGCACCCTGAACTGTTAAAACGGGGCATAATACCAGACGTTGTAACAGACCAGACGAGCGCGCATGATCCGCTAAGCGGCTACTATCCTGCGGGGTTCTCCAAGAGAGAAGCCGATGAGCTTCGAAAGTCTGACCCCAAAGAGTATGTACGCCGCGCTATGAAAAGCATGCGCGTCCATGTAGAAGCTATGGTAGGCATGATGAGAAAGGGAGCCGTAGCATTTGATTATGGGAACAATCTGCGCCAGCAGGCATATGATGCTGGATACAAGGATGCTTTCGCGTATCCTGGCTTCGTGCAACGCTATGTGAGACCGCTTTTCTGCGAAGGCAAGGGCCCATTCCGCTGGACATCGCTTGTCGGCAGCAAGGAAGACATCTTCAAGCTTGACGATGTCATTCTGAAGGAGTTTGCCTACAACGAGGACTTGTGCCGCTGGATAAGAAAGGCAAAGGAGCATGTTAAATTCCAGGGTTTGCCAGCCCGGGTTTGTTGGCTTGGCTTCGGTGAAAGAGCAAAGTTCGGCAAGATAATCAATGACATGGTAGGCAATGGGGAACTCTTGGGCCCCGTTTGGATTGGGCGAGACCACTTGGACGGCGGAAGCGTAGCATCACCGAACCGCGAAACCGAGGGCATGAAGGACGGCAGCGATGCTGTTGCAGACTGGCCCATACTAAATGCTTTGATTAACGCTGTGGGCGGCGCCACTTGGGTCAGCGTCCACCACGGCGGAGGCGTAGGAATAGGCTACAGCATACATGCTGGCATGTGCCTCGTGGCAGACGGCTCAAAAGAAGCTGAAAAACGTTTAACTACGGTTCTGACAACAGACCCTGGCACAGCAATAGTGAGACATGCAGATGCAGGTTACGAAGAAGCACAGAAAATGGTAAGAGAAAAACACATCAAAATGCCAATGCTGAAATGAAGCGAACATTATCCATTCTCACTTGACTATTTGCGTATTCTTCTTGACCATCCACTTCTCTGTTAGTAATGCCGTTGCTGCGATTATCGAAACTATCACAATGCCGAAAATGCAGTCGATAAGCAATTCAGGAGCATATGTGTATTTTTCGCCTGTCGTCGTGTCTACCATTCGCCAAGCGAGTGGAAAACCGTAGTACTTGTCTGAAGGACCTGCAGAATCAGGGCTGTTCTCAACGAGCCCTGACACAAAACCTATGAATAGCCCAATAACAATGACTAGAGCCGGAAGCCACTTTCTCACGTTCAAATGATTTGGCACCAATTTCTAGTTTCAAGTCACAATGACATAAAGCTTTTACCCGAAGCGATCAAAAACAAAGATGAAGAGGTATGGGACAGTGGTCTGATTGCTTGAAGGTAATCGTGTGAATCTAAGGATCATGGAGAGGGAGGATGTAGAATTCAGCTTTGAATTCTCCAATCGAATGGGCTTTTGGGGCGAGTATGATCCGATCCCGCAGCAAAGATCAAAGGTGGAAAGGTTCAAGCTGTTCGATAGCCCATCGCAGTTGGCAATTTTGAGCGAAAGGGCACGCTTTGTGATTGAGAAGAAGGACGGAACAAAGATTGGAACGATTGCGCATTGGTTTGTTCAACCTAATAGGTACATGGAAATTGGGTATGATCTGATTCCCAGCGAAAGAGGCAAAGGCTACGGGACGGAAGCTGTTCAGATTATGGTTGATTACTTGCTTCTTTCCAGAGATATCGTGAGAATTCAAGCAATGACTAATGTGAGGAACAAAGCATCTCAGAGGGTCTTGGAAAAGTCAGGTTTCAAAAGAGAGGGGACCGTCCGAAAGTCAGGTTTCGTCAGGGGAGAATGGGTCGACGCATATCTGTACAGCACCCTTCGGGAAGAATGGAAAGCACCGAAAGCTTTGCCAAGATTAGCTTCAAAGCGTTGAAGAAACGATAGATTCTGCGTATTCGAGGTGCGCTCTCTCAACCATGTCTAGGTATTTGCCTTGATGATCTTGTAGCCCGAGGCCTTGCGGAGCCTATTCATAACTGCTAAACCCAGCCCTTTCATCTGTACGCTCTCAGCAATGATTACTTCAACACCTTCAGCATCGAATTCCCTCAGCAGTCTGAACAGATTTCTTGCCACGCCTGCCAAGTCGCTTCTGCTGCCCATAGACTTTACAACGTCTGCCGTATAGTTCCTTACAGTCTCGTCCGTGCCGAGAACTCCAACTCTCCTGCCTTTCGCCCTGTAAAGCCTGACCAACTCCTTTACTTTCCGAGGAACGACCTCGACTTCTCCCTCAACAAGGACCATATCCGCGTTAGGTGCGTAGTGTTTATGCTTAGTACCTGGCGAACGCGCCTTCTCAATGGGTAGAGCTCTGTCTGCAACTACAACAGGGTTAAGCTCTACCTTCTCTATGGCATTCAACAGAGCCTCGTATGGTGTTCCGCCGGGGCGCAGAATCTGTGGAGGATCAATGGTTAGATCCAGAACTGTGGACTCCACTCCGATGTGCGTCGGTCCAGCATCCAAAACCGCGTCCACCCGTCCATCCAGATCGTCTAGAACATGCTTTGCCGAAGTTGGGCTTGGTTTTCCGGCGAGATTGGCGCTTGGCGCGGCAATTGGGCAGCCGCTTTTTCTGATTAGCGCCAAGGCAACGTTGTGTCTAGGCATCCTAATCGCGATCGTGTCCAAACCAGCAACCGTTACGTCAGGCACAATCTTCGAGCGTCTAAAAATAAGCGTCAAAGGACCAGGCCAAAAGGTCTTCATGAGTCTTTCAGCCTCTTCGGAGACGTTTTGGGTCAACCTGTAGACATCGTTTAAATCGCACACGTGTACTATGGGCGGATTGTCCAGTGGTCTTTTTTTTGCCTCAAAGAGAGCCATAACTGCTTTTCCATTCAATGCGTCTGCTCCAAGGCCGTAGACGGTTTCGGTTGGGAAGGCCACTAGACCGCCCTTTTTTATGATTGTGGCTGCTACGGCGATCTTCTCCGTGTCTGGCTGTTGTGAGTCAACGGTTAACACTAGAGTCTTCTTCATTCGGCGCTCATGGTGATTAGAGCCAGACCTAGGCATTTAAACCTCATCAAAAACAGATATATGCAGAGGTGTTGTCCTGCTAGACAACGTAGTAGCCGATCACTTTTTTCATGCTTTTCGGCGTTGGCTGCCTTGCGTTAAGTTGCTTTAATAGTTTTATCATTTGAGGGTGAAAACGTGCAATGTCGGTTAGCGAAACCAGACCTATGAGTCTCTTCCCGTCAACTACAGGCAGCTTCTTGATCTTCATCTGGAACATCAGCTTCACAGCTTCTTCCAAGTCCACTCTTGGTTCAACAACAACCAACGGGGTAGTCATTACGTCCTTAACCTTAGTGTTAGCAGCATCTTTCGCATCTGCAATGACTCTCTTCAAGAGGTCTCTCTCGGTTACTATTCCCAAGGCTTTGCCCTTGCTCACGACTATTAGACTGCCTATTTCGAATTTGTTCATAATTTCCGCGGCTTCTTTAACCGTGGAATTCTCGTCCATAGTCACTACCTCTCTGACCATTACGTCTTCAACTTTCAGTGATAGACACGTCTCGTTTTGCTCTTCTTCATTTTGCTTTGACAAAACTCATCACTTGTTTACTCTCGGCAGCCGCAGTATATAAGCTGGTGTGCGGGATTGCTTTACACAACTCCTAGTCCGCAAGCAATCTTTTCAATGCGTTTGCTTGCAGGTATTTTTGCCTTCTCAAACTTTTCCTTAGGCTTCGTGAAAGGTCTTGTGGCGTCGAAGCCCATTTTGCTTGTGAGTCCTGTTTCTTGATCGGCTGAAGAGTCGAGTGTGGAGCCTCGTGCGTTTTCAATGATTATAAGGTCTTCTTTGGCTTGAAAGCGGGTTGCAATTGCCCATTCTACTTCGGAAGCATCAAACACGTTAATGTCCGAATCCACGACCGCAGCATGTTTTAAGCTTGGGTGCGCTGCGAAAGCGGCGAGTAATGCGTTTTTGCCGTCGCCGTCAAGCTGCTTTTCAATCGCTATGACAGCGTGAAGCCATCCGTTGCCGCCGGCTGAAAGGTTAACGGCGTACACTTTGGGCACAACCTTCGACACGCTTTCCCAAATCAAGACTTCATGGGGCAAACCCATAAGAAGTCTATGTTCAGCCCCCGATGGCAGAAGCCCTTCATAAACGTAGTCTCTGCGATGCATGACACCCACAACTTCCACCACAGGCTGCTTTCTCTGGACATCATAGGTTCCAGTGATGTCCACAAACGGGCCCTCAAAAACCTCCTTTGCGGCGGAAATCCTGCCCTCCAAAACCAACTCAGCGTCGGCTGGGGTATCAGCATCCACATTTTCACAGTGAATTAATCGAAGGTGATTGTTTAACAACGCGTTTGCTACGTCAAACTCGTTCACGCCGAAAGGAACGGGCGAAGATGCAGCTAGCAGGATTGCAGGGTGTACGCCGATAGAAATTGCTATTTCCAAATCTTTGCCCGCTCTTTTGGCATCATTCCAGAGTTTGAACAGATGTCGTGGAACCAAGCGAATGGCTAAATGGTTCTTGTCCAAGACTTGAAGGCGATGCACGGACAGGTTCTCAATACTTCCATCAACGCTTCTGGCATGTATGACTCCTGAAGTGATGTATGGACCAGCATCACGCTCAAAATGGGTTAAGATAGGAATCTTTGAAAGGTCAATCTTTTTCTCTGAAACTTCTTTGACAGTTCCGTCTGCTTTAATCTTCGGCTTTTTAGGCGACCGCCAAGCCCACAATAGCCTTCTGTACAGTTGGTCTGGATGAACATTAAGCGCCGCACAGATTCTCTTTCTGGTTCCCGAAATGTTGGCAATGACTCTTACGTTGCTGTCTTTGACTTTTTCGAAAAACAGTATTGGGCCATTATCGTCGAAGGCCTTCATTAGATGTGAGATCTCAAATACTGTCGAGACATGGTCTTTTACATGCAGGAATTCCTTCTCTTTTTCCATTTGTTTAAGAAAATCCTGCAGACTCATGCTGTTGCCCCTTCTTTTTCTACGTTTGCCTCTGCGTGAACGACTTTCTCTATCAATTTCTTGAAGAACGATTGCGCTTGTGCCTCGTCGAGTGTTTCCAGATAGATCGAAACCAAGGCTATTTTGTCCTTTTTGGAGGCCACGTACTCAGCGAACATGCGGGCTGAAATCACATATCTGTCCCCCAAGAGGACAGAAGAGGTCGCTGGGCCCAACATTCCTTTTGGCTTTGGAACTGCGATGGCTAGCGTTCCAAGCTTGTCCTGCTTTTCGCTTAATAGAATTAAACATGAATTCTGTGTCTCTAAATATACTGCTAGAAAGTGCGTTTCTTGTTCAACTATCTCCTCTTTGACGACTTTTGCGCGTTCCATCCTTCGAAGTCTCCATGGCTTATTAATAGCTTCATGTATTCACTATTTATCACTTTCAAGAGGCGAAGTCACTGAATGGTCGAGAACCGCGCGCAGCACATCTTGCAAACCCTTAAAGAAACCTTCACTATGCCAAGATGGACAGCGTCAACCAGAGATTCGTTCAAAACGTTGATCGTGACGATAATCTCGCAGAATACTGCTGACAGAAACACAGCAAAAGCCTTCGAAAACCTCTCGAACAGGTTTCAAGTAACGCCCGAAGTGCTGGCGAAGGCCCAAACAAGTCAAATTGAAGAATGCTTGAAAGTGGCAGGCCTTTACAGGAACAAAGCTAAATCTATAAGGCAAGTCTCAAGAATAGTCCTCGACCAGTTTCGCGGCAAACTTGAACAAGTCTTGTCGTTGCCCCTTGAAGAGGCAAGGAAAACACTTCTTGAACTCCCAGGAGTCGGACCCAAAACAGCTGATGTTGTCCTTCTTTTCTGCGCCGATAAACCGACAATTCCAGTTGACACTCATGTTTATCGCGTGTCCAAAAGGCTAGGCCTAGCACCTGAGAGGGGCGGCTATGAGGCTGTTCGCACTTCCCTTCAAGGACACTACAGTCCGAAAGACTACTTTCCAGCGCATATACTCCTTATTCTTCACGGCAGAAAATACTGCAGGGCAAGAAACCCGTTGTGCGGTGAATGCCCATTAAACATGCTTTGCCCATCAAGACATGCGTGGGACCATGGTGATTG
Organism: uncultured Candidatus Bathyarchaeia archaeon; assembly: GCA_964475545.1. Lineage (GTDB taxonomy): Archaea > Thermoproteota > Bathyarchaeia > Bathyarchaeales > Bathycorpusculaceae > DASPTR01. The sequence goes on along the minus strand of CAYYXF010000006.1, from coordinate 19,290 downwards.
AACTTAACGAGGAAGCTTCAAAGTATTTTCCATACGTTGAAGTGAGGCCTCACCAAGACGAGTTCATCAAGACAATTTTTGACGCCGTTGAGAATGGTCGTTCGGTTCTTATTGAGGGAAGCAATGGTCTAGGCAAGACAGTTGCCGCGTTGTCGGCATGCCTTCCCAAAGCTGCGGAAAAACGGCTGAAGATATTGTATGTTGCGAGGACACATCGCCAACATGACCGCGTCATCGAAGAGTTGAAGGCAATTTCAAAGAAGACGCAGGTCTCCGGCCTTTCAATTCGGAGCCGTCGCGAGATGTGCCTCAACACTCTGATAACAAAGCATGCCTTGGACGCGCGGGAAGCCATAGAAGCATGCGAGCTCTTGAAGGCTAAGCACGCATGCCCGTACTACCGAAACATCGAAGAGCGAACAGAGGAATATTCGGAAATACAGCATCAAATCACCATTCAACCATACACGGCTTCAGAAGTCCATAGGATCGGACGAAGAAGAGGTTTCTGCCCCTACGAAATCATAAAGTCCTCGCTGGCCGATGTCGGCACTGTTGCGTTGAGCTATCTCTACTTGTTTGACCCCGTCACTAGAAGCGCTTTTCTGAGAAGCTTGGAAACCCCGCTATCCAAAACCATTTTGATCATCGACGAGGCACACAACCTTCCTGAAACCGCCGTTGACATCGCCAGTAGCAGCCTATCGCTTTTCAGCATAAAACAGGCTGAGATTGAGGCAAGAAAATTCAATCACGAAGACGTTGCAGACTTTGCCAAAACTGTTAGAAAGGAAATTGAGGAAATGGCTGGGAAGGTTCAGAAAGAAGCTCTGGTAGCGCCAGAATCACTCTTGGATCTTTTTCAAGAAAAAGCCGGCATTAATGAGCCTCGAAGGTTTTTTGAGCATATGCACGACGCTGGGATGCTGATCAAACGAGACTTGCTTACCGACGGAAAATATCCGCGCTCCTTTATTCATGCAATGGGCTATTTTCTGATCAAATGGCTAGAAACCATTAATGATCAGTCTTTTGTAAACACGATAACCAAATACTTCTCTAAACAGGGTATACCCACAGCAAAATTGGAAATAGTGGCCTTAGATCCTTCGAAAATCACTGCCCCAGTGTTCTCCCAAGTCTACTCAAACATCGTCATGTCTGGAACACTCCAGCCCCTAGAAGCATATAAGAAGATCACGAAACTTCCAGAAAACACGGTTACGAACGTCGTGCCTTCGCCTTTCCCGAAAGAGCACATTCTGCCGCTAGTTTCCTGTGGCGTAACAACTGCAATGGAAAAAAGAACCCCGGAAATGTATAGGAAAATCATAAAGCGAATAGGAGAAGTGGTTCAGCATACGCCTGCAAACGTCGGAATCTTTGTTCCTTCATTTGAGGTTTTGGGCAAACTGCTTGCCGAAGGATTGAAAGAAGTCTTAGATAAGCCGCTCTTCTGTGAACACAGAAGTATGAGTTCTCGCGAGAACGAAAAGATCGTTGCAGAATTCAAAGCACACTCTAAGCATTCGGCCGCTGTCCTGTTAGGTGTTCAGGGCGGGCGATCTTCCGAGGGTGTGGACTATCCGGGTGACGAGATGAACTCTGTAGTGATTGTAGGCCTGCCTTACGCTGAGCCTACCCCGAAAGTGAAGGCCCAAGTCGACTATTTCGAAAAATGCTTTCCGGGACATGGAAGGGAGTACTGTTATGTTCTTCCAGCGATGAAGAAGGCTTCGCAGGCCGCAGGGAGGCCTATTAGAACTCTTGAAGACAAGGGTGCGATGATATTTCTTGACCATCGTTTTGCAACAGAGTACTGCCTGAGTTTTCTTCCGTTATGGATACGCGAAAACTTGAGGATTCTTCCGGACGAAGATGATGTCATTGCACGTGAGCTTTCGCTTTTCTTCAGAAAAGCTTGCTGAAAGTCTTAAACTCTGACTGGTTTTCTTCGCCGAAGAATGGGATTTCCTTCATGTTTTTGTCGAGCTTGACCTTCCCAATAACTGCCATTGCGACGTCTTGGGACACAGGGGTCAGAATCTTCAGGGTTTTTCTTAGGTATTCGATTTCCTGTATGATGCCTATGCCGAGAAATCTTTCTTCTACGTTGTATAATGCCGTCAATAGTCCTTCTTCCTCGCCTTTCCTAATTACGACAACCTTCTTTTTCGTGGCTTCTTCAACTTTCTTCAGGTTCTCCGCGTTAATCCACCGTCTCTTGCCGATAATTATGGAAATTCTATCGCTTAGCTCCGTGAAGTGTAGTGGTCTCATTCCTAAAAGCTCATAGATTTTCCTTGCCCCTCTGGAGTCTTGATAGGTTTTATTTAAGCCGAACAGATCGTTGTCTTCGATTTTTAGCCAGCCGAGCGGGAGTGATTGCACCTTTGCATTTCTCAAGTATTTTGTGTATCCTAGCTCGCGCAGATTTTTGCGTTTTTCTCCGGTTCTTTGACTAATAACTGAAGGAGACTCAACAGCAGTTTTCCTAAACTTTTCAAGACTGTTTAGAAGAGGGGCCAGCTCATCTTTCTGTTGAACGCAGAAAATCGCGTCTGGGTTGATCTTTTCAACAAGCTGAGCTTTGTATTTGACGGCTTCTTCTCCTTCAACCCATCCATCACTGTTTACAACAACGAAGTCAGGGTCGCTGCCGAAAATTTGCTTCTTCAGCTGGGTTAGGCTCTCTATTACTTTGTCAGCAGCGCCGTTCGGTGACGTAGCACCTATAAAAATGGCATTCTTTGCCTGAAGGCTGAATAGATCGGTTATCGGCTTCGTCACGAAAGCGTAGGAAACAGTGCATGGTGGTCCTACGTCAGATTGGCCTAGATCCCCGTCTAACACGGCGATTTTCTTTTTCTGGCCTAAAAGCTTGTTTGTCATGTACGTGCAGAAGCTCGTTTTCCCAGAATCAACTGTGCCCAGCACCATTATGGTGGCGGGTTTGGCTTGCAGGTCTGTCAGGTCTTCGTATGCTTTGATCCACGAAGGCGGAATAGTGTTTCCTTCAACTTCCTCCGCGTTGGCTTTCTCTGCTAGTGATATTTCAAAGGCGGCTGTCTCGTGAACTGCAAAGGGCAGCCTCTTTCCTTCACGTATTACGATCTTGCTTGCGATGTTTGCTTTTGATCCGAATACTTCCACGTTGCCTGAAGTCACAGTGACTGAAGCTGGGCCGTCAACCAGCAGAGTTTTTCCTTTTTCAACTATTCTGTTCATCTGTTTTCCTCCGTTGAAATGCATGTCCGTTTCTTCCGGCTATTCTTATAGCTGAAACTATGTCTCTTAATCCTCTTCTATTCTTGGTTTCATTCTGATGTCGGCTTGTTCCAGCTTCACTTACGCTTTCCAACACTACGCTGTGAGGTAAGATGTCATCCAGAGCTTGTAGGAGTTCGCGCTTGTATGAGGGAACTCCGTCGCCGACTTTCACTGAAATCGAAGAAGCAAGAGTGTTTTCGAAATTTCTGATGATGCTTCTCACTTTTTCCATCGCTTCTCCGACGCTGGAACATGTTTCTGTTTCGATCACTTTCCCGTCTGCTAGGACCGCCAGTCCAAGCGTTTCGCCGGGGTCAATGCCTATGATGAGTCTCTCGCAGTTTTCTCTTCCTTGAACGGTTTGTAGTGCATTGTTGATCATTGCTTCTACGTCCGTATCCTCGTTGTACACTAAGATTTTTTCATGGTTTATTAGGTGTTTCTCTTTCTCAGTGGTTAAAACAACCTTGACTTCTATTGGGATGGGTTCATTAGGCGTGAGGCTTAAGAAAGGTATGTTTCTCTTTCGCAGTTCATTAACAATGAGGTAGTAGGCTTTTCCTGAGACTGTTGCGACAGCAGTGTTCGCTTTCATGTTGTTTTCCTATTCTTGTGGCAGTTTGAACGCCAAACGAATTATTAGTTTCGTGACTTATATTAGTTGACGTGCATTGCCTTGCCCATGAAAATTCCAACAGGCTGCAAATTCATTGACAAGATTCTGGAAGGAGGCATTTCATCCGAAAGTGTCAGTTTAATCTATGGAGAACCGGAAACTGGAAAAACAGTTCTCGCAATGCAATGTGCTGTAAACTGTGCTAGGCAAGGCTACAAAACACTGTTCGTAGATTGTGATGGCACTTTTTCGGCTGAAAGACTGGCTCAAGTCGCATCAGAGGATTTCGAAAGAATTGCTGAACTGATAGTTCTGATGAGACCAAGCGATTTTCGGGAACAGACTCTGATTATAGACCGGTCTTCGGATTATGTTACTGGGCACTTCGGCCTGATGGTTTTTGACACGATCACCTCGCTTTATCGGGCTGAGATAGCCGAGTCTCCTGATAGAGCTTTTGCGCTGAACCGTGAGCTAAATAGGCAATTGGCGTCTCTGGCTCAGATTGCCAAGCTTCGAAGGATCGCCGTGCTAGTGTTAAGTCAAGTTCGAACAGCTTTTGATGAGGACCGTGTAAGCGTGGAGCCCGTTGCTCCAAGGGTTCTGAAATTCTGGGCTGATACGATAATAGAATTGAAACCCACCGAAAGCTCTCAGGTCATCAAGGCGGTTTTGGAAAAGCCTAAAGCTCAGCATCCAACTTGCTACTTAAAAATAGTAAAGTCAGGAATACTTGAAAATCCGTCTCATTGATGGTTGCCGAAATGAACCTAGCACAAATAGTCATTGAAGCGTTGATGTTCGTGTTCCCGGCTTATTGTGCAAACGCCGTGCCGGTGATCGTTGGAGGAGGGCATCCTATGGATTTTGGGAGAAATTTCCTTGATGGACGGCCAGTCTTCGGGAAGAACAAGACTTTTCGCGGTTTCTTTTCTGGGTTTGCAGTTGGAACCGCGGCTGGGTTGGCAGAGACAGCAGTCTTCGGTTTAGCGTCGTTTCCAGCCTTGCTTGGTGTGCTCTTGTCTCTTGGGGCCCTGATGGGCGACTTGGCAGGGGCTTTTCTGAAGAGGAGACTCGGTATTGCGCCTGGCAACTTGTTGCCGGTCATGGATCAGATAGACTTCATAGTGGGAGCAATTCTATTTTCGCTTCCAGTTTCCTTGCCCCTTTTGTCTTGGGAAATCGTTGTAGCAGTGCTGACAATTACTCCTCCTGTGCATCTCTTAACGAATTTTGCGGCTTACAAGCTAGGACTAAAAAGTAATCCTTGGTGAGGTTTCTATCCTCCGCCACTGAGTTTGATTTGTATAGTGGCTTCAAGGAATATGTATGCTATGAAAACGAGAATCGCCCCTACTAGGAACGTCATATAAGCCTGTCTTGGCTTGTAAGCGTATTTTGTGCTTTGATACATGATAATAAGCCCAGCTATGCCCAGTGTGTAGAGTGTCATCGCAACCAGACTGTCGCCTATGAACTGCTCTGACAATTGGGGATATATGAGAGTGAACCTGCCGCCATAATACACAGCTGGATAAGGCCTCATTATTATATCGTATAGGCCTCCTCCGAACATGAACACGGCGAACGCCATAACGCCCACGGAAACGATCAATGTGGAGGGTCTCAACGTTGAAATTCTACGATAAAACCTGTTCATTGAGAATGATAGTGATGATATTTCTCGCTTAACTTTGCGTGACATTTTACTTCTCTCCGCTGTTGGCCAAGTATGTTGCCATCTCTTTGGCCCATTGTCCTGTTAATGGATTCTTAGCAATCTCACTTAAATACTCTTTCCAAGAAATTTCCAAAGCCCTTTTCCACGGATCATATTTCCTAACTATGTTTTCATGGGCTTTACTGTGAAATTTGCAGAACCCGTTTTCGCCTGCTCTTCTATCACATATTTTGCATCTCACTGTTCTTCCCTCTTTCTGCTTTTAGCTGGCAGCGCGGATTGAGGCACAGGATCCATAGGCGTCTTCCTTTCATTCTAACCTGAACTGTAGGCCATCCGCACGAAGGGCAGGTTCTGCCAAGCGGTCTTACGTCTCCTCTTTGAGGAAGCGGAAACGCCGTTTTACAGAGTCCTTTGAAGTAGTTTGTGCAGCCGACGAACCGTTTGCCGGTTTTTCTCGAATGCAGTATAACAAGCTGGCCTGTTCGGCATGTTGGGCAGGGACCAACAACTCTTTCTTCGAGCTTCGATTTTCTTATGACTTCGCTTAGCTGTTCTCCGATTATCTTCTCTTTCTCTTTTAGGTTCTGCATTATTGGTCTAAGAGTTTGAACTGTGTCTGCTAGGACCTTTTCGCTTTTTTCGCTGTTTGCTTGGATGTTATTCATTTTCTCTTCCAGTTCTCTGGTGAGTCTTATCGAAACCACTGTCGGACAGTATTCTTCGAGAACTTCCAGAATTTCGAAGCCCAGGTCTGTTACCATTATCCTCTCGTTTTTGATGTATTCTCTATCGTAGAGGGTTTGTATGGTGTCTGCTCTCGTTGCTTTTGTTCCGATCTCCGCTTTTTCCATTCTTTTCAGGAGGCTGCTGGGATTGTATCGTTGTCGTGGTGTTGTGAATCTGTCTTCTAGGTTTATTCTTTTGATGTGGACGAGCTGCCCCTCCGTTATTGGTGGCAAGGGGGATTCCTCTGACCTGGCATAGGGTCCGTAGAAGTGTAGCCAACCTTCTTTTAATGTGCGTCTTCCCTTCAAGTGGAAATGGTGGCCGTTTACATTTATGATGACCTCAACGGTTTGACTTGTTGCTGGTTCAGCGAAGACCGCCATGAATCTTCTGACGATGAGGTCCCAGATTTTCCTTTCCGAGTAGTTCAGAGCTCTTTTTGGTGTCTCTCCTGTTGGGTAAACAGCTGGATGTGCAGGGTCTTCTCTTCTTCCTTCGTTAGGAGTGAGCTTTGTTTTTGCTAGGAGTTCTGCTGTAAGCCTTTGGTATTCAGAAGCTCTGTTAAGGCCCTTCAATATTGCCTCGTAGTTTATTGCTGCGGGCAGTTTTTGGCTACTTGTTCTCGGGTAGGAGATCAGTGCGTCTAGGTATAGACGTTGGGCGATATCTAACGTGTGTTTCGGCGCGTATCTAAACAGTCTGTAGGCTTCGCTTTGCAGTGTTCCTAAGTCAAACGGAACTGGAGGTGCTTGTTCAAATTGCCTGACTTCGATCTTCTCAACTGTTCCTGCTTTTGCTTTGCACGCATTTAGGACAGCATTGGCTTCAGGTTTGGTTTCGATTTTCTCCTTTTCGTATTGCGCTTCAAAAGTCTGCCCGCATATTTCGATTTCTGCTCGAATAGTCCAATATGGTGTTGGCACAAAGGTTCGGATGCTTTTTTCCCTTAAGGCCAAGAATTTCAAGGTTGGGCCTTGCACGCGTCCCGTGCTGAGAGTCGAGTATTGTCCACTGTGTTTTTTGGCGGCAACCGTGAGTGCACGAGTGAGGTTTATTCCGAAAAGCCAGTCTACTTCGTGTCTTGTGCGTCCAGCTTCTATAAGTCCAAAATCCAAGTGGGGCAGCAATGTTGCGTATGCTTTCTCCAGTTCTTTCGTGGTCAATGTTGAGTACTTCATTCGTTTAGCGATGGTTTCCTTGTTGCCGCATGCGTGTTTCAGTATGGTGTAGCCGATGAGACTTCCTTCAACGTCATAGTCGCATGCATCTATGAAGGTGTCAGCGTCTTTTGCGAGTCTCGTGAAGCTTTCTATCCATTGCCGAGTGTGTTTTGCATTCCGCTCAGCAATGTATCTTGGTTGCCATTGGAAAGTAAAAACCGGATAGTGAGTTCTCCCTTTTGCTTCTGCCGCTACTGTGTACAAGTGCCCTATTGCTGGCGCGACGACTATTTGCTTGTCATGGTTTGCAATGTAGTATGGTACGTGGTTAGTCTCAGATTTTCTTGGTTTCTGTTTCGCATCTAAAGCCTCTGCTATCCTTTGAGCAGCATCTGGCTTTTCGGTGATGATCAACGTGTATTTCATAATAGATGGCCCAAGACCTGTTTGTGTTCAGAGCATGCTTGAAGATTTTGTTCCTTATCCTTGTTCTTAATTCGGGGTTCATAAGCCTAATCTCCACGATAGGCTACAACCATGTGATTCTGGGATCCGCGTTCCTCCGAGACGATGCGCACCAAGTATTTACGCAAGAGGGTGAGAAGTGAATGACTCTTCTGGATCAAGGCGCGATTGAAAAGTATAGGAAAGTCAGTGCTGAGTTTACTAATTCGGTTTTGATTGCCCAGTTGAGAGCATTCTTCGACAGAAAGTGCACCCTAGCAGAGCTGTTGGACTGGGTTCATGAGAAAGTGAAGTGGGATAATGGCAAAATAGATCGACACAATGATCCCCTGGGAATACTGGCTTATGGCAGGGGAAGATGTGGCGAGTTTAGTATTTTGTTTACTGCTCTTTGTGTGGCCCATGGCTACCGTGCTAGACTAATTCTTGACATGACTGATCACGTGTGGACCGAAGTGTGGGACGAGGCAAAGAATAGGTGGGTACATGTTGATCCTTCTGAAAGGAGAATCGATGATCCGTTAATGTATGAGCGAGACTGGAAGAAGAGCCTATCTGGAGTGTATGCATTCGAGAATGGCAAAATGGAAGACGTGACGAAGAGTTACAAGATGGACCAGAGCTTGGGTGAATAGATCGAAGTTCGAAATATTCCAGGTTACGATATATGCAGCCATGCTGTCTCCGAGTTGTGGCCTGGGGGTCAGAACTGTGTGAGAACGTCTTTCTTTTCCATTATGTAGCCGCAGTAGTGGCACTTTAGCAATAGTGGGTCTTCGCTGTCGACGTAGAATTTGGCCTGTACGGGTTCGTTGCCGTTGCTTATGCAGGCTGGATTTGCACATTTGATAATGTTCTCAATGGTTTTCGGCAGCTTGACCTCCTGTTTTCTCACAACCTTATAGTCGCGAATGATGTTGATCGTCGCATGAGGAGCTAACAGGGCGATCTTGTGGACCTCCTGCGTTTTCAACTCTCTGCCCTCAATCTTAATTATGTCCTTGGCTCTGAACCGTTTGCTGGGGACATTAATTGCAATAGTGACAGTTCCATTCTCTCGACCTGTTATTCCCAATATCTTTACCACATCCAATGCGTGCCCAGCAGTAATATGGTCAATGACTGTGCCATCCTTGATCTTGGAAACGTACAATTCAGTTTCAGTCATGTGAACTCCACTCTGAAAAGAGGCTATAATCAGAACGCAGATAAAAGATTTTAAACAAGCACGAGTAGTCCGTAGCATGTTTTCGCCAAATCGGCACTTTCAGAGCTGACAGTCAGACAATGTCTGGTCTTGATCGGGTGCTCGAATTCCTGGGTGAGTTTTGCTACGATTCTACTTTCTTTTCTCGAGATATTGGATGTTATCAAAGCTCTCATTGATTTTCTTTCTTTGTTCTTTCAGCCAATTTTCATAGCCCGCATGTTTTATCCTCTGAAGGTGTTTTCCCACATCGTATGTTTCTTTTTGATAGTTAAGCTTCTCGCATTTTGAGAAGTCTGGGCAGAAGTAGCAGTTTTCCAGTTTCTTAGTGAGGCAGCAGGTCCTAACTTCGCAATGTGACATCCCACCTCCTTCAAGACAGTTGACGCAACCTGAGTTGGCAAACCAGTCCAAACCCTTCATCAACTGTTGGAAATCGAAATCTCGAGTTATGTTTTGTATCCATTCGCCATATCTGTACGCATCGATGAATCTTTTCAGTTCTGTTGCCCTCTTAGGAATGCGTAAATGCATGCCACAATGATTGCAGCATACTCCGCAATAAGCTATGGTTACGCGTTCATTCATCCTGCTCGACCCTCATCTAGCCTGTTCGTGTTTTAGGTATTTGATGTTGAGGAGTTTCCCTTTTGTGTTTTATCATTACCTTGCTGACAAGAGCGCACGCGTTAGGTGCTAGGCTGCTTGCTGCTCTTTTGTTCTCAAGACCTTAAGCCCGAATATTGTGGCTCCCAGGGCAACAATGATTGATGATGCGTAAAACGCGTTTAAATACGCAGTGTGTGGCGAAAGCTGGAATACTTTGACTTGCAGGTCCGCAAGTGGTCCGCCGACAAGAAGTCCGGCTGGACCCCAGCTTAGAGCCATCACTGTGTTGTATCTGCTGAACAATCTGCCTCTCCTGTCTTCTGGTATTATGTCTCCTGCAAATGCGAAGCCAGCAGTTTGAATTATCCAAAATGACGCGCCATTAAGTCCATAAAACAACGCCATTGTCGGGACGCTAGAAGCCACACCGTACAATAGGGGTGTCAGGATAGCCAGAATCAGACCAGCAAAAAGAACCAGCGCCTTGCCAATTCTATCTGCGAGCCAGCCGCATGTTAAGCTGATGATCATTCCGCCTATTGTGAAAGCAGTCAATATTATGCTTGTTTGAAGATCTGTGGCCATTAGCCCGGTTGGAAGTCCGACAAAAAGCAGGAAAACTTGGCTGACAGACGATGTTCCAATGACGATAACGATGAGGGATATGAGGAACCACTTGTAGGTTCTCTTATCATAGACCATAGGTTCTTTGACACTATGGGTGTCTGCTTGATTGTGTCCCGTGGTTTTCGTCAGGCTGCTTGTTGATCTTGATGTTATCCACATTAATGTTGCGCCAACAATGAGCATCGCTATGACTATGTAGAAGATTGTCCCTTGGCGAAAGCCTTCTCCATTCATGTATAGGTATCCGGCGAAGCTTATGCCAATCATTCTGCCTAGCGAGGCGATGAAGTTGAGGGCGCCTACTATGCTTGCTCGATTGCTGGTCGTAGTGGTCTCTATTAGCAGGGCAGCCCAACCTACGTCTGACATTGACCAAAAGAACTCTAGAATTGATAGACCTACAATTAATGACAGGCCAGCCATGAAGTTGGCTTGATTGTTCATAAGTGATCTGTGAACTTGGAAAACTATGAGGTAGGACACTGCGGCTATCGATTCCCCCGCTATTATGAGCTTGGTCCTCAGCCTGTACCGGTCAGCGATTCTTCCCCAAAGCAGGTTTTGGCCTAATGCGGATCCTACCATGTTAAGCGTGCCCAGTAAGGCGGTGTATGTCACGGTCTGCATGAGGTCAAAAAGATAGCTTATCATGAAGGTGTAGAATACGCCTCTTCTGACAAAGGATAAAAATTGAAACATGCCGAGGTTGGCGAATATGCCCTTCTGAGTTGGCTGTGCTCTTTCCAACAGTTCGTCTCCCATTTCTGGATCAGACTAGAAGATATGGGTTGACCCTAAACCTGTTCTGCTATTTTTGCTTATTCGTAACGCCCTCATGAGCATTGATCGGAAAGTCAGCAAGTTGTGTGTGCATAACGCCTGCAAATAGTTATCTAGGAGTTGCTTAGAGTTGTGTGCTCGGGTGTAGTGGTGGGATTTAAGGGCAGAGACATAATATCTATCAAGGATTTTTCTCGTGAGGAAATTGACTCCATCTTCAAGACTGCCAAGTCTATGGAGCCGCTGGCCGAGAAGGGTTCAGATATGCTGAGGGGGAAAATCCTTGCAACCTTATTCTATGAAGCAAGTACGCGTACCCGCTTGAGCTTTGAGTCAGCTATGCACAAGCTAGGCGGTTCTACAATAGGTTTTGCGGAGGCAGAAATAGCTTCGGTTAAGAAGGGCGAGAATCTTGCGGACACCGTTCGAACTGTAGAGAATTATGCTGACGTAATAGCTTTGAGGCATCCGCTTGAGGGCGCTGCCAGATTGGCAGCGGAGTTTGCGAAAATACCGATTCTTAATGCTGGTAGCGGGGCGGAAGAGCATCCGACGCAGGCTCTCTTGGATCTGTATACGATGAAGAAGGAGAAGGGCAAGATTGATGGGTTGAAGATAGCATTTGTAGGCGACCTCAGATTTGGAAGGACCGTTCACTCGCTGGCCTATGCTCTCTCACTCTATAACATTGAGTTGTATCTTGTTTCGCCTGAGACTCTTAAGATGCGGCGGGAAGTTCTGCAGACAATAAAAGAGCGAATACCCGTGGTGGAAAAGGCGAATCTTGAGAAAATAGTTCCTCTAGTAGATGTCTTGTACGTTACGAGGATACAGAAGGAACGTTTCCCTGATGCTGCTGAATATGCCAAAGTGAAGGGTTCATACAGGATAGATCTGCAGACGCTAAGTGAAGCCAAGAGAGACTTGATTATTCTTCATCCGCTTCCTCGGGTTGATGAGATCGCCGCTGAAGTTGACAGCACTCCATATGCGCGCTACTTCCAGCAAGTTTGGAACGGCATAGTTGTAAGAATGGCCCTGCTGGCTCTAATATTGGGAGCAGTGAAGTGAAATTCGAATCTGCTCGTCATAAAGCCATCAATACGTAAGACGGTCGTAGAGTGTCAGGGCACCAGTGGCGCTACATGAAGGGCACTTGTGTAGCAGGCCGAACCAGCTTTTTTTGCAGTTGGCACAATACGTTAGCTTGCGGCTATATGTGAAGAATTCTAAGGCACAGGCTTCTGTAGCCTGCTTCGTTTTGGACAGAAGCTCATCTGTTACTTGTTCAGTATCGTCGATCTCTATGACGGTCAAAGCGCCGCCAAGGCGCGTCTTGGTGAGTTTTGGATCAGTTATTTGGGGCTCCGGAGAAGCTTGACTTCCATGGAGCTGTATTGTGTTGATCGTGGAGTAGAATGGTCTTTCTCTTGTTCCCGAATACTTGACTTTTCCAAAGCCATATCTGTCAATATCCAGTTCCGCCAATCTTTCAGAGGCTTCTTTATTCGGCAATATTGATGGAAGCAGACGTCTCACGCGCCTTTTGCTTGCCTTGTGAGTAAAGTCCGATATGCATTCGGCTATGCTTTCTAGGAAATGCGAGGCTTTCTTATCCTGAAGATTCTTTCCGTAGAACGACTCCATTGTCTCCTTCAGTCCTACTAAGTTTATCAGGCGCGATGAATTCTCAAGTCTGAAATAATGGTCGCCGTTTGCGTTTTGCATGAGGAAGGGGAGCAGTTTGCCGGCGTGTTGTTTGAGCGCTGCATACTTGATCTCCAAGGCTCGAGCTGCCATCTCAAGTCTCTCTTTCAGAAGTTCGATGAATTTTGCTTCGTCTTTTTCACATTCATACGAGATTCGGGGCAAGTTGACTGCTACCCATCCTAAACAGCCTGTGCGTAGAGTGTCAGTTTCCCAGTCTCCATTTAAATCAGGCGTGAGTTTGCGCCCGAGGCCAGAAAATGAAGCCTCTTCTTCGCCTTTTTTCGATAAGCAAGCGAAATATACCAAGCCTTTGTTTGCTGCTAGATTGTGGGCTTTCAAGAGCAACGCTTTGGCCCTTTCGTCTATGAACGTTTCAGCCCGTATTTTTACGACTATTCTGGGGTTAAGCAGCGGTTTTATTCGGCTTTGTTCGATTAATATGTCAAGAATAAGCGATGCCAAAAGCTGCGCTTCCTCAGCCAGGTCTCCATACTTGCAGGTGGGTTTTGACTTGGGACCTGTGGTCGGCTTGTCGGCGATGAAGTTTGGGATGGTGAGCTCGAGGCTCAGCGTAGTGTCGGCGCACTGATTTGCGCTGTCAATGAATAGTTGCAGGGCGTCTTTGATTTTTTGAGAATCAACTTCTCTGGCAAAGGGGGCGAGAAAAACATTGAAGTATTCAAGGGTCTGCGCTTCAGCTATTTCCTTGGCTGAATGGATAAGAACGTTAATAGTAGTGGACAATGCGGACTCTAGATTGTGCGGTGGAGAGAAAGACGGCTGGAAAGCGTTTATCTTCTCTAAGTCTAGCCCGTTTTGATAGAAGAATCTCAGATCATGCACTACTTCGTTTGGTTTGGTGATCCATGAGCTAAGATTGCTAATGTGCAACGATCCGGCTAAGTGGGCGTCTGCGATGTCTCTTGGAAATACTTTGAGAAGCACGTACTCTCTTAGGACAGCGTCTCCGGCTGTTTCGCGTATTGTTTTCGCGTCTTCGGAATCAGGATTTCTTGCTTCGACCAGCATGCTGACTTCGTGAACTGGGAGCCCAAGGCGGGTAAGCCTGTGACGATATTCCTCTAGACCTTTGTCAATCAGGATCGCGTTGACAACTTCCCTGACGAGAGGAGCAGTCAGGTACTTGGTTTTCGACTTTAAGAGTCGTTTCTCGGCTTCTTTTGCTACTTTCTGAGCCAGTTCAGCTGGCATTTTTGCCTCTTTTATGAGAGAGCTTGCTATTCTGTTAGCGTCAAACTCTTCCAGTGCAGACCTAGAGGCGCGAACGAGGACGCCTTTTGGTTTGGATGCGTTCCTTTCAATGCGGTCTGCAACGTCTATAACCATCTTGCCTAAGTCAGTCAAACAGTACTTTCTTGTTTCAACGTCGGCCTCAATCAGATCTGCCTTGAGCAGAAACTTCAGGTGATAGGCAAATCGTCCAGCATCTCTGCTTGGATTCATCTTCAGCGAACTCATCAGCTCGGTGTAGGAAAGAGGTCCTTTGTCAAAAAGAAAATTAAGGATCTGCAGCCTCAAAGACGAGGAGACGGCTTTAAGCACTTTGACTCCTCGTAAGCGATGCGAAACAGACAAGCTCTGCAGACCCCCTCCTGACGGTAAAGGTACTAGTATTATCGGCAAGGGTTTAAAGATTAAGGAACACTTATTTTGGTGGCTCTAAACATTGATTTACCGCGTGGGGCTGTCGGCTAGCTTGGTCTAGGCTTGTAGCCTCGGGCGCTATAGACCCCGGTTCAAATCCGGGCAGCCCCATTATTAGGACTTGAACCCATTTGGGTACAGGTACGGTAGAGGTCTGAACTCGTTCGAGTTCAAGCCCATAAGAGATAGACGCATACTGCAATACATTCGGCTCGAAGCAACTAGCATTTAATCGGGCGCCAAAAGTTATTATTCATCACAAGAATAAGCCATGTCGGTGATGAATTCAGTGCCCTCTGCGAAGCAGCAACTCAAGGTATATTCTGCCGGTGCAGTTGCTCCCCCTCTCCGTGATGCGATAGCCATTTTTGAAAAAGACTCCAAGGTAAAATGCGACTTGAGAATAGGCAAACCAGAAGACCTTCTGAAAGAGATAGCGAAATTCAAAAAGGGTGATGTCTTCTCTTCTGGAGCCGAGTACATCCTGGATGACGCAGAAGATCGAGGACTGATAATCAAAGGCTCAAGAAAGAGCCTCGGGTATCGAAGATCAGTCATAATCGTTCCCGTTGGAAACCCAGCAAAGATCGCTTCTCTCAAAGATCTTTGCAGGAAAGACGTTCGAATCGGAATAGCTGTCGAAGGATGCTTAAAGGGCGTGTGGGACGACATAGCGAGCAAAGCAGGACTGACAGACCAGATACGTCAAAACATTACCCATCATGCAGATGCATGTGGCTCTCTGATGAGTCTAATCCATTCTGACAAGGTTGATGTCATATTCGGCTGGAATGCGTTCCAGGGCGTGTGGCCAGATACGTGCGAGATAGTCGAACTTCCCCAGAATCTTCAGGTCTTCAGAAGTACAGTAGCCGGTATAATCTCCTACAGTAAGAATGTGAAGCTGTCTGAAGAATTCATCGATTTCCTGACCTCAGCCACGATAAGAAAGATCTACACTGACTTTGGATGGATTCAGGAACACAGGTGATTCTCGCGGCATTAGCGCGCGCTCTGCCCTGCCCCTTGCTCAACAAAGTAGTAGACTGGGAATTGAGGACCCGAAAGGCAAGTCAATAGAGAAAGTGAGAGAAATCAGGGATGAAATCGAAAGAAAGGGTAGAAGCCTGCTTGATGAGAAAGTCTAGTACGCTATCCTGCGTGCAAGAAAGACTTGACTCTATTTGTACAGCAATAGAAGGGCAGAATTGATTACCACAGAAATGCAGCCGGCCTCTTGAAAAACCGCAGCCAAGATGGGCACCATTAAGCCTATTGATGCTAGAGTCAATCCAAGGGCGTTCCAAGCCATCGAGAAAGCTATGTTCATCTTCATTTTGCCAAAGGCTTTTCGGCTCAATCTGATTGTGTACTCGACTTTTGTCAAATCGTCTCCGAGTAATGCTACATCAGCCGTTTCAATCGCCACGTCACTGCCAGCCGCTCCCATCGCAAATCCAACGTCCGCGTTAGCCAACGCTGGAGCATCGTTAACGCCGTCACCCACCATGGCAACAACATTGTCTTTTTTCATTTTTCCTATGATTTCGACCTTCTGTTCTGGCAAAAGCTCCGCATAGAATTCATCAACGCCTATTTGTCCAGCAATAGATTTAGCAGCTCTCACGTTGTCCCCAGTTATCATGACAGTCTTGATTCCTAACTGCTTGAGACGCAGAACCGTTTCAGATGAGTCTTTTCTCACCGTGTCAGCCACAGCTATGACCCCGATCATCTGTTTGTCCAGCATGACGGGAAGCACTGTTTCTCCCTTGCTTTCAAATCCACTTATTGCTTCGTCTTCTTCCGCGGTAAACGCCATCTCAGCCATGCCTTTTCCAATCAAGATCTGCTGTTTTCCATAGTAGGCTTCAATCCCGCGTCCAGGTACAATTTTGAACTCCATTGGGTCTGGAATAAGCACTCCCAACGCTGTTGCTTTCGCTGTTACGGCCTTGGAAATGGGATGTTCAGAGAATTTTTCAGCTATTGCCGCGTACCTGACCACATCATCTTCAGAATAGTTGTTCAGAGTCTTTATCTCAACGACTTTTGGTTCGCCGACGGTTAATGTTCCCGTTTTGTCGAATGCTACTAATCTGACATCCTTCACTTTCTCGATATTTGTGCCGCCCTTGATTATTATGCCGTTCATGCTGGCGTTGCCAATGGCTCCAACCACAGCAACTGGGACAGCCACTCCCAATGCGCAGGGACACGCCACCAGAAGGATGGATACGGTTCTTGTAATTGCTGGTTGCAGACCAACTAGAAAGTAAGCAGCTGTAAACACTACGGCTGCCAGAATCAATATGAAGGGCAAGAAGTAGGTTGTGAATCTGTCTGCGATATTCTGTATCGGTGCCCTCTTCTCTTCTGCTTCCTCGACAAGATGAATGATATGAGCGATTGTAGTGTCCTCAGCGATCTTTTCGGTTTTGATTTCCAAGGCTCCGTTCCCGTTCATGGTACCTGCAAACACTTGATCGCCCTTCGCCTTTTCTGCAGGCATTGATTCGCCCGTTATTGCGGCTTGGTTAACAGCACTGTATCCTGAAATCACGGTTCCATCAACCGGTATCTTGTCGCCAGGCTTCACCAGCACGGTTTCGCCCAACTTGACGTCTTCCACTGCTACTTCAACTTCCGTTCCATCACGACGTACAAGAGCAGTCTTCGGACTCATATTGACGAGCTTCTCAATCGAGCCTCTAGTCCGATAAAAGACATAGTCTTCAAGAGTTGTTCCAGCTAAAATTATGAGCACCACTGTCGCTGCGGGTACGTAGTAGCCAGCCGCTATCGAGGCAGCGATTGCAACGGTCACAAACAATTGGACAGTTATCCTCTTACGGAACAGGAGTCGAAGGGCCGTGACGTAAATCGTATAACCACAAGCAACGGCAGCCAAAGCAAGAGCAATACCGGTTACAGACGCATACGCTATGCTGGTTTGCAGGATGAGCCAGCTTGCCACAGTAGATATTACGCCCAAAACGAGCAGAACTGTTCCTCTAACGTATTCCTTCATGAGACTCCTCCGGTGTTCTCAATTCGGTAGCCGAGCTTTTCCAGGCGCTCATTTATCTTCGGCGGGTTGACTTTCTCCGGGTCATATTCAATCTTCACTTTGCCTCCTATCGTGTCGAAGTTTGCTTTAGAAATGCCAGTTAACCTCATCAATGCACGCTCGAGAGCCGTCTTTTGAAAACTGTCTCCACATGAACCACACGCGCAGGGGGCGCCCTCTGCCTTCGCAATCTTCAAAGTCAATTTTTCAGTAGTCATAACTCTCACCTCCCTTCTTGTCCAGTATTTGGAGCAATGTCAGGACACACCGCGATTCTAGAGGCGATTCGCGGAGCGATTTCATCGGCAATCTTCAGAAATCGAGCTATCTTAGGATCAGCAAACCTATAGTATATTTTTCTCCACTCTCTCCTCGAGCTCACCAGCCCGCAGTCATCAAGACATGCAAGATGGTTAGAAATCTGCGATTGGCTTGCACCCTTAACTGACTTCACCAGCTCACAGACGCATCTCTCGCCTTCTTTCAGCTCTTCGAGGATCTGCAACCTTATCGGATGGGCAAAAGCCATGAAAAACCGGACCTTCGTTGTCATTGCTTGGTCAGCCATAATATCACCGTATTGTAATATCACATCGACGTGATATTAGCACTCGCCGCCCTTATAAACCTAATGGAAAACGTGCTATAAGACATATGACCAGCGCGCGCTCTAAAATGCGACATTAGATTTATTAGTGGTATGGCAAGAACATGCAGGTTAAATTGCACTTTTCTCTCACGTTAGGAATCCACGAAGCACATAGAATGGTGGACTCGAACCCATCTGGGGCTAAGTCCGACAGAGGCCTGAACCACCTTGAGTATTGGTTCTCCCTTCATACAAACCAGCCAAACCCGTAACCTTAATGCCACACGAGCTCAGACCTTATCCCACGCGCCAGGTTTCGTGGCGGTAATACAAGGGAGCTTTTCTTAGATCGTAGCGCCAACGATTGACAACTATTTACCGTGTGCACGCGCCAACTTTTCGCCTCTTTCGGGGACTGAGTGTTCGGAGTGCCAGCATCAAGATTTCAGTCTGTGATTGAATATTCATGTTTTGTTGCTGAGGCTTCGACTCTAAGAATAGGCTTCCTCCCCATGTTGACTTGAGTCAAGGCCGATTTCTTCCTCTTCTTGGCTCACGCGCAAAGGCGAGAAAAATTTGATCAGCCTAAGCAAAGCATATGAGCCGATGAACGCGAAGGTTGCGACAACGGCAACAGCGACCAATTGCGTAATAAACAGGCTGGGATTGCCGTAGAACAGACCATCATTTCCAGTTGGGTTAATGAGCTTTGACGCGAACAGGCCAGTCGCTATAGACCCCCAGATGCCACCAACACCGTGGCATGCAAAGACATCCAATGCATCATCCAGCTTTGTTCTAGCCATGCGCCAATTCGAAATCAAATTGGATGCAACGCCTGCAACCAAGCCTATAACCATCGCTGCAGGTACACTGACGTAGCCTGACCCAGGCGTAATCGCAACCATTCCACAAACACTGCCAATAGCCATGCCGACTGCCGAGGGTTTCCCTTTCTTTACCCAATCAACTATCATCCAGCTCATCATGGCCGCAGCAGCTGACAGATTAGTTGCAACAATGGCTGAAACCGCCCATTCATTAGCTGCGAAAGCGCTGCCTCCGTTGAAACCAAACCATCCAAACCACAGCAATGCCGCTCCAAGAAGGAC
>CAYYXF010000005.1:27887-43855 GCA_964475545.1 uncultured Candidatus Bathyarchaeia archaeon | reverse complement strand
GTGATGAAGAGCCTCAGACACAACGGAGTCTACATTCCGGCTTATGAGCCTCAGAATCTATCAGTGAAAATTCAAGGGAACACTTTGAAGCTAAGTGCAAAGACCGAGCAGATGGCTCTGGCATGGGTTAGGAAAGAACTATCGCAAACGTCTCCTCCAGACAGACTTTTCTACAGGAATTTTATGCGAGTTTTCTTGGAAGCGCTGAAGCAGGAGAATTCTTCTGCAAGCTTCTTGAACAATGTCAGCATAAGAGATGACGTAGACCCTCTGATCGACGGGAAACCCCGAGCGGACATGGAGATCGATTTCTCCGAAGTTAGGCAATACGTTTCGGGAGAGCAATTGAAGAAACTAAACATGACGAAGGAAGAAAAGAAGAAGCTTGCAGCTGAAAGAAAAACGAGAAGGGAAGCTTTAAGGAAAACATATGGTTACGCAAAAGTCGACGGGAAAGAAATAGAAATATCCAATTGGACTGCTGAGCCCCCATGTCTTTTTGCAGGGAGAGGAGACCATCCGAGGAGGGGAAACTGGAAACAAGGTCCAGCACAATCAGACATAATCCTCAACCTTTCCCCTGAGTCCCCTAAGCCCCTTGGTGAGTGGAAGGACATTGTCTGGGAGCCAGACAGAATGTACGTGGCAAAGTGGGAAGACAAGCTCACAGGCAAGATCAAGTACGTGTGGTTTTCAGATTCTACATTCATGAAGCAGCTGAGGGAGAAGGAGAAGTTCAAGAAGGCTGAGAAGCTCGGCAGCAAGGTCAAAGACATTGAAGAGCACATAACGAAGAATTTGGATTCTGAAAAGGACGATAGAAGAAAAACAGCTACGGTATGCTGGCTTATCTTTAACTTGAATATGAGGGTTGGAGACGAAAAGGATCCAGGTGAAGCTGACACAGTGGGGGCGATAACACTGAGGCCTGAACACATCAAAATAGAGGGAGACGTGCTTCATTTTGACTTTCTGGGGAAAGACGCGGTAAGGTGGACGAAAGATGCTAAGGCTCCACCGATTGTCATTGAGAATATCAAACGTTACTTAAGTTCCTGCAAAGAATACCTGTTTGAGGGAATAGATTCTGGAAAGGTGGCTAGGTTCTTCTCAGAAAAACTGAAGGGGCTAACAGCTAAAGTTTTCAGGACATGGCGATGCACGACGACAGTTGACGATTACCTGAAAAACTGCAAGACCAAGAAAGAGGATCCGGAGCATGTGAAAAAGTACTGTGCCAAAATGGCGAATCTGGAGGCTGCAATTGTGGCTAATCACAAGCGGAAGATTCCAGCCAATTTTGATGAACGCTTAGCAAAGAAAGAAGCGGCGCTTAAAGAGCTTGAAGCCAGCTTGAAGGTTAAGGCTAAAGAGGGAAAGAAGACAGAGGCTCTTCTCAAGAGGGTTGACAAGAACAAGCTTGATGTTGAATTGACTAAGGTAACAAGAGAATACAATCTGGGCACTTCTCTCAAGTCCTACATTGATCCGATGACGTATGTAGAATGGGCCAATCACGTGGAGTTCGACTTAGACAAATTCTATCCTAAGACACTCAGAAACAAGTATAGCTGGGCCCTAGGCGGAAAACAATAACAACGGTCAGTATCGGACAATAGTGGCACAAAAGCCAGAATGAAGTTTTCGACTAGCGGGCCAAGGAGTCACTGTATCGTGATATGTCCGAAGCCTGCAGGATTTCTCTTCTCTTAACGATTTCCTCAAAGTTCACGAAATCTCCATTGACTATCTTGAGTTTTGCCTCAATCGTCTTCCCCTTCACTGTTATCACGTTGTAGGAATTGCAGAAGAAGCCTCTCAGTTTTTCGCATGACACGCTGCCAGCGTGAACCAGAAGCATGTTTTCCATTTTCCATCTCCAGGGCCTGTGGCGATGGCCGCACAGCACTAGGTTTGCCTTCGACTTCACGAGACTTCTAAGCACGTCTCCTGCGTCTACCACTGTGATTTGGTCTGCGCCTGTGTCTGGAACTGGGACTACGTGGTGATGTATGGCGACTATCTTGGCTTTGTCCTTGTATTTTTCGAGAGTCTTCTCAAGCCAGAGGTTTTGCCTGTTGCCCACCTCGCCGTCGTCTCTGTCGGGTCGAGCTGAACTCAGAACTGCTACAACTGCTTCATCGGTTTCTGTTATCTGAGAAAAGGGGAAAAACTCTTTGAAAAGCAAGTAGCCAGTTGAGCGGTAGTCGTGATTTCCGCTTATGTAGACTATCTTGCTTGCTTTCAGGCTTCTTAGCTCTTTTGAGGCAGTTTCAAACTCTGACATTAAACCGTTTTCTGTCAAGTCACCGGTGACAAGCACGATGTCTGGGCGGATTTCGTTGATTTCTGTGATAGCTTTTCTGAGGCTTTCCCTGAGGAACATTGGGCCGCAATGTACGTCTGAGATCTGAACAAGGAGCATTCTTTTTCACAAGCGCATTTTATTCTCTGCTTGAGAGTATCACTATGTAATCTGCCGTGTCAGCACACATGTCCGCAGCCTGCTCGATGAATTCGATAAGATCATCAAAGATTACCATGGCTCCGCAGTTTATTTCTTTGCCATGTTTGACGAATGAAGCCTTTGTCTTGAGGTAATACTGGTCTATCTCGTGCTCGATCTCTTCAACCTTGGTGGCGCCTTCTATTGCTCCTTGCGGGCTTGTGTTGAGTTTTTCTATGCTTCCGCGTAGCGCGTAGGCGCAATCCACTAGCAGAGAGGTCATGTGCACCGTGTTTTCGCAGAATTCTCTTGGGATTTCGGCCTCTCCGAGCATCTCAATGCATCTTGCCGCGTCCTTAACGTGGTCTGCAAGAGTATCAAGTCTTTTCACGAGGTGAAGGAGGTCTTCCCGATAGTCCGCAAATAATGCTGCGCCCTTGGATAGCTCCTTAAAAACTTCTGTTCGGAGTCTGTCTACTTCCTCTTCTGCCTTGAACAGGTTCTCTATGCGCTGTGTTGCCTCTTTCCTCTTTCCCTCCGAAACACTCTTCATTGCTTCATGTAGAAGCGTGACAGTATCGATGGCTTTCGTTATTTGTTCTTGAGCCAGATCCAGAGCTTTTGTTCTTCGGCGCTTTTCGAACCATGCGTAACTTCTCTTTTCCATATTCTACATCTCTGTTAACATTACTTTTGGTTGTATGCTTATATTCTTTCTTAGGGTCCAAAACGTCATGACTAGTCACCTTAGGGTTATTTTCTCGCCTGTTGCGATATAGTAGATCGCTTCACCGACGTAGGTCGCGTGATCCGCGATTCTTTCGAGATATCTAACCACTAAGACAGTGCAGATTATGCACTTCGTGCCCAGAGGAGCTCTCGACAATTTGTCTAGGTAAGTGGAGTACATCCCATCAACTTTGTTCTCGGTATCCGCAAGTGATTTCGCCATTTCTCCATCATTGCTCCTTAGGGCTTGTGTGCTTGTATGAACCATGCTTGTAACTTCTTCAGCCATCTTTTCCATGAGATCCCAGGAATATGCGCATTTTTCCGATGTGGCAAATCTCTGTTGTGTAAGAGTGATGTCCCAAGCGTATCTGCCATATCTTTCAAAATCATAGGCGATTTTCATGTAGGAGTTTATGATTCTCAAGTCGGAGGCAACGGGCTGGTATTTGACTATTAGTTCAAACGCTTTGTCTTCTACGCTTACAGCCATTGTGAGCAACATTTCTGAGAGCTCTCGGACTTCATCACCGACGTCTGTGCCGTTCATGAAACCCATTATAGCGACTCTGACGGTTTTTTCAGCTATATCGCCCATCTTAAGCAGAATGGTCGTCAGCTGCTCCAAACCTCTATCTAGCAATCTACTCATGCGTCTTCACCTAGCCAAATTTCCCAGTTATATATTTTTCTGTAAACTCACTTTTTGGGTTCTCAAACACGTTTTTCGTGTCGCCGTATTCGATTAGCTGACCCAGGTACAGGAAGGCTGTAGAATCCGACACACGCGCAGCCTGCTGCATGTTGTGGGTGACAATTACTACTGTGTAGTTGCGCTTGAGCGATACGATTAATTCTTCAATTTTGGCGGTAGCGATAGGGTCAAGGGCCGAACATGGCTCATCCATGAGAATAACCTCAGGCTGCAACGCAATCGCACGCGCAATACAAAGCCGCTGCTGCTGCCCGCCCGATATGCTAGTTCCAGGCTTCTTCAAGTCGTTTTTCACCTCGTCCCACAAAGTTGCCTGCTCAAGACTCCTTCGCACAGTCTCGTCGAGGCTTTCGCCTTTCTTCACTCCAGTCAACTTTAGCCCGGCTGCCACGTTATCGTAGATGGACATCGTTGGAAATGGGTTCGGCTTCTGGAAAACCATCCCCACTCTCCTGCGAATCAGCACCGGGTCAACGTCGCCCGCGTAAATGTCCTTCCCGTCAAGAAGCACCTTTCCAGAAATCTTGGAGCTTGGAACCAACTCATGCATCCTATTTAGGCACCGAATCAAAGTAGATTTCCCGCAGCCCGAAGGACCGATGATAGCCGTGACGCAGTTGGCTTCGATCGCGAGGTCTATGTCTTTCAAAGCTTGTTTGGCACCGAACCAAGCGTTTAATCCGACGGTCTGCATTTTCCTTTTTTCAAGCGTCAGTTCCCCACCGTGAACGTTTTCATCTATTTCATCGCCCTTCATTCTTCAGTCCTCACCTTCCAAGCCGACCTCTGCTAGCTAATCTAACGCCAATGTTGAGGCTTAACACTATCAGAATCAAAATTAATGCCGCGCTCCACGCTTGCGCCTGAACCTCTGGATAGGGTTGCCGCGCGTCTGTCCAGATTCTTATCGGAAGAGCATCCATGGGAGCGTTGAAACCTTGGAAGAAATAGCTGTTGCCTAGAATCGTCAGGATTAATGGTGCAGTCTCGCCTGCGATTCTGGCGACCGCAAGAAGAATTCCAGTTACTAGCCCTGCTCGGGCGGAAGGCAAAACAACTCGGAGCGTGGTTTTCCACTTGTGAACGCCCAATGCAAGAGAAGCTTCACGAACGGAAGTGGGGACAAGCTTCAACGATTCCTCGGTGGTTCTGGCGACTATGGGTATCAAGATGAAGGAGAGGGCGACCGCGCCCGCTATAGGAGAGTAAGACCCTGTCACACCTAAGACGATGACGCTGAAAACCGTGATTCCTACCACTATGGAGGGAAATTCTGTAAGCACATCGTTAACGGATCTCATCGAGGCAGCGTACTTGTTATTTCCATACTCCGCCAAGTAGACACCTGACAGCACGCCGATGGGAATTCCAATGAGACTGGTTAACCCAATCAGGATTAAAGTTCCTTGTATAGCTGGTCCAATACCGCCTTCCAACCCGCTTTTGGTAAGAAATTGAAGGCTCAACTGTGGCACGCCTCTCACGATGACTTCGTAGAGGATGCTCAGAAGGGGCACAACGGCGATGATTACGCAAACGAGGCAGAGAACAAAGAAGAGGCTATTCTTGAATTTTCTGAAGACATAATTGCTGCTCACCTACTCCACGGCGCCTCCTTTAACCTTCAGGACGCGAGTCACCATTATATGAGCCCCAATGTTTATGAGGAGACTCACTAAAAGCAGGATTAATCCAACGCCTATGTATGCGGATTTTTCTATTGGCGTAGTAGACTCTAGGAAACCGTTTGCTATGAGAGACGACATCGTCTGACCCGGCTTGAAGAGAGAGGTAGGCATCGCAATAGGACCAACGGCGTTGCCTATGACCATAGTTACTGCCATCGTTTCGCCAACTGCCCTGCCAAGACCAAGGATTACCGCGCCGAAGATTCCGGAGCGACCGTAGCTTAGAACCCAATACCTGATCACTTCCCATTTGGTTGCTCCGATGCTGTAGGCGCCTTCGCGGATGGAGTCGGGGACTGCGTTGATGACTTCTCTCGAGACTGAAGCAACAGTCGGTATAATCATTATTGCTAAGATTACTCCCGCGGTAAAGATGTCAAGGCCGAAGGGGGTTCCGCTGAAAAGCGGAATCCACCCTAAGTAAGTGGACACGGGAGTTTCGATGTAGTTTAGCATCCAGATGCGGAGAACGAAAAGACCCCAAAGTCCATATATCACGCTTGGAACCGCAGCCAGGAGTTCCACAAGATACGATACGGGGACCTTCAGGGCTTTTGGAGCCATTTCTGCTAAGAAAATTGCTATGCCAAGGCTTAGCGGTACGCCTATGAGAAGAGCGATAGCTGAGGTGACAAGCGTTCCCATGACGTAAGGGAGAGCGCCGAACAATTCTCTTCCTTCAACGGGGTTCCATGCTGTTCCAGTGAAGAAGTACGTTCCGAATCGTTGTAGGACTGGCAGAGATCCGCTGGTGAGAGTTTCGGCGTTGACTATGAGGATGACAGCGGCGGATGCTGCAACTATGGCGGTTAAGATTTTGAATAGGTTATCCCCAGCTAGTTTCTTAATCATGCAGATCTGCTCCCGAACCATTAAGTATAATCATAAAGAAAAATTTTTGGTGTTGACGTGTGCAAAGCTTCATGCTATGCTAACTTGTGGGCAGGTGTTGTCCGTTGAACGTTATCGATTGGATTGATGTCTCGTCTATTTGCACTACATTCGTTGGAAGCTGTGCATATTGCAGGCTTGGTGCGAGGTCTTGACCGCTGTGCACGACCCACCAGATGAACTGCACTAGTTGTGTTGCCTTGTTCTGGTCCATTCCTGGGATTACGTCGAGTTCTTGATATACTAGTAGGTAGGTGAAGCCGACTATCGGGTAGGCTTGTGGATCTGCGGTGTTGAGAAGGCTGACGGTGTACCAAGATTGATCGCCTGAGGGCAAACTTGAAGCGCCTGACTGAACGGCTGTTGTTGTCGAAACGAGAGATGGTGAGACGTAGTTTCCTGCGGGGTTCTTAACCGCTGCAACAGTCATGGCATTTTGCAATGCATAGGCTAATTCAACGTATCCGATGGCGTACGGTGTTTGGGTTACAGTAGATGCGACGTTGGCGTTTCCGCTTGCACCGAGTCCTCCTGGCCATTGAACTGATGTACCAAAACCAATCTGGCTACTCCACGTAGAGCTTACGTTGCTTAGGTATCTGGTGAAGATGTTGGTTGTTCCAGAACCATCTGATCTGTGGACTGTGATTATGGCGTGGTCTGGTAGGGTTGTGCTTGGGTTGAGGCTTTGTATGGCGGGGTCGTTCCAGTTTGTTATGTTGCCAAGGAAGATGTTCGCAATAACTTGACCTGAGAGGTTTAGACCGCCTGAGATGCCGGGTAAGTTGTAGGCTAAGGTGACTGCACCGATTGTTTCTGGAATGTGGAGTGTGTTGGGTGCTGCTGCTCTTTGTGAATCAGTTAAGGGTGCGTCTGAGGCTGCGAAGTCAACTGTTTTGGTTGTAAGAGAGGATATCCCTTGGCCACTGCCAACTCCTTGATAGTTGATTTGGAGATTGGTTCTTACGTCTTGCGTGTACTTTGTGATCGTGGCATTAAGGAATGGCTGTGGGAACGTGGCTCCTGCACCATTCAAGGTTGCAGCTCCAAGCTGCGTGCCTGTTTGAGAAAGGTACATGTAACTTGCAATAGCTGCTACGATGACGACGATTGCAATTATTCCAATCACAATTTTGCTTGTGTTTCTCATTTTTTATTCCTCTTTTAACAATTGACGATTCACCCAATTATATAGATATGCTCCATAAACTCTATAGACTATATATACTCAACACGTATACCACAAGACCATTAGAGCTATACAAAACCGCAAAAACTACATTCGCTCTATATCAAAAAGCTTACCTAGGCTTTAGTCTAACCGAATTTCCCGGTTATATACTTCTCTGTTATCTCACTTTGGGGATTCTCAAATACGTTTTTCGTGTCACCATACTCCACGAGTTGACCCACGTACATAAACGCAGCAAAGTCCGAGACACGCGCAGCCTGCTGCAAGTTGTGCGTCACTACTATGACAGTATACCGTTCTCCGAGCTCCCTGATCAGAGCCTCTATTTTAGCAGTTGCCGCAGGATCCAGAGCACTACAGGGCTCGTCCATGAGTATAACCTCAGGCTCCACAGCCAAAGCTCGCGCAATACACAATCGCTGCTGTTGCCCACCTGAAAGACCGAAAGCGCTATCGCTCAATCGATCTTTCACTTCGTCCCAGAGGGCGGCTCCTTTCAAGCTTTTCTCCACAAGTGCCTTAAGCGCATTAGCACTAGCTGTCTTGTGTATTCTCGGTCCGAAAGCGACATTTTCAAAAATGGATTTCGGAAACGGGTTTGGTTTTTGGAATACCATGCCAACTTTTCTTCTTAAATCATAAACTGTGCTGCCTTCAGCGTAAATGTTTACTCCATCAATAATCACTTCGCCTGAAGCGCGGCTCTCACTAGTCAGTTCGTTCATTCTGTTGATCGCCCGTATGAGAGTGGTCTTCCCACAACCCGATGGTCCCATTATAGCAGTTACAGTCTTTTCTCGAATGGTTAAGCTCACTTCCCTTAGAACATGATTGCTTTTGAACCACACGTTCAGGTTTCTTACATCTACGCTAGACATAGTTATGTCTCCATGACACGTTCCGTGAGTATTTGCACACAGACAGAGAAGCACAATAAGGAATAGGACAGGTCGATTTGCCACCTGGCGATAACCGCCACTCTGGAATTCCGGCGGAAATAGGTTTAATGATTCTTCCAGTCACTTTTTGATACGCGCCTTTTTGTGGTTCTTTCTCAAAACAGCATCGTCAGAAGAACAAAACATGAGCACAAAGGATATTCTTTTTCACAATAGAAGAGATAAACTATATAGACAAGACATATATTTATAGTCAACTACGACAGTTACCAAGGGTTATTTAGATTGCAGCAATCCAAACTCACTGAAGAAACGAGAAAACTACAATTCACCGGCGGATCAACCTACACACTCTCATTGCCAAAAAGGTGGATAACACAAAACCAGCTCAAGAGAGGAAGCGTTATCAAACTACGCGAAGAAGAGGGCGGCTTATTATCAATAATCCCCACTGACACAACCATACAACAACAGAGACTCGATGAAGCTACAATCAGAGTCATATCTAAAGATGCTCCAGACTCGATAATAAGAAAAACCATATCCGCTTATCTCATAGGCTACAACATGATACACATAAAAGCTGAAAGTCAAAAACAGTTGTCCGTAAAGCAAAGACACGACGCGAAGGATTTCTCGCGGCACATGCTTGTCGGGACCGAAATAGTCATCGACACCCCGCAAGAACTAACGCTACAGGTATTGTTGAGCTATCCTGAACTTTCCGTTCAAAGTGCACTCAGACGAATGAGTATAATTACAGCTTCAATGCACAGAGAAGCAATAACCGCCCTAAAACGACTTGACCACCAGCAGGCAAAAGAGGTCGTAACATCAGACAACGAGGTAGACAGATTCAACCTCTACATAGTCAGGCAGCTCAAAACTGCAATCCAAACCCCCAGAATAATAAAAGAAATAGGCTTACAAAATGCCCGCGATTGCCTAGGCTACCGTTTGGTAACCAAATCTGTAGAGAGAACCGCAGATCACGCAGCTAACATCGCAGAAAACGTTTTGTCACTGAAAAGGCGGCTGGAAACTGAAACACTCGAAAAACTCGAAAAGATGAGCAACATAGCCATTTCGATGTTTGAAACCGCAGTAGAAGCACTTTTCAGGCAAGACTACGCCCTTGCGGAGAGTATAATTGAAAAAACAGAAGAAGTCATTTCAATTGAAAAAGAGGCTGTTGTTTCTTCTCAAAAGATGGACATTGAAGAGGCACCTTATCTGCGATTGATTATTGAAAGCATTCGCAGAACCGCAGAATACGCCAGTGACATTGCCGAAATCGTACTTAACCTGAATGTTGAATCAATACTAGTGTGAGAAAGTAATAGAGAGCGCACTTCTGTCACGATTCAACAACAAATCGCTGATTGCTGATGCACTTTTTATCATGTCAACAACTGTCGGCGTGGTCTTACTTGTTGGAGGGCTCTTCGTCACTATTCTAGCTGCTAGGCTACCAGCGAAAGTCAGCGCGCGCTATCAGTAATAAGCTGAGAGAATCGTTCAAGCAGCTTTCGCTTAATTATTTCAATAACAATCGCCTGCTTCAGATGTATTTTTCATTCTGCTAGTCTACTTCTGTTCATCTTGCTACATTCGTTGTTTTCTATGCTGAGCACGACCTATCCAGGAAGGCAAGCCGACAAGCACCATGGCGGTCACTGCAATGAGTATTCCAGCAACTCCTGAAAAAAGACTCAGTGGATAATTGGCTTTCACCACTGTAATGGTGACAGTCGCGGTGTTCGTATTCCCTTCAGCATCGGTTACGATCAGACTAACATTACACATTCCTAGTCGGGCGTATGCATGCGAGGTGGTTGAACTAAGGTAGGTCATGCGCGCGCTGCTTCAAACCCTTCTCCGGCATCATTTGGCGCGCGCACTCAAAGATCGCAGAATACGCAGCAGACATTGCGGAAATCGTACTCAATCTTACCGTGGAATCTGTAATTGGGCAACGGTTCCAAAGAAAATGAGAAGGCCACGAAGAGACAATTTCAAAAAAGTTCAAGAGGCTTTCATCAGGTCAATGTCTAAGAACCAATCGATCAATTCGAACCTCGATGTCGACCTCGAAGACGCCTTTCCCTTATCATCTGGAATTGAACGAGCAACCATTTTTCTCAATCGTCTCGTCATAGATATCGACCTTAGAAGTGAATAAAATACCACGGTTCACTCAGTTTCTCCTCATACCGTCTTTTCTTGCTTTTCCTCTGCATCTTGCAACCCTCAGCTACAATGTAAGACAATCCGACTTATCTTGCATTCCCAAATAGTCTATGGGCAGCTAACTACTCTATATAGGAAGGCCATCAGCGGTTCCATTAGTTCTTGACCTGTTCTATGATTTTCATTTCTGATAACCCGCAATTTTCTACGTAGCGCACGGCGAGTACAGAAACTACATGAAGGAAAGCAAAAGACTCATTCGATACGCCTACTAGAACCTGCGCGGGTTGCAGATAATAGGCATTTTGACCGATACGTTGAATCCCGCGCGTTCAATGTCTCAGACTGGCAACTTTAAATATGCTTTCAATTCAAGACATGATGTAGGCAAGAACATGAAGAGAGTTCTTTTTGCTTGCGTTGAGAATGCAGGAAGAAGCCAGATGGCAGAAGCATTTGCGAAGAGCTATGGTGAGGGAAAATTTGAGGCTGTCAGTGCTGGTACTATGCCATCAAAGGAGGTCAATCCTGTCGTTGTTCAAGTCATGCAAGAAAAAGGAATAGACTTGTCAGCCAATAAGCCAAAATTGATCACTAACCAGATGGTTCAAAATGCAGACATGATAATTGTGATGGGATGCAGCGCTCAAGGATTTTGCCCGGCTCCTTTGTTGAACAAGGTGATAGACTGGGGGATTGAAGACCCGAAAGACAAACCTATTGAGAAAGTGCGGGAAATCAGGGATGAAATCGAAAGAAGAGTGAGAAAGCTGCTCGATGAGGGAGTCTAGTAACGCGTGCCCAAGTGCGCTGAAGATCAGATTTATGCGTCTGCACTATGCATGTTATTGTAACCGGCCACTGGCATTTTCTTGATTCTCAAAATGGCTTTTTTCTCAAAGCTAACGTGTTCATTTTTTTCGGTTACGATGTTGCAGAAAACTTATCCGCTATACTCCTAAATGAAAGTAGTCGAATTTGGGCGGAGAAGGTTTGCTTAAGCGTAAGATCAGCGAAACTCTGAGTAATGCGTCTTCGAACAAGATCATCAAGTATGGAGTCTACTTAGCCTCTGTGATAGTATTCTTGGCGCTGATACTTTTTCCGCCGATAATTGGAATCATAACAAAATGGGGTGCACTGCAACAGGTTTTTGCTGAACCTCCGCTTGTTGCTCGCACACTCGGCGCGGTTACAAATTCCTTCACAGTGGCGATGCTTGTCTCTGCGGTAGATGTAGTGGTCGGAATCCCCATGGCTTGGCTTGTTGCAAGAGGCAAGTCCAAATGGCTAAACGTGATAGACACGCTGGCTGACATACCATTTGTTGTACCAACTGCTGCTCTTGGGTATTCACTTCTCCTCTTCTGGAATAAGCCTGAAGGCGTATCGGCCTTGCTTAGTGGTCCTTTGGTTTCGCAAGGATGGCTTCTTGTCATACTGCTTCATTTTGCATTTTCCTACCCTGTTGTGGTGAGAGTTTTGGTCGGAGCACTGCTTGATTACAAGGTAGAGTATGAAAGGGCATCAAGAACACTAGGTGCATCACCATTCACCGCAGCGAGAACGGTGACGTTCCCGATTATTAGACCTTCACTGATAGCCGCATTTATCCTTGCTTTCGCGAGGTCAATATCAGAGACTGGGGCGACATTTATCGTAGCTGGACTCTTCGAAAACGGGCCAGTCTTCATTCAAAACGTCACCAACGATTATAACATGGGGGGGCGCACCCTAGCCACTTACGAAGGCTCTATCGTACTAGCAAGTCTGATGCTAATAGTCGTCGCATCTGCAATCTTTGCGTTTATTCGCATTCTTGGGCCGAGGCTGAGGCTGCCTATAAAGGGAGTATATCCGGAATTCGAGAGAAAGCTGAGCTACTCAAAAGCATCTTTCTCAAGGAACAGTACAACACTAGCCGTCTTTTTCGCGATAGTGCTTGTCCCATCTCTTTGGGTCGCGCTCCCTGCATTTCAGGCCGTTTTCACGAACACTTTGTCTAACTCCCTGTCCAGCGTCGGCGTGTGGGGAGAATATTGGCAGAGCCTGATTCTTTCATATTCTCTCGGCGCAGCTGTAACCATACTGAACCTCATCATTGGTCTTCCAATGGCGATACTTATAGCCCGGAAGAGGCTGGGAACTTTGGCATCAAACGTATTTGACCTGCTTGTCAACGTTCCATTGATTGTCCCATCAATAGCTCTAGGCGTCTCACTCAAGTTCTTTTGGAAGCAAAACTTTCCTTTCACCCCAGAGATATTGCTACTGATATTTGCGCACTTGGCGATAACCTACCCATATTTCGTCAGATCAGCATCAGCCGCAGTTGAAAGAATAAGCGTGGAGATGGAAGAAGCAGCACGAACGCTCGGAGCCAAACCATTGGGTGTTTTCAGAACTATAATCTTTCCCTTGACGAAGTACTCGATACTTTCAGGAGCCATTATCGTTTTCACGCGAAGTTTAAGCGAAACAGGAGCCACAGTTGCGGTGGCCTCAACTTTGCGGACGGTACCTGTGGTTATTGTCGATTGGGTGAAGGGCAAGGTTCCTGCAACATCGCTTGACATCGGCTTGGGCTGTGGTGTTCTTATTCTGTTCTCTTTCATAATTCTGTTAATCTTGAGATTTGTCTCAAAGGAGAAAGGAGGATCTTAATATGCCACTACACAAATTCAGTTTCTATCTAGTGAATTTCAAGAGAGGATAGCCCGTCTGGGGAATACTGCCGATGCCAGAAATCCGAGTTGTCAATGTCACAAAAAAGTTCGGCAAGATCATGGCAGTGGACAACGTCAGCCTAGAGATTCAGGACAAAGAATATTTTTCTTTGCTCGGCCCAAGCGGGTGCGGGAAAACAACGTTGCTTAGGCTGATTGCAGGCTTGATCGAGCCGGATGAAGGCGAAATCTACATTGGAGACAAACTCGTTAACGATGTGCCCCCTGAGGATAGGGACATAGGATTTGTATTCCAGACCTTCGCGCTTTTTCCCCATATGAATGTTTGGGACAATGTGACTTATGGACCGAGGGTAAAAGGGTTCGACGTCCAAAAGTCAAAGACGATTGGGCATGAGGTCTTAGAATTGGTCAAGCTTCACGAACGTTTAGACGCGTACCCAAACGAGCTCAGCGGCGGAATGATGCAGAGAATAGCAGTAGCTAGGGCATTGGCAGCAGGCGCAAAGACTCTTCTGCTTGATGAACCGTTGGGTCAGCTGGACGCGAAGGTACGAAACGAAATCAGATACGAGATACGAAGAATGGCCAAGGATCTTGGCCTGACAGCTATTCACGTTACGCACGATCAATCAGAAGCTATGTCGATATCAGACAGAATCGCAGTCATAAGAAAGGGAAGGGTCTTGCAGGTTGGGACACCTCAAGAGCTGTACATGACCCCAAACAGCGTTTTTGTCGCGCACTTCATAGGGGAATCGAACTTTTTGGAAGGCAGTCTCTTGAAGACAATTGGCGAAGAGTCTGTGATCGGACTCCGCGGCGGACTGAAAGTCCAAGCAGCCGCCAAAGGAAGGAAAAGAGGGGAGAGAGTAGTCATAGCCATAAGACCTGAAGCCATTTTCATAGAAAAAGGCATTAAGAAAAGCGGAAACTGGCTTCTGGGCACCGTGGAAAAGATCACGTTCGAGGGCAACGTCATCAGATATGATGTCAGACTTGAAAACCAAGACTCCATAGTTGTCATACAGCCCTCACTAACCGACGAATGGTTCGCCACGGAGGAAAAAGTCACAGTCACTTTTGAACCTGAAAAAACGCACGTTTTCGCATACCCCGAAGCCGGACTTAAAGAAGAGACAACGGTTGAATAGCGCGCACAGGGCAAGGCTAAATTATATCTGCACAGTACACGAATAGGAACATGTCAAAAAAGGTGGCATTGATTTATGGAAACGCACACGAGAAGCATCGCAAAGGCCATCTCTTGGAGGATCATCGCAACTCTAACCACCACGCTCTTAGTATTCATATTCACCGGGAATTTGATTGTAAGCGGCGGTGTAGGCCTGACCGAATTCCTTTCAAAGATCCTCATCTACTATGCTCATGAGCGTGTCTGGAACGCATCGAATTTTGGCAGAATTCAGAAACCGAAATGAGGTAACATAGTTTCTAAGCCATAATACATGCGCGCACTGCTTCTAAGAAACCAACACGAAAACATAATGCACACGCTCTCGAAACGTTGATTAAGCTGAGGAAAAGTCAACTAGACAAGGTGCCAAATACGATAGTTGCCTACGTCTTAGCAAAAGTCGAGTCGGGAAAGGACGATGAGGTCCTGAAGGAAGTCAAGAAAATGCCTGGAGTCAAGTGGGCAATCCCAACCTATGGTGTCTATGACCTGCATGTAGAAGTTGCATTCGAGAAAATGGACGAGCTTGACAAATTCATTTTCAATGGAATCCGCAGAGTCTCCGGAATAAAAGAAACAGTGACCTTGGTAGCTTTCAAAGGGATATGAATGTCCAAGATAGGCTGCAGAGAAGTCTACTTTGTCAGTGCAATGCAATCACGTCAAGTCGACTTCTTGATCGATAGGGTCAAGGAGGCTGTGAAAGAAATGAGGTTTCCTCCTGAGTATGACATAAGAATCTACAAGAACGTGTATTCGTGTTGCGGGGTAGGAGGCCTCGGAGTCATCATTGAAGTCGTTGGACCTGAAGAAGAGAAAATAAAGGCAATTGATTTGAGAGCTATATCAAAAATCTTAGAGCTGTGCGAGAAAGAAGGCTATGAAGTAGGGCACCATTCTTTGGGACAATATGAGTCTGTGTAGGAACGTCGTTGCCTATTCATGGGTATGGAGTGAAGGTTTGCCCTTTTTCAGGCAGTGTTTCCTATGGTCGAGTATCAGGCGATTGAAGACAACTGCTTCTGGCGTTCGTTTTCTTCAGGTTTTCTAGGTATGCTTTTTCGCCAGCTGTTTTTATGAGCTGCTGCTGGCCATTAACAAAGTTGATGGTGTGGTACAGCGTTTCCTCTCCGGACAGCTGCTGTTCGAAGTAGCATCCCTTCTTGACATTGTCTTTCAATCCCTTCAAATGGTCTAGGGCGTATCTGCAGTGCCCAACAATTTCGCACGAGTTGCATTTACCCCAATCTTCCGGGTAAAGACAAGGACCGCATGTTATGTGGCATGCCCTTTTCCCGGGATACAAGTTGGTCTTAGTGTCGCCTTCGCAACG
>CAYYXF010000005.1:0-27787 GCA_964475545.1 uncultured Candidatus Bathyarchaeia archaeon | reverse complement strand
ATCTCTCAACCGGCCGTAAGCGCGAGGATACGCAAGCTTGAGGAGAAGGGAGCATTGGCGCATTTGATTGGAACTGACGTCAAGAAGGCTCAACTCTTCCTTGCGAAGGTTGATGTTTCCACGAATAACGTTGAGCAAGTTCTAAAATTCCTAGAGACTTGCCCTCTCTATTTGAACAGTTTCCTGACTTCTGGAAAACACAACATAACCATCCTGTTGATGGGAGAGAACATAAGATCCATAATGTCTTGTGTAGACTCTCACTTCAGGCAAAATGCGCAAATGAGAAATATGGAATTTGACCTGATAGTGACCCCAGTTCGACCCTTTATAGTGCCCATGAAACCTAACATGGACAAAAAGAAAGTTACACCATGCGGTATAGACTGTATCACTTGCACACTGTATGCTAGCGACAGGTGCTTGGGCTGCCCAATTTCTGTTCATTACAGGGGAAATCTGCTTTAACACTCGTCGGTTTGGGATTTCAGCTATTGTTGGTTTCGATGGTTGCCTCTAGCACTCGTGAGTGTTATTCTGCGAGCGTTTTTCATGGCGCGACGCATAATGTGTGGTGGCGCACGCGAGGCAAGTTAAGAATTGACCTGCAAGGCACGCTGAGGTGCCTCTCCTAAAGGCCAAAATGCAGACCATGCTGCCTGAGCAGGGTCTTGACGATGAGCTGGTGTTGCCTGGACTGCCTTCAGGATAAGAGCACTGTCAGCGTGCGCCCTCACATTATTCGCTAGATCTCGTATAGGCTTTATGAAGAACAAATAGGAATTGTAAACATTTCTAATTCAGAATCGGAATTCATAAGCCAAATCTCTGGTACTCACAATTGTTGAACGACGCCTTGTGGAACCCACGATTTCACCATTGTATCAAAGGCAAACGCCCTCTTACTGCTGAGGTTTACGCTTTCCGATTTTTGAAGAAAGTCTTTCACGGGTTCGGGAAGATCAAGCTTGTGTGTGGGCACGCGCTACGCGGCTTGCAGGTTTAATGTGTCCAAAAATCGAGTAAGCAACAAGACAGGGACACCAAAGACGCATGAGAAAGCCAAGCACTTCAGAACGTAGGGGTCAGGAAAGGGATTCACGATGCGCTCGACAAGCGTAGGTTTGCGACAGCTCGCCATATCTAACACTCTCTCAGCCAAGATTTACCTCCAGATACATTGATAAGGGTTGCCTGATAGCACCCGCACCGATTTTGAACATAGGTTCAGGCTAGGTCTTCGCGCTGACATCAAGTGCATAGACATTTGGGGCAAGCTTTGCGCGTCTACGACTTGCCTGTCGCTGGCGCTACGTACAACCTCATAAAACGTTTAACCGCACAAAAGCGCGTGGGACAAGGACCATGATCTCCTTCAAGTCCACAGTCTTCAAAGAAGCGCTAAAAGACACGGAATTTTCTGAACGCCTAGAAAAGACCCAGAGCATGCAAGAAGTAACCCGGATTCTTTCACAGTTTGCGGAAAAGAGAGGCTACAAGATCAAGGAATTGAAATAGCAGTTTCGCACATCTGACATCCTTCATTGTTGCACTGCACAAGTCTAAAAACAAGGTCACTGTATGCTGAAACTCTGCTCTGCCCTCATGTAGCAACAGACACAGAATGTTAGCGCTGCGACACTCAGCACTATCATGCGACAGGCAAACGCTAGGAAGCTCACATGAAAACGTGGAAACGCGATGAAAGCAAAACGCCGCATCACTCACTGCATAGTCACACCTAACGCTGCGGGAAAAGTGGTGACTGAGAAGCAGGTCTCAGCAAACATGAAGCTGCCATATTCTCCCCGAAACACCGATTAACACGCGCAAGACTCCCCTACCCCTTTCCCTCAGTAACCCAGTATGCCCTTCTCTCACCCTTCCCTGTAACCACCAGCTCCTTCTTGAAGATCGGAGCCTCCTTCTTGTACGTCTCCACAGCTTCTTCCAAAACCGAAAACACACACTCACGATGCGAACCAGCAACCAAAATATAAACAAGATCCTCCCCAACATCAAATCCACCAACCAAATGATGAATTTGAACGTCAACAATGCCAGACCTTCGCCGCAAATCATCACAAATCCCACTCAACACCTCATTCGCCTTCTCCTCATACGCCTCCAACTCTAATCTCTGAACCCGTTCACCCTCAGCAGTCTCTCCGCGAACCACACCAACAAACACGCCAATCGCCCCAGCCTTCCAGAAGCTTTCACTGCCTTTCACACTCTCTATGCCATCCACAAGCGAAAACGTCCCCTTCTCGTGAACTCCCGCCTTAACCCGCACAACAATCACCACGAACACAAACATCCAACAAACTATTATCGATTCCTCACCAAAAAGCCACCCAAATTCCTAAGCAACCCAAAAAACCCCCTAGCCCTCTCCTGCGCTTCCCTCAACGTGACCTTCGAAAACTCAATCGTACATCCCGGTTTAGCCTGCCCAATCGTCGAAAGATCAGAAGCAACAACCACCCCTATTTTCGGATAACCACCCGTAGTCTGAGCATCCCGCATCAACACAATCGGCTTCCCATCTTTCGGAACCTGAACTGCCCCAGGCAACAAAGCATCCGAAACAATATCCGCTTTTCCCCTGTGCTCAACCAGTGGCCCTTCAAGACGGTACCCCATGCGATCAGCCTCCGACGCGACCTTAAATGAACCCGAAAGAAACACTTTGACTCCACCCTCTGTAAACATATCGGCTTGCGGACCCAAAACCACGCGGGCCTCAAAATGATCCGTGAACTGAGGCACCAGCTCTTCCGGCATCGAATACTCAAAATTAAGCGGCGGAACATCAAAACCCTCAATCGTATCACCGTTCCTCAGCTTCCTGCCATCCAAACCGCCAAAACCACCGCGAACGTATGTCGACCTGCTTCCAAGCACCAGCGGAGTATTCACCCCACCTCTTACCGCGAGATAAGCTCGACACCCCCACTGCATTCTCCCGAAAGACACCACATCACCCTTCTTCACACTCAAAGTACACCACAAAGAAACACTCTCACCATTAATCCTTGGAGAACAGTCCGAGCCAGCTATGGCGATCTGCGTATCCCCCAGGACCTGAAGTTCAGGACCCAAGACAGTCATTTCAAGACAGGCATCATCAGTCTTATTACCAACTAGAAGGTTGGCTGCAACCAGCGAAAACTGGTCCATTGCTCCAGAAACTGGCACCCCATACCTAAGATAGCCGTATCTCCCCAAATCCTGAACCGTACTGAAAAGCCCAGCGTTGGCAACATGGAAAAGTCCCATCAGCCTCTCACCTCCCAAGCAACCTCTCGTACTCAGCTTCCGAAACGGGCTTAAACCTGACCGTGTCGCCAGGACTAAGAGGCGCAGGCGGTTGTTGCCGCGGGTCAAAAAGCCTAAGAGGAGTTCTGCCTATAATCTGCCACCCACCAGGCGCTTCACACGGGTATATACCCGTCTGCTTCTCAGCTATCCCAACCGACCCTTGATGCACCTTCAGCCGCGGCGTCTCAAGACGTGGCGTTGCAATTTCATCCGCAACCTCTCCCAAGTATGGAAAGCCGGCCACGAATCCTATCATGTAAACCCTGTACTCCCTTCCAGAATGCAGCCTGACTACTTGATCTTCAGATATTCCATGGTACTGCGCAACACGACTAAGGTCAGGTCCATATTCCCCTCCGTAAACAACCGGAACAACTATCTTCCTACCCCCGATTCTTGCACCTGAATCTCCAAGCGTCCTCTCCAAGTCTTTAACACAGAAAACAAGTCGCTCATAGCTTATCCTCAAAGGATCGTAGCGGACTAGTAGTGAACGATAGGTTGGCACAAGCTCCTCAACTCCTGCGGTTTCGGCTTTCAAAACTGCATCGTTCAAAGCGATGACCTTGCTGTTTATCTCCAAACTTATCGCGTCCCCAAATTCAACAACTAGGGCACTATCGCCAAAGGGCAAGTAACGCGCATGTGCGTATAGGCTGGTTTTCATGATCAAAGCCAAGATTCAGCTAAATGAAGTTACCTGCGGGCTCAACCTTGATCCCAGCCTTCGTCAATCCTTTCCTCAACGCCTTTGCAAGCTTCACAGCGTTTGGAGTGTCGCCATGCACACACATCGTATGCACCGTACCTAAGCTGAGCACTTTGCCATTAGAAGCTTGAACAGTTCCCTCCGTGACCATCCTAACTGCTCTTTGCACAACCTCTTCGGGCCTTAGAATGATTGCGTCCTTCTGTCCTCTTGAAACAAGACTTCCATCTGGATTGTAGGCTCTGTCAGCGAAGACCTCGTGTGCCACCCGCAAACCAGCCTTCGAAGCCATCTTAGCTAATACAGACTTAGGCGGAGCGAAAACAATCAGCTCATCGCTCAGCTTCTGGACCGCCACGACTATTGCCTTAGACAGTTTCTCATTCTTCGCTGCCATGTTATACAATGCTCCGTGAGGTTTTACATGCTGAAGACTTAGGCCTGCTGCCTTCACGAATCCGTAAAGTGCGCTGATTTGATAGAGCGTATAATTCTCAGCCTCTTCAAAAGTCAGCTGCATTTCTCTTCTCCCAAAGCCAACCAGATCAGGAAAACCTGGATGTGCCCCGACCGCAACTTTGTGTTTCTTGGCAAGTCCGACCGTTTGGGCCATTGTCAACGGGTCTCCTGCGTGGAGTCCGCATGCAACATTCGCCGAAGTAATAAAAGGCATTATTTTTGCGTCGTTCCCAACCTTGAATGATCCATAGCTTTCGCCCAAATCGCAGTTTAAGTCAATTCTTGGTCTCAAAAGCAGCTTCCTCGCTGGCGAATTATCATAGGGAAACGTATTTTCTCATGTCTTCGATTGCCGCTGATGGAGGTGGCAAATCCTTCATAGTAACCAAACCAGCTTGCGCATTGATCACTTTTGGAATCGCGTTAACAACCATTGATATTGTGCCCAAGTCGCCGTGTACACACGGGTGAATCTTCTGTTTCACGTTTGGAATCCCCGTAATTGCTACGGCATCATATTCCTCTTCAGCACCTATGTAAGCCTGAAAATCTAGAACTATGATTTCCTTCCCTTTCATTATGCCCTTTGCCTTCTGTCTCAGCCCTGCAACATTCCCCGCCTTGACTTTTATGTTGTTGCTCCCAACGGCCTTCTTGGTCATCACCGGCTCGACAGGCTCGCCTACTATCCTGTCTAGCTTCCATGCCAGAGCATCTGCAATCATGCTGATAGACTGTTCGAGCCCTACGTGTCCAGTGATCTGCTTGTTTTCGATTTTCTTCTTGAACTCCCTTGGAGTCAGACCTGCGCCTATTTTCTTCTGGAATGGCAGACGCCTAGTAGCAGCGTTCATGACTCTTGTTGCCTCGATCTTCTCTATTTTCTGGCAAGGCGCTGTTAGCGTGATCACAAGTGTGTCCATCAGAAAACCCGGGTTTATTCCCGTGCCCAAGACTGTTACGTCATGCCTCTTCGCCAGCAAATCGAGTTTTTCTGCAAGTTTCCGATCTGTAATGTATGGATACGATAATTCTTCGCATGTCGACACGACGTTCACTCCATTCTCGACTATTGCCGCTATCTGCGAGTATGTGTCTTTAAGAAAGGACGAGGTTGCATGGATTGCAACGTCTGGTTTTGCCTGCCTAAGAAGCAAGTCTGCATCGTCTGTAACTTTTATGGTAAGCTTTCTTCCTAGACCCAAGACGTCGCCCAGATCCTTGCCCACTTTATCTTTTGCTGTGTCAACTGCTCCTACGATTTCTACTCCTTCCTTTTCCAGCAGAAACTTGGCGATCAGCGTGCCGACGGCGCCTACTCCGTACATAACGATTCTAACTTTTCTCAAGTTGATGCTCCTCTTTCGAGTTCATGTTCTATGCGTTTTCACCTTATAAAAAGAAGTGTGCATGATGCTCGGAGCGGGGTTTTGCGGCAAACCTTTACATTTGTAAACTTTTATATTCGTGTCCCTCGGAATATTAGGGAAGGCTCAGAGTTTGCCAACTGCAGGAACCATTGTTTCCAAGGAGATCCTTGAACAGCTTCTAGACGTTGAAAAACTCAAATATTGCTATGAGTGCGGTATCTGCACAGGCAGCTGCCCAATGGCTGAAATGTTGGGAAGCGATTACAATCCTAGAAGTCTTCTTGAAAACATCTTCTCAGACCCAGACAAGATGCTATCTTCAACTGAGCTTTGGCTCTGTGCATGGTGCTATCGCTGTCAAAGGCATTGTAATCAAGCCATAAAGCTGCCCGAAATATTCCTGTCTGTGAGGAAAATCGCCTTAGAACATGGATTTGCACACTATTCGGATGAGGCTCTTCGGAAAATAGTAGAGAATATTCCTCTTCCATTGTCCACAACGCTCACCTGCTTTCATCCGGAAAGGGCTGGGCTAGAAAAGGAGAAAGTACTTGAGAGAATTGGACAGTTGTATGATGAGCATTTGAAAAGCGAAAAAGCAAAGAGGGCACAGGAAGTACACGAAGAGAGAATCGCAATCATAGGTTCTGGACCAGCCGGACTCACAACCGCCTGTGAACTGAGCCGAAAAGGATACGGAGTTACAATCTTTGAGTCACTGCCAGAAGCCGGCGGAATGCTCAGAAAATGTATACCGAGTTCTCGTTTGCCGAAACAGTTTGTAGAAAAGGAAATTCAATCAATAAAGGATCTGGGTGTAGAAATAAAGACCGGTATTACCATTGGCCAAGATCTAAACCTTAATGGATTGTGGAGAGAAGGCTACAAGGCAGTTCTTATCAGTGTCGGGGCTCATAAAGCGCAAAAACTGAAGATCGAAGGTGCAGATTTGAAAGGCGTAGTCCACGCTTTGGACTTTCTATGGAGCGTCAATTCTGGGGAAAATGTTGAAATCGGCGGTAACGTTGCCGTAGTGGGCGGCGGAAACGTGGCGATCGATGCTGCTAGAACCGCGTTGAATGCGAGAAAGGCTTTGGGAATAGGAGCCAAAGACGTCACTATTCTCTATCGTCGATCGCGGGAGGAAATGCCTGCAATCCCTTGGGAAGTAAAAGAAGCAGAAAGCGAAGGCGTCAAAATCGAGTTCTTAGTTTCACCGAAAAGAGTTCTTGGGCAGGATGGAAAAGCATGTGCCATTGAGTGTGTCCGAATGGAGCTCGGCGAACCCGACGAGAGTGGAAGAAAGAAGGCAATTTCGATAGAGGGTTCGGAGTTCAAACGTGAAACAGACATGGTGATTCTTGCAATTGGTGAAAGCCCTGATGTGGAGTTTTTGCCCAAAGAAGTTGAATTGAATGATGATGGGACGGTTTGGACTGATCCGATAACCATGGAAACTAGTTTGAAGGGCGTGTTTGCCGCGGGAGACGCGGTCACTGGACCTGCAACTGTAATCGAGGCAATCTGTACGGGAAAACGGGCAGCAGCATCAATTGAGAGATACCTTACATCGCCGAAGGGGTGATCTGATGGTAGAGGAGAAGGAACCAGAACCCAACTTGGGTGCAGAAGAACTTCGAATCGGAGTCTATGTTTGCCATTGCGGGTTAAACATCGCGGGTTCCGTGGACTGCGAGGAAGTTGCAAAATTTGCCACGACCCTTCCGCATGTTGTCTTAGCCCAAGATAATCTCTATACGTGTTCAGATCAGGGGCAAGAGGGGATAAAGAAGGACATCAAAGAACATAGACTCAATCGAGTGGTTGTTGCGTCGTGCTCTCCGCGTCTGCATGAACCCACGTTCAGGAAAGCCTGTGAAGATGCTGGTTTGAACAAATATCTTTTTGAAATGGCTAACATTCGTGAGCACTGTAGTTGGGTTCATTTGTATGATCGAAAGTCAGCTACTGAGAAAGCCAAGGATCTTGTGAAAATGGCTGTTGCGAAGGTTACCTTGCTTCAGCCTGCGGAGGAGATTGAGGTGCCAATAAATCGTAGTGCCCTAATTATCGGTGGCGGCGTTGCTGGCATCCAAGCTGCCCTTGATCTTGCCGACACGGGCTACAAGGTGTTTCTGGTTGAAAAAGAACCCAGTATTGGCGGAATGATGGCGCGGATCGACAAGACTTTTCCAACGATGGACTGTTCCATCTGTATCCTCGCACCCAAAATGTCTGACGTTGGCCACCATCCAAACATTGAACTCTTAACTAACAGCGAAGTTAGTGAGGTCAAAGGGTACATTGGCAACTTTCACGTCAGAGTACTGAAGAAGCCGCGGTACGTAACGATGGACTGTTCTGCCTGCGGAGAATGTGCAAAAGTATGCCCAATAGTTGCTCCAAATGAGTTCGATGTTGGCCTGGCCTCAAGACACGGCATTTACATGCCGTTCGCTCAAGCTGTTCCCGCCACATACATAATTGACATGAACCAGTGCCTCAACAAAGATGGAGTCGTTGTCTGCGACAAGTGCATGAAGGCATGTGAGAGAAAAGCAGTGGTTTTCGAGATGAAACCTGAAACACTCGAGCTTGAAGTTGGCACGATAGTAGTGGCCACTGGCGCAGACGTTTTTGACCCGTCGGTACTACCTAACTATGGGTATGGCAGATTTCCAAATGTGATTACCTCGCTTGAGTTTGAAAGGCTGATCAATGCGGGTGG
Source organism: uncultured Candidatus Bathyarchaeia archaeon (assembly GCA_964475545.1). Taxonomy (GTDB): domain Archaea; phylum Thermoproteota; class Bathyarchaeia; order Bathyarchaeales; family Bathycorpusculaceae; genus DASPTR01. The sequence goes on along the minus strand of CAYYXF010000005.1, from coordinate 19,197 downwards.
CCCATCGGGCGGCCATTTGATACGTCCCAGCGACAAGCAGATTCCTAAACGTGTGGCATTCATCCAATGTGTTGGCTCTCGAACTGACAAGAATGGGAGGCTTTACTGCAGCAATGTCTGTTGCATGAACACAATCAAGGATAGCCTATTGATCAAGGAACATTGGCCTGGCACTGAAATCTACGTTTTCTACGTAGACATAAGAGCCTACGGAAAAGGCTTTGAGGACCTGTACACACGAGCCAGAAAAACCGGGGTCAAATTCATTCGAGGGCTTCCTGCTGAGATAAAAGAAGACAAAAGAATCCACAACCTGTGGCTTATAGGTGAGAACACCCTTCAGAAACAGCTTTACAAGATCAACGTTGACATGGCAATCTTGTCTGTAGGGCTTGAATCAAGAAAAGACAGCGAAACGATTCAGCGTTTACTGACACTCTCAAGAGACCAAGATGGATTCTTCTTAGAGGCTCATCCCAAACTGAGACCCGTAGACGCCGCCACAGGCGGAGTATTCTTTGCAGGCTGCGCCGAATCACCCAAGGACATTAAAGACAGCGTGACACAGGCAAGCGCGGCTGCGGCCCGTGCTGGCATTCTGATGGCGAAGGGAAAAGTGACTGTCGAGGCCATTACACCTATTATCTATTCTGAAAAGTGCAAGGCATGCGGGCTATGCATAAAAGTCTGCCCATACAATGCCATAGTCTTGAACAAAGACCTAAAACAAATCAGCATCATAGAAGCTGCATGCGGCGGTTGTGGCACGTGTGCGGCAGAGTGTCCTTTTGGCGCTTTGACTCAGAGCCACTTCACTGACGAGCAGATCACAGCGCAAATAGACGCATTGACAGAGCACGATGCGGATAAGAAGATCGTTGCTTTCTGCTGTAACTGGTGTTCATATGCAGGCGCCGATTTTGCAGGAGTCAGTAGAATGCAATATCCACCTAACGTGCGTATAATTCGGACCATGTGTTCGGGACGTGTTGCTCCGAAATTTGTTGAAAGGGCATTCGCAAGAGGAGCCGCAGCCGTTATGGTAACTGGCTGTCATCTTGGAGACTGCCACTACATAAATGCTAACTATCAGACTCAGAAGCGTGTGGAACGACTGTGGAAAAAGATGGAGCAGAGTGGCTTGAACAAGGAGAGGCTGCAGCTGCTTTGGGCCTCAGCGGCCGAAGGAGAAAGGTTTGCTTCGAAAGTGCGCGAAATGAAGACCATAGTTGAAGCCGTTGCACCCGAGGAGATAGAAAAGGCTAAAAAGGTATTTGAAAAGGCTCTGGCGGATGATTGAGTATGCCCGAAAGAATTAGGCATGCAGCCCTTGACAGCAAGGATTTGAAGCATCCGAAGGCAGAAATTCACCTAATCAAAGATCAATGCAAAGGCTGCGGCTACTGCATAGAGTTCTGTCCCAAGAAGGTTTTCGAAGAGTCAGACGAGATAAACGCGAGAGGAGTGCATCCTCCGAGGATCATAGATGAAAGTAAATGTATTCTCTGCCGCTTTTGCACGGCAGTTTGTCCAGATTTTGCTATTTACGTAGTTGAAAAACAACCTGACGAAGAGGATAAGACATGACGGGAAAAAGAGCCTTACTTACTGGTGCCCACTTCTTGAACGGCGACGTCGCATGTGCAGAAGGCGCAATCGCTGCCGGGTGCAGGTTCTTTGCGGGCTATCCAATTACGCCAGCGACGGAAATTGCCGAACACTTGTCCCAGAGGATGCCTGAGTTCGGAGGAATCTATGTTCAAATGGAAGACGAAATCGCTTCAATGGCCGCTGTGATCGGTGCCTCCTACACTGGTCTGAAGGCAATGACAGCAACTTCGGGGCCTGGCTTCAGCCTAATGCAAGAAAACATCGGGTTAGCCGTGATGACTGAGGCACCATGCGTCGTCGTCGACATAATGCGTGGAGGCCCCAGCACTGGTCAGCCTACTCTTCCCGGCCAACAAGACGTTATGCAGGCGAAGTGGGGTTCTCATGGAGACTATGGCATCATAGCTTTGTCGCCCTCTTCCGTTCAGGAAATGTTTGATTTGACGATTGAAGCCTTCAACCTGTCTGAGACTTACAGGGTTCCAACGTTGTTAATGGGCGACGAGATCGTTGCTCATATGTGGGAGAAGGTGGTGATACCACCTGCTGAGGGAATAAGAACGGTAAATCGCAAGAAACCCAACGTCCCACGTGATAAGTACATGCCCTTCATGCCTGATGATGATTTAGTCCCGCCCATGGCCTGCTTTGGAGAAGGATACCGTTTTCATGCCACTGGGCTGACGCATAATGAGCAAGGGTACCCGCAAACGTCAAGCTCAGAAGTACAATCGAGACTTGTGAGGCGGTTATGCCAGAAAATAAGCCAGAACGAGGACAAGATCGTGAGAGTCGAAAGGGTCATGCTGGAAGACGCTGACGTTGTCGTTGCAGCGTACGGAATTGTTGCCCGCGCTGCGCTGAGTGCCGTAAGGAAAGCTAGAGCCTCTGGCATAAAGGCTGGGCTGCTGCGTTTGATCACTTTGTGGCCCTTTCCGGAAAAGCAAGTGGCTGAAATAGCCAGCCGCGCGAAGGCCATTGTTATGCCAGAAATGAATTGCGGGCAGTTGGTGAGAGAGGTTGAAAGAGCAGCCAAGGAGACGCCTGTGGCTTTTCTTTCAAAGCTTGGGGAAGACCCGCATACTCCTATGGAGATTCTTGAAGTCATAAGGAGGAATCGCTGATGGCTCAGGCAATGATGGAACATCCGTTCTTGAAATATTTGAGGTCAGCTATGATCCCGCATATCTGGTGTCCAGGCTGCGGCAACGGCATCGTGCTCAACTGTTTTGTCCACGCTTTGGACGAGCTGCAGATGGATCTAGACAAGCTTGTCGTCGTGTCTGGCATAGGCTGCATTGGTCGAACAGCTGGTTATACGAACACTGACTCATTTCACACCACGCATGGCCGCGCGTTGGCTTTCGCGTCAGGAGTGAAATTGGCGAACCCAGAATTGCAAGTTGTGATCGTCAGCGGGGACGGTGATCTTTTCGCGATCGGAGGGAACCACTTTATTCATGCTGCACGAAGAAACATGGGAATCAAGGTGATTTGTGTAAACAATTTCAACTACGGCATGACCGGCGGACAACAGGGTCCTACGACGCCTCTTGAAGCGTTCACAACCACCAGTCCTTATGGGAATATCGAACATCCGTTTAACTTGGTTCACTTGGCAGCCGCGTCTGGCGCAGTATACGTAGCTCGTTGGACCACACTACATGTGCGCAGGTTAACTCAGTCTATTAAGAAAGTCCTGCAGAAAGAGGGGTTCTGCTTTATCGAAGTTGTTTCTCCCTGTCCTGAAATCTTCGGCCGATACAACAAGATGCGTTCAGGGCTTGAAATGATGGAATGGTTCAAGAAGGCTTCATCAGTTGAGAGTTTCTCGGATCCGGCCAAAGCAGAAATCACGTTTGACCGCATTGTTGTTGGCGAGTTTGTGGACGTGGAGAAATTGAGTTATGAAAAACTGCTTCACGAAAAAATCTCTCAGATTAACGAAAAAGCATTGGAGCAGGTGGGCTGACAGTTGAGGCTTGAGATCAGGTTCGCGGGGTTCGGCGGTCAGGGCATAATCAAGTCTGGAATAATCACGGCGGCAGCGGCATGTATTCACAGTGGAAAGAATGCTGTTCAAACGCAGTCATATGGTCCAGAGTCAAGGGGCGGGGCGTGCAAGTCTGAAGTGGTGATTTCGGAGGAGGAAATTGACTTTCCGAAGGTGGTGGAGCCTGACATACTGGTTGTAATGTCTCAGCATGCCTACAACGATTACATAGACGACGTGAAAAGCGGTGGAATTGTGATTCTGGATCCTGACATGGTTCCTCGAGAAAAAGAGTTGACGAAGGCCAAGGTCTTCCGCGTTCCAGCCACTAAAATTGCTGAAGAACTGGGAAGAAGAATAGTCGCAAACATCGTCATGCTTGGCGCGTTTGTGGCGATCACAAACGCGTTGGATGAGAATGCTCTTAAAGAATCGATTAAAGCAAATATCCCGAAGGGAACTGAAGAACTAAATTTGACGGCTTTTCGAAAAGGATATGACTGCGGAAAGGATCTACTGAGATCTTAGGCTTGCTCCGCGGCCTGTTCGGTAGCCGGTTGCTTTGCCTGGACTATCTGTTGTATGAGTTTTGATTTTCTGACGCCCACGTGCCGCAATGGTGCTATTTTCTTGGCTTCGTTGTATATGTCTGAGGCTATTTTGCCCAGCACCATTTCTTGGGCGAACTGATCTATCGTAAGTGCTGCAGCTTTCTCCTTTATTATCTTGGTCATTATTGTCCGCATGGTCTTTTCCTGCGACGTCTTGACCCTGGACAATGTGAAAGCGGAGACCGCCACGCGCAAATTGTATCCGTCTTTGGTGATAACATTGAATAGGCCATCCACTTTTGTCGTTCTTCTTCTTACGAGGCTACGTAGGTAATCTCGCGAGTATTCATGACCTTTGAAGATTGTGTGTGCAGTCTTGCCGTCAACTTCGTTTATTTGGAAGTACATTTTCAAGTATTGATGGGAAAAGTCGCCCGTAACATCGTAGAGGGTCGCGTCGATTGTTCTGCCAATTAGCTTGTCTGTTTCGGCGGCTGGCACGGAGCCCAATTCAGTATTCCCAAAGTATGGCGGTGCTGTTACCATGTACCACGTTTTGCTTCGCCATTTGTCCCTTACTTTCTTTGTTTTTGAAGACAACCTTATCCTCCGAGTGTAGCTTGTTGATTCGCATCAGAGTATTAAAAGTTTTATTGTTTCGGCCTTATTTTCTCTATGCCACCCATGTATTCTCTTAGGACTTCTGGCATGATCACTGAACCATCTTCTTGCTGGTAGTTTTCAAGTATTGCCACGATGGTTCTGCCCGTGGCTATGGCAGTCGAGTTTAGCGTGTGGACGAATCCTTTGGGTGGTTCTCCTTCTTTCTCCCGGTATTTTATTTTCAGGCGTCTAGCTTGATAGTCGGTGCAGTTGCTGCATGAGATTATCTCGCGATAGCCATTCTGCGCAGGCATCCATGCTTCTATGTCATATTTCTTGGCTGCAACCGTACCAATATCGCCTGTGCAAACGTTGACCACGCGATAGGGTAACCCCAGTTTTTGCACGAGTTCTTCTGCGTTGTGCAGAAGCTGTTCATGTATTTTCCACGAGTCTTCGGGCTTGCAAAAAGCGAATTGCTCTATTTTGTTGAATTGGTGCGTTCGAAATATTCCTCTAGTGTCTTTGCCGTGTGCTCCTGCCTCCTTTCTGAAGTTGGTGCTTATCCCAGCCATCTTAAGCGGCAGGTCTTCAGCCCTAAGGGTCTCATTCATGAACATTGCTGCCATAGGATGTTCTGAGGTTGCGATTAGGTATAGATCTTCGTTTTCGATTTTGTACAAAACATCTTCAAAGTCACTTAGGGCCACGACGCCTTCGTAGGGCTCTCGCCTCATTAGGAATGGCGGTTCTATTGGAACGTAGCCTTTTTTGAACATTTCTTTCAGGGCGAAGCTCCTAAGTGCCAAGTCAAGGAGGGCGCCTTCTCTCTTTAGGTAAAAGAATCTGGCTCCAGCGATTTTCCCTGCTCTTTCAATGTCCATTATGTCCAAATTCAGGCCGATTTCCACGTGTCCTTTGGGTGTGAAGGTGAACTTGGGCGGTTTTCGCCACAATTTCGTTTGAACGTTGTCGTTTTCGTCTTTGCCCGTTGGGACTGATTCGTGTAGTAGGTTAGGAAGCCGCATCAGGCACTGCTGCACTTTTTGTTCGTTTTCAGCTACTCGATCTTCCAATGCCGTGACTTCAGCTTCGATGGCTTTTCCTCTTTGGATTTCGGTGTTTGCGTCTCTCGCCTTCTTCTTCAAGGCCGCGATGTCTGCTGTTATCTGCTTTCTCTTATGGCGGAGCTCATTTAGTTTTGTTAGGTTTTCCCGCCAAGTTTGGTCGTATTGAATGAGCTCGTCAAGCGTCTGCTGGTTGTTAGGGTTTCCTCTCTTCTGCAAATTGGTTTTTACGAGTTCTGGGTTTTCGCGGATCAGTTTAATGTCGAGCATTCATTTCACTTGCGATTTGCCTTTTGATTTAGGTCGGTCTCCTGACTCTAACCTTAAATAAGCTATTAACTTTGCGATTAGGCCCTCTTTTGGTGAGGCTGCATTTCGTTGGTTTCTTTCATTGTTCCTTGCTGAACTCTGGAGTCTTTTCTGAGGCATGTGCTATTGCTTGCACTGCTTTCTCTGCCGTTGAAGCACAAAAGAGGAGATCATCAATTGTTGCAATGAATGTAGATAACTTTTCTCTGCACTCTATTTTCGTTATGACCCTCCTTTCTCTGCAGTCCGTTTTGATTGCCAAGCCCCGCGGTGTCTCGACGTTGTCAGGCGATATAGCTCTAGCAATTGCCTTTGCAGTGATCGGATCTCCGTAGTCTAGAACTATTTCAGCTTCCATTTTTCTCGCCTCTTAGCTGTTGGCCGACCATCTCGTTGACCATGCGAATGAATGCGCCAATCTTGTCAAGCGGAACTTGGGCTCCTGCGGCGATGTTGTGTCCTCCGCCTTTTCCTTCGCATTTTTCAGCTGCTGCCTGCATAATGTCTCCAAGGTTGATGCCTCTTGATACGATGGCGTCCACGGTTCGTGCGCTGATCTTGGCCAACCCTTGGTCCTCAACGTTGGCGTACGCGATCAGTGGCTTTTCAGGGTTGGGCAAGCCGCCTGAAAGTATGGAGCTTATTGCGCCCACGATTTTGTCGTTGATAAAATTCTCTCCGTAGACTACGTAGATGTTTTCCATCTCTCGCATGCGTTCAGGTTTCTCCATCACCCAACCAAGGTACTTGCCAATGGTTCGCCTGTAATCTTCAAGCACTTTGACTGCTTCTTCGAAGGCGGAGCCTCTGTCGCCCATGCACACTGTCACGCCTAAGCTTGACCGATCCATTCGACCGGTTGCATTCAACAGTACCGCAAATTCCCTAGCGTCTCTAAGCGGCGTCCAAGGTTCTTCATGATTCAGAACATAGACGTTTCCTACAAGATCGCTCACATCGAATCGCAGACCCTTTGACAATAAATAATCCGCCAACGCTGTGCATAATCGTCTCTTTTCATCATCTGACAAGTCTCTTAGAGCTCGCCACTTTTCACCGTTTCTGGATTCGATGTTCAGGTTCTTTAGAAAAGCCAGACTGTTTCCTTCCTCTCCGCTGATGCCTGGTATGAACGGTGTGGTTGTACTTGATAACATCCTGTGAATTGGGCGTGTCTCTCTGCCGAAGAAAATAAGGTCCTTCTCAACCGTCAAAATGCCTGCTTTGGCGGCTTCTTCAACAATCCTTTCATTCATTCCGCCTAACATTCTCTGATAATATTTATCCTGCAAGTCACCTAGAGCACCTACAACCGCCACGGGTGCTGAATCAATATTCGCATCGTCGATCGCCTTAGCCACGAAATATGCCACGCCAGCCCCGCTGATGTCTCTAGCCCCATCTATTCCATGCAAATGCGGATTTACATGGACAAAATTAGCCGAATTCTCGCCCACAACCTGATGATGGTCCAAAATGACAATTTTGAAATCTGCAAGCTTCTCCCTCAACAAATCAGTGTAACCGCTTCCTAAATCACTGAAGACTATCAGCTGTGGCTTGTCTGAAAGGACTTCGAGAATCTTCTCTTCGATCCACTGCGTTATTCGGATGCGAAACCTAGCATCAAGTCTGAGCAGCGCCTTTCCAATGATGCCTGCTGCCGCAACTCCGTCTGCGTCTAAATGTGAAAACACGTGGATTAAGCCATCATTCTCAGCTGTTTCAACAATCGCCATTGCCGCTTGTCGAACTGAATCCAAAAAACCTGCAACCTGGCTTTCGTTCGCATCCATGGTGATCACACTAGGCTAGTAAACAGATTGTCTGCAGATTTAAACCTGCTATTAGAGGCGAAACCTTCTGTGACACAAGAGGCTATACGACAGAAGCTATTTTCGCTTCATACTTCCAGTTCTTCGGTAGCACTTCTATGCGCTTGTAGTATCTTGAAAGCTTGTGGATTTTTGCTTCGATGATCTGCAATGCCCTTTTGTTGTGTAAATCAGTCCTGTTCTTCGCATAATGCATGCCCAGATTCTCGGCCTTCTTCACCAAATTGGCCAGATCCTCGGGAAATGTTGGAGCGAGCTGTGAATCTTTAAGGATTTTTGTGATCGTTTTGCCTGTTATCGGCTTAACCAGAGGAATGGAATGTTGATCTCGAAGAATCGTGCCAATGCGACTTGTGGAGTTTCCTTCCTTCGCCAGCTTAATAACTAGGGCTTCGACCTCCTCTGGCTGGTACTTGCACCAGCTCGGGGGACGTTTGCTCACTGGTCTAATCTGATGCGATTTTCCGCTTTCTTGCTTGGGCATAAACTTGTCCCTTAGACTCTGCATGAGCAAGGCTAGACAAATATTTAAGATTATTGATGGGCTCCTAAAATTATGCGTTAGTTTCATTCACTTTTACTTCCTGAAAAGCTTCTTGCCTTCCATGTTCGCAAAGCGAAAGAATCCTCTAGAAACAAGAAAAGGGAAGGCTGGCGGGAGAAGTCGCCATGATAATGACGCCAAGAGCATATCACAACCTGTTGATCGTTCACTTGTGAAGGAAGACTCATTGATGTCTTTGGTTTTTTGTTAAATCATATTGGATCATATATTGAACCGGGGGAGGGCATGTGAACAGTGGTTTATCCTTCCGGCTTAGCCTAATTTGTCATGTATTGTTCTAATCCCTAGAAATATAAGTTGTAGGTGACACCGTTCTGGCGAAAACCACGAGAAAACTCTTGATGGTAACAGGCATTGTCACTCTTGTTGTTGCCATATTTGCTGCTACTGTCTATCGAGCCATGTTGCTTCCACGTGGAGGACCGAAAGTCACTACAGTCTCTCTGCCTTTGGAGTTTTCTATGCAATTGGAAAGAACAGAATTTCAGCAAGATAAAGTCATAAACGTGAGCCTCACACTCAGAAACATCAGCAACAGCACCTTAGTGCTAGAATGGCACAACGGGTGCATTTTTGATCTAGTCGTAGATGATTCAAATAGAACGCGAGTCTGGGATTGGCAATCTTTCCATGCCTATCCTGAGGCAGTATTCGGCAAGACCTTGAGTTCTGGCGGAAGCCTCTCCTACTATTACTGGTGGTTTCAAACAGTACCATGGGAGGGAGCTGTCGGACCCTACCCGGCAGGTCAGGTTCCAAAGGGCACCTGCTTCATAAAAGGAGCCCTTTTCCAATTCATGCTAACCGCGGAGGGCCACATCACACGTGAGTCCGTAGAAACCCCAGCCATTACCATCACAATAAAATGAGTGTTGGCAATGTAGTTAGCAACTGCGATTTTCGTCGTGTCATATGGCTGGTGCGTGTGACTGCTTCTGCCCTGGGAGTTTCTTGTACCATTCTGCAAATCTGTGTAGGGCCATAGCTCGATGCGAATGTTTGTTCTTTTCTGTTATTGACATTTCCGCAAAAACCTTGTCACTACTCACGGGCTTGAAAATCGGATCAAAACCGAAACCGCCATCTGCACTCTTTCTGTGTTCTCCCAGAGTTATTTCCCCAACAACTTCGCCTTTGAAACAAATAGGTAATTCGAGCGCTGCGGAACAGTAGGCTATGGCTGATTTAAATATGGCTTTCCTCTCTTTCACATTTCCCATGATCCGTAATAATCCTGCGTTGCCAATAGTCTTGAATACGTAGGCTGCGTATGGGCCAGGGAAACCTTTCAACGCGTCGATGAAAAGTCCGGCATCTTCAACAATAACTGGTAGATGGCATTTTTCGAAAGCATCTTTCGCACTCGTGCTCGCGATCTCCTCTAGATCTTCGCTTTGAATTTCTGTGCTCTTCACTCTGAGCATTCCCACTGCAATCTTGTGTTCTGTCAGAACTCTCCGTGCTTCATTGAACTTGTTAACATTGTTTGTGGCAAAGAATATTACTCTGCCCTCTAGCTGAAGACCCATCTTAAATCACATCTTCCTTTCAGTGATGTAACGTCCTCTTCTTTCTATTTCTTTGATCTTTTCGAAGACTTCCCTTGCTGTTTGAGCTTCCATAACGCTAGCATAGCCTTCCATTACAGCACTGAAGCATTCCTCTGCAAATCGGAAATGTGTACTTTGCAGGGCTCTTTTCATAAGATGCAGGTCAACTGCCCTAGCCTCAAGCTCATTCGTTTTCTCTCCAAGCCCAAAATCCACAAAGACAATTTTCTCTTCAGATTTCAAAATCATGTTAGATGTTGTCAAATCCCCATGAACTATTCCGGACCTGTGAAGTTTTCCGATTGACTTGCCTATTCTTAGGCAAATGCTTTCTCGTTCTTTTTCTGATTGGCTGTTGAGCGACTCCTTGACCTGCATTCCCTCTATGAACTCCATTATGATAGTTGCTTCTTTGACGTTCACTTGGTAGATGACTGGTGTGGGTACTCCAGCCTGTTTTGCTCCATGCATGAGTAGTGGCTCATGAACAGTTCTGTACGTTCGTATCTGTTCGTCTAGCCTTGACGGTCGGTATTTCTTGGGGAGGCGCTTTTTGACTATCACTTTTCTGTTTTGCCAATCCATCAGGTACAGGTTGGCCTCCGCTCCTTTCTTGATTAGTATCGGCAACTCTATTCTGCCCAAGGAACGTCAACCTCCTCAAGCCGCCATCTTGGCTTCACGAAGCTCTTCTCTATTGGCGTGATCATGCCGTGAGTGTAGGCCAAAACTCCTGTCCAAGCAACCATGGCTCCGTTGTCAACTGCAAACTCGCTTGGCACAACGCAGAATCTTGCATCATGCTCCTCAGCGATCGCTTTGATCATTGACTGGAGTCTCTTATTGGCAGCTACTCCGCCTGTTAGCAGAACTTCCTTTTTCCCCGTGTGCGCCAAAGCTCTCTCGGTCACTTCGGTAACCATGGAGAACGCTGTCTCTTGAAGGCTATAACATAAATCCTCGAGTCCATATTCTCCTTTTTTCAGCAAGTTAACGGCTGCAGTCAATAAGCCGCTTAGCGAAGTGTCCATGCCTTTAACGGTATATGGTAGCGGAATCAGCTTGTCTCCTTTTGCGGCAAGCTTTTCGATGACAGCTCCGAAGGGCAAATCTGGCTTCTGGCGTAGTCCGGCTTCTCTAGCGAAAACGTCGAGGCAATTTCCTAGTGCAATGTCCAGAGTCTCGCCGAAGACTCTGTAGCGTCCAGCATCGAAGGCGGCGACAATCGTGTTTCCTCCTGAGATATACAACGTTATTGGATCTTGGGCTCTTGTTTTGAGTTTTCCAATTTCGATGTGTGCCAGACAATGGTTCACGCCTACCAAGGGAATTTCGAGATAGGCTGCCATGGCACGCGCCACAGTTGCTCCAGTGCGAAGGCATGGCCCTAGACCTGGACCCTGAGAAAACGCGATAACCGACAGATTTTGGGGCTTTATCGTTGATTTCATGAGAGCTTCTTCGAGGACTCTGCTAGTCACCTCTGCATGGTGTCTGGCTGCCTCTCGTGGATGGATGCCTCCTTCTATGGGTATGTAAGCATCAATCACGTTTGCTAGTATTTCACCTTGAAAGGTTGATATTCCTACGCTGAAATCGTCAGCTGTTGATTCGATTCCCAGACAGTAGGATTGAGTTGCATTGTCTTTTGATTTTCTCATATGGCAACATTACTTCTTGCGATTGTAAACACACAACTTTTTATTTAAATACTACACATATTAACCACTTGGAACTGGTGAGAATGCCCAAGCGCAACGACCTGGAACAGAAGGCCCTTCAATTTGTGATGAATACTGGTCATGAAGGCGTGCTTCAGTCAGATCTGTGGCACAAACTTGGAGCAAGCAGCAGGGAAGGTTCAAGAATATCGATAAAGCTGGAAAACAAGGGTCTGATACGGAGAGAGAAAGAGCTACGTGAAGGAAGGTGGACGTATAGGCTTTTTCCGAAGAGGCTTCCGGCTTCGATAGATTCAATAGCGGATTGTCCATGTCTCATGTGCCCAGATAATCCCAGGTGTGATCCGTCAAGTACGATTTCACCGCAGAATTGCGAGAGGCTCACGGGATGGCTACTTTCAATATGCCAAAGCGAATCCACAGTGCTTGGTGACAGTTAGTTTTGCCTAAGGCATGGCTCCAAGATAGGAAGAGAGATTATTACTATAAGAAGGCTAAAGAGGAGCAGTATCGTTCCAGAGCGGCCTATAAACTACTTCAAGCCGTGAAAAAGTATCATTTCATTGGGGAGGGGGATGTCGTGGTCGATCTGGGCGCTGCGCCGGGTGGCTGGGTTCAGGCTGCGCGGAAAATTGTTGGGAGCAAAGGATTTATCCTTGGGGTCGACCTGAAACCAATTGAGCCTTTCGAAGAAGTCAACGTTCGAACAATTGTGGCCGATGTTGATGAAGAAGAAACAATACAGCGAATATCAGAGTTCCTTCCAAGAAAAGCTGATACAGTGATTTCAGATGTTTCGCCGAACATCTCGGGCATATGGGAAGTGGACCATGCGCGTCAGATGGACTTGGCTCAGAAGGCCTTAAACATTGCCTTGGACACGCTCGCACCATCTGGAAGCTTCTTTGCCAAAGCCTTTCAAGGCGACATGTTAGATGATTTCATAAAGAAAGTAAAAAACCATTTCCAAAGCGTGAGAGTGGTAAAACCTGAAGCTAGTAGGGGCAAAAGCTCTGAGTTGTTTATCCTAGGATTAGGTTTGAAAGAAGCGACAGGCTGAACGGCAAAGATAAATTCTGATAGGCTTTCTAATACGTTAAAGGTGAGATATTTGAGAATTATAGCGGCGGATTCTTCAGCCGCCGTACTTAACGAGAGGTTTGAACCGTTGACTATCGTGGCGACTACATCTGTGCTGGTGAATCCACCCTACAGAGAGCCGAGCGCTTGTCTGGCTGAGCCCATTTTTGCAGATGCCCGTAATGGGCATGAAGTTGTAGTTCATGAGGCGGAGCTTTGTCGAGATCTGCTCGGGAAAGTCAAGGCGGATGTTGTTCACTTGGACATGTCTTTAGGGGCAATTTCGCTTGAACAGCTATCACCAATTCAGTTCACTAACATGAGGATCTCAAGCAAAGCAAAACGTCATCTCTTAAAGATTCTGCCTAGGATCCGGCGGATTGCTGGGGAAATCACTCAGAAATACGGGATAGATGTCCTAGCTATAGGAAAAGAAAGCATTCCCGTTCGGATTGCGGAATTGACCTCTGGGGCGCATGCGATTTTGTATGCTTGTGAGAAGGCCACAAAGGAGAATCAGTCAGTTCTGCTTGGTTTGCCGTCCAAGTGCCAGTCCATTAAGATCAGTCAGAATATGTATCTTTATTCTCTCATGGCTGGAGAACATGACATTAGAGGATTTGCAGAGGACTCGAATGATGTTTTGAAGAAGGTTAATATCGCTGAGATGCTAAACCCTGTGGCAAGAGGGTTTCGCATCCTAAGAATAGATTTGAAAGCATAGAAAGGCGAAAAGGGTAATCATATTGGTTTTCCGTTTTTGGGCAGCTTCACCCTCAAGGTTGAAGAGGATCTTAACCATCACGGTCTTTTTCTTTCTGTCAATTTCAGTAACAATTGCTGGCATTCTGACCCCGCTCAGCGCTGAAGACTCCAAGGCTAGGAGCGAGGAGCTCAAGGAACTGCGGGAGTCATTGAAGAACATGAACGTTTGGGAAGGTTCACTCTCCATTTTCAAGAACAACTTTGCGATATGTCTGGTGATGTTTGTTCCTGTTGCGGGACCATTATTCGGTTTCTACGCTTTGTATAACACGGGTTCGGTGGTTGCTGCAGAAACTAACATGGACCCTTTGCTTGGAATAGCTGCTTTTCTTCTGCTATTCATTTTTCCATTTACTTGGTTGGAGTTTGTCTCGTATTCCACAGCGTTCGCCTCAAGTGTTTGGCTGACTTGGAGTGTAATTAGGCGCAGACGAACCTCCAGGGAACTCGTAAGAACAGGCATGTTTATCGCGATCTGTGCAGTGATGCTGCTGCTAGGCGCGTTAATTGAAGCTTATCTGCTTGCGGCGTTTCCTCAGTCATGATCGTAGCGCTATTTCTTGTTGGTCTTCGATATTTCCAGGTTTATGTCAAGCGTCTTGGGGCTTCCTGTTATTTCGCCTAAGCTTACGATGTCCACTCCTGCTGAGGCATATTCTATAATGTTTTCGGCGTTAATTCCTCCGCTTGCCTCAATAAGTATTCTTTTCGGGAACTTCGCTTTCTTGAGCAATGCGCAAGCTTTCTTTGCTTGTTGTGGGGAGAAGTTGTCAAGCATGACTATGTCTGCACCGGCCTCCGCTGCTTTCAAGGCGTCTTCAATATTTGTTGCTTCAACCTCGATCTTTTTGCTGAATGATGCTCGTTCAGCAGCTTTGCTAACGGCTTTTTTTATGTTGCCGGCTACTGCAATGTGATTGTCTTTTATAAGGATCATATCGTCGAGATGAAGCCTGTGAGTGTCGCCACCTCCGATTAGGACGGCCTTCTTGTCAAAGTACATTAACCCTGGTGCCGTCTTTCGCGTGCATGCAATCGTTGTTTTCAATCCTGCTTTTTGGATTTTTTCCACTAGATTCCTTGTTGTCGTAGCAATGCCGCTCATGCGCGAAAGAACATTCAGAAGTGTGCGTTCGACGGAGAGTATGGTCTTCGCTTCTCCGAATATTAACATCAGTTTCTGGCTAGCGTGGATTTTCTGTCCATCTTGGACTAGTGTTTCAACTCTTAATCCTAAGCTTTGAAGGAGAATTGCTGTTTCTTCGATCCCGGCCACAACTCCTGGATGTTTAGCTATTACCACGGCTTCGGCAGTAATTTCAGAGGGGATGATCAATGCGGTTGTTACGTCCCCTTGTCCCACGTCTTCTGCGAGTATTTTCAGGAGTTTTTCTTCTAGTATCTTGTGCGGCAAGAACATGCTTTTCACTTCATGTTTGTCCGAGTTTAAAACGCTTGCCTATTTTCTTGCCACATAGTCTATTGTCCTAACAACGTCTTCGAGTCCGTCATACTGCAAGACCTCTTTTTGAATTGCTCTTAGTCTATCCGCGTTTCCGCTTTGCAGGACTTGTTGGACAGTTTTCAGGAGCGTTTCTTTGCCTAGGTCCTTTTGTGGAAGTATTCTTGCTACGCCTAGGTCTTGGGCTTGTTTTGCATTGTTGATTTGTTCCGTATGACCTGGTGTTGGCACAAGTATTATTGGTTTACCGTAGCACATGGTCTGCGTTATTGTTCCATGTCCAGCGCGACCAACTACCACATCGCAGGCTTTTAAGTATTCGAACCGATTCGGAATCCACTTGTAGATTGTTACATTGCCGTGGCGTATTGGTCTGTTGTTGTTGTCTGGATAACCGAGTGACATGACGATCTCGTAGTCTTCTGGGAATTCAAGCAAGATCTTCCTCAAGATTCCAGTCAAGAAGGCTTTCTCTTTGATTGAGCCGCTTATCGGCACAAATATCACGGGCTTGTCAAGTGGCAACCCTAGTTTTTTCCTCAGTTTGTCTTCAGCTTCTAATTCGTTTGGATGGACTTCTAGTATCGGTCCTACGAGTCGCACATTTTTCATGTAAGTTTTCGGGATGCTCAGGTTTCCGATGGATATTGTGTATGGGGGTGGGAAATCTGGTATGAGAACAGTGTTTCCGCTGGTCCACATCTTTCCAATAAGTGTGAGAGCCATTGAGTCAACAAATCTTGCTAGTTGCAGATGATGTTTTCTTCGGGGAACTATGACTTGGAACTGGTTTAAAACGCAAATTCTCGGTATTCCGAGAAGCCTTGCGGCCAGCAGGCTTGAGATGCGTGAATCTGAAACAACGACATCTGGATTGAAGCTTTCAATGAATTTGACTTCTGCGTTTGTCTGTTTTAGGAGGGTGAATGAAGCAAAGAATGGTCCAGGATTGACTGCTGTTTGCCTGAAATCTATTGATCCGTCGGGTTTTACTTGAAATCCTATCGGTGGAGCCTTCATGAGCGGGAACTTTTCATTTTCAACGTAGTATATGCCGTCCCGATAGGTGGAAAACGCTAGTTGAACGTGTTTTTCTCGAAGTTTCTTTGCTATTGGCACAATTCTGCCAACGTGGCCTAAGCCTATTCCGCAGGGAGCAAAGTATACCCGCATGTTGCTAGCCGCCGCCGAGGGCTTTGCGTTTCACTTCGCCTTTCGGTGTTTCTTCCTCAAAAATTAAAGCTTGAAACCTGTAAAGCTTTGTGCCCTCTAGTAGCCAGTTGTCTGCTGGCAGGCCGGCTTTGATGCAGCACTGGCATAGGAATTCTTCTTCGTCCCACTTCCACTCGACAGGCACTTGTGGAAGAAGTAACCCTTTGTACATGCCTCTTTCGACGATGAGTCCATCTTGTCCAACCTTTATTTTCGATGGGTATTCCTTAGGCCTTTTTGTCTCTATTTTCTGCGGTGGTGTGAGCACGCTTACTTCGAAGACTACTTTGTCGAGTTCTTTTGGGGAAAGCGGGTAGAAGCGCGGGTCTTCTGTTGCTGCGCTGATGGCAGATTGTATGACTGCTTGGACCAATGGGTCGGTTGGATATGGGTAGCCGATGCAGCCTCTCAGTTCTTTTTCTCCGTTTACTATGTTGTTTATTGTTACGAACACGCCGCACGGTTGCTTCAGCTTTTCGGGGATGTTGTCTGGTACGGGCGAATGTTTTCTGGTTTCGAGATATTCTTCCACTGCCTTACGTGCGAGCCTGACTAGAAATTCTCCTTCTTTCTGGCTTAGTTCGAATTGCACTCTGGCTTTTCTCCGTCTTATGGAATGGCCCCTTGCGTAGAGACTAGTGTTTGGACTTTGGATCTGATTAAACTTTTGCCAAGATAGGGGTCTAAAACTTAGTTGATTCTTCTTGCATCCCGTTCTTCGTTATGGTCAGGAAGTCTATTCCGTCGCCGCTCATTATGTCTCTGCTTATTGCGGATTTCATGGCTCTCTCTATCAGGTCTTTTCCTTCTTTCACTGTCATGTTTTCCTTGTAGCCTTCTTCGAGGACTCCTATGGCGATTTCTGTTCCAGAGCCTACAACTGCGTATTTGTCAGGTATTACTGAGCCGAGTACGTCTAGGACGTATATTGATGGTCCTTCTTCGTCTGTTCCGCCGACGATTGTCTGGGTGATTAGTGGTGCTAGTCGCCGGCTGAAGAGTAGGTTTGACATGAGTTTGGCTGCTGATCGAACGGGTATCGGTCTGCCGACGTCTAGGGTGAACAAGTTTGCATAGGCTTCCATCTCTCTTGCGAGTATCTGCATGTCTGAGACGAGTCCAGCGCAGGCTGCGCCTATGTTGTCTGTTAGTTTGAACACTTTTTTGCCGCCCTTGCTGACGATAAGATAGCCGTACGAAACGCGTTTTTCAGATGCCAAGATTACTCCGTCTGAACATACTACGCCGATGGTTGTCGCTCCGGGAATCCACATGTATCCGCCTTGCTGTGCTTGTTTTTCCATGCGACCCACCTTTCTCGTTTCTATTCACGGTCATCCTATTAAACTTAATGTCCTTGTTATCGGTAATGCTTGTGTATGTTTGCTTTACAGTTTTTGTGTTTGTATCCAGGGAGTCTGCTCGACATGCTGATCCTGTAGTGTCTCGATAATCTCGAACTATCTGAGTTTTGACTTTGGCTTTCAGAGGGAGTGCACATGCCATATTTGAATCTATTTTTCTCTCGATATTTTGCATCTTTGTTTTCCGTTAGAGTTAAAATACTCGGGTCTGATGTATGGTATTTTCGAAGTTGGGAGTCGAATGGTAGATCTTTATGCGAAGGAAGTTGAGGGCGTCTGGTTCGGCGTGGCATATCAAGGCGAAGAGGTTTTTGCCACGAATTTTGCTTCGGACGAAAAGAGCGTATTTCAGGGTTTGCTTCTCAGCATCCCCTTCGATGTTTCCTTTGAACGGTTGGAGGAGCCTTCACCTTTTGCTGAACATGTGATTGCCACCTTGAAGAAGGTCTATGATGGTAAAGAGGTCTGTAATGTTCCTTCTTTGGCCATGCAGTTTCTGTCGGAGTACAGTCAGAGAGTGCTTAGAGTAGTTTCTTTGATTCCGTTGGGGTATGTGGCTTCTTATGGTTCAGTTGCTAAGGTCGCTGGAGGAAGTGCTAGAGGTGTTGGTCGCGTGATGGCTCTGAATCCATTTGCGCCGATTGTTCCTTGCCACAGGGTGGTTGGTTCAGATTTTGGCTTAGTTGGGTATGGTGGTGGTGTTCATGTGAAGCTGGAGTTTTTGAGGCGTGAGAGAAGAGGCTATACTTCTGAGCGGGAAGTTCCAGTTGGCGGTAAGCGGTTGAAGGTTTTTCCTGTTGAGTTTGTGTTGAGGAAGGCTGGCAAAAGATAAATGGTAGTTCTTTTCAAACGGCAATGGAAGATGTGAGGTGGCTTAGATGGTTAGGCGTGGGCTTTATGTTGGAAGGTTTCAGCCGTTTCATTCGGGGCATCTTCATGCGATAGTGGATGCTTTGGAGGAGGTTGATGAGCTGGTAATCGTGATTGGCAGTGCACAATACAGTCACAATGTTACAAACCCGTTCACTGCTGGTGAGAGGTTGGTTATGGTTCGTGAGGCTTTGGAGGAAGCTGGTGTGGTTGGTTCTCGTGTTTGGGTTGTGCCGGTTCCTGATGTGCATTTGCATATGATGTGGGTGTCGTCTGTTGTTGGTTATACGCCTAGGTTTGGCGTTGTGTTTACGAATGAGCCGTTGACTCGTAGGCTTTTTGCTGAGGCTGGGTTTAAGGTGAGGGCTATACGTTTCTTTGAGAGAAAGGAGTATTCTTCGACTTTGGTGAGGGAGAAGATGTTGGAAAACCAGGGTTGGGAAAAGCTGGTTCCGAAGAGTGTTGCCGTTTTCATAAAGGAGATAGATGGAATCAGCAGGATGCAGGATCTGGTCAAGAGCGACAGAATGTAGTTTTTGTTTTGCTTTCTTGCCTGTCTTCGATGCGGCTGTGTGGTTTTGGTTTTCGAGTGGGGATATGCTGGTGCTCCATGTTGTGCTGGTGACCTGCTTCTCAGTCACGGGCTTTTCCCTAGCGTTTGGTGTGACTGTTCCGGAG
>CAYYXF010000004.1:0-44077 GCA_964475545.1 uncultured Candidatus Bathyarchaeia archaeon | reverse complement strand
ACCGATCTCTGGGTTATGAGCCCAGCGGGTTAATCCTGGCTACCCCACCCCGCTGCTCTCAGATTAAACAATTCCTTCTCGAATCCTCTAGGAAATGCCTTCCTGCATATATTAGTATTCTCATCGTAAAAACATTTTAGTACCGCCCAAACATTATCGAGCTAGGTGCAAAAAGAGTGGACAAAACCTATTTCCATCAGATTTCCAAGCCTACTCTTGAGAACCCAGTTTTTGTGCAGGGGCTTCCCGGCTTCGGAAATGTAGGCAAGATTGCAGCTCACCTTCTGATAAAGTTCTGCGGAGCCAAACCTTTCATGGAATTGTTCTCGCCATCATTTCCAGACTATGTGTCTGTCAGTTCAAAGGGCATCTGCCACTTGCCCAGATACGAGTTTTTCGCTGCACCTATGGAAAAAAACAATTTCATAGTAATGACTGGAGACGCGCAGCCCTCGTTTGACGATGTGCTTGGCCACTACTCGATTTGTGGTGAAGTAATCGATGTTGTCCAGAAATTCGGCTGCCGCCTCATAGTAACGATCGGCGGCATGCCCATGAACGAAGAAAAAGCACAGGTGTTCGTGGCCGCGACTTCACCGAGACTTGCGCAGGAGTTCATGGACAAGGGTGCAGTAATATACAGCAAGGGACGGATTGTCGGAGCCACAGGTCTCATGCTGGGTCTAGCGAAAGAACGAGGATTAGAAGGTCTATGCTTGCTTGGTGCGACAAGCGGCTTCCGAACCGATCGCGGAGCCGGCTTTTCGGTTTTCAAGTTCCTCATGAAAGCTCTCGGAAACGAGGTAAAGGAAGGGTTATAAGAGAAAACGTTGATGTTAAACCAATAAAATGGAAAGTGAAGGGCATGAGTGAGCAAAAACAAGAAAAGGTCAGCCCAGCTAGAATTGACACGAGATTCCGAAATACTCTGCTAGTTGTCTTGGTAGCTCTCTTCACTTTTGGCGGACCATACCTAGCTCACGTACTCACTCGTTTTCTCAATCTGGACCTAATCGTTTCAGTGGTTTCCGGATTTGTGCTGTTCGCGGTTGGATTGGTGCTGATAGGATATTTGATCAAGAACAAGGTTATTTCGTAGATACGCAAGTTTTCTGCCTCCGATACCCTAGAGTACATCATCTTTTCAGACAATAAGATTCTTCATCGGCAACAAAAATAGTTGAGAACTGCATAAAAAGCCGTTCGGTCTCAGAAGGGATAATAGCAAAGCATATAACATATGCCGAAGGGTATAATACGTATGCAGGATGAAAAAGAGAAAAAGCTTGAAGAAATGATCGGAAAAGAAGGGGAATCAGCCAAACGAACCACAATAATCCTTGACAAGGAAGACAGAGAATTCATCGATTCCCTCATCAGAGAAGGAAAGGAGCCAGGCATCAAACCACTCATCTCCAAAATGCTTGACGTTTACAGAAGCATGACGATCTATGATTGGCGCTTCCCAGGAGAATACTACTGCGGAATAAGCCGCGTAGCCTTCGTCAACGTCGAACTTATCAACATCCTCATTCAGAATGCGCCAAAAGAGAAATATCGGCAAATAGGCAAAAACATGGGAGAAGCCCTAAGAGTTTCCGTAGAAACAACTTTGGGCATCAAAGCAGCAGACCGAGAAAAATGGCCAGACGTTTTCAAACGCCTGCGAGTGCAGGGACTAGGAGACTTCTACCTGAGAGATAAGTACATACTCATAAAAACCCCGTTTGTCAACGAAGCCCAAATCTGGGCAGGCTTTCTGGAAAATCTTCTCAGCATCGAATTGGACGCGAAAACGACGTCCCCACCGCTGGTGTTTGAAGTAAAAGAAGAAAAAAGCACAGAGACAAGCGAATAAACCATATATTCCAAAAGACCTAGATTTGCGATTGAAGGAGAACACAATATGCCACTTCATGAAGCCATGCTTTACGAAAAGAAAGAAGACAGAAAGGTCCATTGCAATCTGTGCGCAAGAACATGCCTCATCAACGACGGCGGAACAGGCTTCTGCCTAGTAAGAAAGAACGATGGCGGAACCCTCTTTTCGCTTGTCTATGCCAAGGCAATTTCAGCGAGCGTAGACCCCATAACAAAGAAGCCACTTTCACATTTCAACCCCGGAGCCCTCGTACTATCAATCGCAACAGTCGGCTGCAACTTCCGCTGCCAATTCTGCGACAACTGGATGATCAGCCAAGAAAAGGAAATATCAGGCCATAATTTCCCCCCCGAAGACGTAGTCAAAGCCGCAAGAGACAACGGCTGCCAAGGAATAAGCTACACTTACACCGAACCAACAGTATTCTTCGAATACGCTTACGAGACAGCCAAGCTTGCACGACAAGTCGGATTCTTCAACACTTTCGTAACCAACGGATACATGACGCCAGAAGCAGTGAAAACCATCGCACCTTACTTGGATGCAGCAACAGTTGACTTCAAAGGCGGCGCAGACCCAGAATTCTATAAGTCTTTTTCCGCGGTCCCCTCAGTTGAACCTATCTTTCAGGCTTTGAAAGAGATGAAACGTAATGACATTCACATCGAAATCACAAACTTGGTTGTGCCGAAGAGCGGGGACTCGATTGAGAAAGTGAAGCAACTTGCAACTTGGATAAGGGATGCACTTGGCAAGGACACGCCATTTCACCTGCTGCGTTTTCACCCAGACTACCAGTTGACAACGATTCCGGCTACGACCATCGAAACCCTGGAGAAGACATATGTTGCAGCCAAGGATGCAGGGCTGAACTATGTTTACATCGGAAACGTGCCCGGACACACATGCGAGAACACGTACTGCCCAAACTGCAATGAGATGCTGATCAAACGTTACAGCTTCGAGATCACGAAATGGAATCTAACGAGAGACATGCGATGCCCAGTATGCGGCCATGAAATCCCAATCAAAGGCAAGCTACACGCAGGCGGATCCTCTCATCCGTACGCATTGTTCTAAAGATAGCGCGAAAACGCTCCCAGCTTGAACTGGCATCTTACCGTATAAATTGATGCCTGCACTATCTATTCATGAGTCTGACATGTGGCCGCATCTAAGACCTGACGCCTTAGCAGTGTTAACAGACAAAAAAGCTCGAGCAAGTTTGGCTAGATATTTTGATGTAGTACAGGATGAAAAGCCAGCAAAATTCATCATTGCGAAGAAAATCGCAGCAGAGTACAGCGAACACGATTCCACAAAAGAGCTCTGGCAGAAACATGCAGTCTTGATAGATGAAATGCAGACAATTGAGAGCAAGATTGACCGTGGACAAGAAAACCCGCATGATCTGCCGTTGCCCCAAACGTCTTTTTTGGACTTGAAGATAGAGCTTGCGAACAGAATTCTCCGCCATTGCCACTTTTGCACACGCCAATGCGGAGTCGACAGAATTGAAGGAGAACTCGGCTACTGCAAGTGCGGCGCGGAAATAGCTGTTTCCAGCATCTTCGAACACATGGGCGAAGAGCCCGAGCTCGTGCCTTCCGGAACCATTTTCACAATGGGCTGTACGATGCAATGCAAACATTGCCAAAACTGGACGATTTCCCAATGGATGGAAATCGGCGAAACCTACAGTCCTGAACGGTTAGCCAAAGAAGTTGAAAAACTGCGAAACAATGGTTGCAGAAACGCCAATTTAGTCGGTGGAGAGCCAACCCCATGGCTCAAGCAATGGCTGGCAACATTCAGGAATGTGAACGTAAACATTCCGGTTGTTTGGAACTCAAACAGCTACTACGGGCCAGAAGCGGCTCAACTTCTAGCAGGATTCGCCGACATCTACCTACTGGACTTCAAATACGGACCGGGAGAATGCGCAGCAAGAATCTCTGACGCACCAGACTATTGGACAGTCTGCACCCGTAACCATCAAGAAGCAAAAAGACACGGCGAAATCATAGTGCGCATCCTGGTCCTGCCAAACCATCTTGAATGCTGCACAAAACCAATAATTGATTGGATTGCCCAAAACCTAGGCACACAAACAAGAGTCAACCTAATGTTTCAGTACAGGCCTGAATGGCGAGCGCACGAAATTCCGGGAATGCAAAGAAGACTGTCAAAGAATGAAATGGAGAAGGCTATCCAGCTGGCAGAAGAAGCAAAACTGGAGAACTTCATAACTTGATAGGCGCTTCAATTATTTTTCATTACGCTGCTTTTCTTATGGTTTTGTCGTCTTCGAAGTATCAGCAAGAAAAAGAGTAACAGACCGCGGAAAACAACGTGTACAGAGCGTTTTTATACCTCCCCATTTACATGTGTAGAGGCAAATTCCTTGAAGGAAACTTAACTCATGTATGCAGTTGAAACCCAGAATTTGGTCAAACGTTATGGCAAGACATATGCACTCAAGGGTCTAGACTTCACAGTGAACGCTGGGGAGATCATGGTTTTGCTGGGACCGAATGGCTCCGGCAAAACAACCCTTCTGTTAACTCTGGCAACAGTCCTGAAGCCTACGTCAGGCACAGCGAAGGTGATGGGCCTTGACGTGATCAAGCATCCGACCAAGGTTCGTCAAATCTTAGGAATCGCATTCCAAGATGCAAGAGGCTTTTGGAGACACAAACCAGCAGAGATTCTCCAATTTCATGCTGCGATGTGCGGGGTCAAGAAGACTGAACGTAACGCTTTGATAGAGCAGGTTCTGAAGGATATGGAGCTTTGGGACGCCCGTAACAAGCTGTTCATGCAGCTGTCAGGCGGCCAAACCAAAAGACTAGAAATAGCCAAGGTTCTAGTGCAAAGTCCCAAATTTGCCATATTCGATGAACCAAGCAGCCAAGTGGACTTGCGAGGAAAACGAACGATCTGGGAGAAGATACTGCGAATGAGGGAAAAAGGCTCGACAATTCTAGTCGCAACAAACGAAGTTCGCGAAGCAGAATACCTGGCCGACAGAGTTACCATTCTTGACCAAGGGAAAAGCATCGTTTGCGACACGGTTCAAAACCTGAAAGACAAGATTACAGGAGGCGACATTGTTGAACTCGAATTGGAACATGCTGAAAACGATGAAGCAATCCAAGAGGAACTGGCCAATATCCCGGGTACGGCAAAGCTAACGTCCACGGGCACGAACAAATACAAAGCTTATGTTTCAATCGCGGAAGCTTGGGTTCCAAAAATGACAAGCTTATGCTATGAAAGAAAGGTCCACGTCTCATCGGTAAGAGTGACCGAACCATCATTAGATGACGTCTTTCTAAGCTTTACAGGCAAAAAACTGGAGACAAGCGAAAATGCGTAGCGTCATCCGCCTAATATGGTTCGACCTAAAACACGAGCTTAAGCCACCCGTCTGGATAACCTTACAATGGTTCACTTTCACAATACAACTCTTCATATACGGTGCCCTAATATCGCAACTCGTGACTGCCACTGAGATAGGCAATTATCAGCAATTCTACGCTGTAGGCTTCCTTGTCATGATGACGTTTGACATTGGCTCCCACGCTGGAAGAGACTTTGTAGAAGATGCACATGAAGGGCGATTACCATACCTTCTCAGCCTTCCAATTTCGCGGTCAAAACTCTTCCTCGCCACAGCCTTGAAAGGTGGGTTTGAGCTAGCTTTGATGCTGACAGTTCCATTTGCCATCACACTGTCATTGATCGGTAATCTAACAGTTGTTTCCGTAGCAGCTGCAGTGGCAACACTCTTCTGCTTGGGCTTCGGCATCGCTGGACTAATGCTAGGCTTGTCCTTCATCGCTTTCAAGTCAAGCGACCTGTACGCTGCCATCACAACAGGGCTGAGCGCAATAATAATCCGCTTCAGCACCGTACTTTATCCGCTCGCGTCTCTAGCCCGCGCGAGCCCAGACTATGCTTCAGTGGCAAGGTTTAGCCCCCTAACCTATGGCGCAGATCTTGTTCGCCTCTTTCTCGGATTTGATCCAAGCATACTGCTTAACCCAGTCTACGCTGTCGCCGTGCTCACAGCGCTTGCAGTAAGCACTCTGGGGTTAAGCATGTTTCTTCTCCAACGTTTAGTGGAAGGAGTGAAAAGCGGATGACAGAGCTTTCCAGCATCCTACAACTGACCCGAAATGACTTCTCCTACTTCTTCAGAACAAAATGGCTTATGGCGATACTTCTAAGCCTGCACCTTTCAGACATGCTTGTCGTAGCCCTAGTATATGGAAAACTGATGAGCTTCAACTACTTCCAGTTCTTTGTTCCAGCCATCATTGTCATGGGACTCTTTGTGGCTGCTTTGGACACTGGGAGACGCATATGGCTAGCCATCCGTGAAGGCGTAATCCAATACTACCTCTCCTTGCCCATCAGCATCTACGGCATTGTCGCAGCCTACTTACTGGCAGGCGGACTTGCCGCAGTTGTCTACTCAACATCACTCTTGCTAATCGCACTCGTCGTTCTCCCAGCACAGGCAGTGTGGAACACCCTCATTCTGTTACCATTTCTATTCGTCCTCGCCATGGGACTGGCAGGAATCGCAGCGTCTCTTGCAGCCTTCGCATCCACTCACGGCGAATACTACTTTGCCTACCAACAAATCGTGCAGACAATATTGCTGGTTTTCAGCACAGTATACTATCCCATAGGAGTCATCAGTAACTATTTTCCGCCGTTTCTCACCAACATCGTGTCAGCGAATCCGCTAAGCCTAGCAGCCGAAGCCATGCGGCAATACACCTTCGCAGGAAACAGTGTTCAACCTCTCTTTCTCATCAACATTCTACTCGCGAGCCTGCCGTTCGCGATAATCGGCGCGGCAGCTTATCTGGTAGCACTTCACACGATCCAAGTTAAAGGAAAACTGTAAAGACTAGAGAACCAAAACCTATTTCTCTCTGATGATTCCCTCTGTTACGAGAATTGGAGCATCAAGATGGCATACTGTCCAGAATGCGGTGGCGAAATGCAGTACATGTTAGGGACCAAACATTACGTTTGCAAGAGCTGCGGACTGTCTGTGACCCAACAAGAGCTTATGGAACTGAGAGAGAAGAACAGACCTGACATCGACACCGGAGAAAGCGAGCAGGAAAAGAGAAGAAAAGAATACCTGAAATGGTGGCTCGGGAAGAAAAAATAGAGGATGTCCACAGCTTTTTAGAACGGGAAGTCAGCAAACAGCATAAAAGAACCGATCAGCTTCTTCTTCCAGCATCCGAAAAGAGGGAACACAACGTGAGCAGGCACATAGAAATCATATGCATAGGCAACGAACTTCTGATTGGAAAAACACTGAACACAAATGCCACGTGGATGGCTAAACGAGCAACCGCACTAGGATCAGAGGTAAGAAGAATAACGGTGGTAAGCGATGACGTTGACGAGATTGCAGCAGCCACAATTGAAGCCCTCAAGCGAAAACCACAGTCGATAATAACAACCGGTGGTCTTGGTCCCACCTTCGACGACAAGACTCTAGAGGGAATCTCCAAAGCCCTAGAACGTAAACTGGAAATCAATGAAAAAGCCCTCAAGATGGTTAAGGAAAAATACGAAGCCTATGCCAGAGAAGGGAGAATAGAAAAAGTAGATCTGACACCACCCAGGATCAAGATGGCAAAGCTTCCGGAAAAAGCAGAACCACTACACAACCCTGTCGGCACAGCCCCAGGCGTGATGATAAAAACCAAAGGAACAATTCTAATAGCATTGCCAGGCGTTCCTTCCGAGATGAAAGCGATTTTCGAGGAATCCATCGTACCTTTACTCAAGAAACAAGCCGGAGACGTCACCTTCTTTGAAACAAGCATCCTTGCAGACTCAATTATGGAGTCAGCCCTAGCCCCCCTAATCGACCAGGTGATGCATGATAACGCATGTGTCTACATAAAATCGCATCCGAAAGGCGAAGAAGACATACCACACATAGAATTACACTTCTCCACAACCGCCAAGGACTCTAAGACCGGCAAGAACCGTTTGGGAGAAGCCATCATTCAACTGTCAGAATTAATAGAGAAGAAAGGGGGAAAAACCAGGATCCGAAAAAGCCGGTAACAGTTAGTGCGTGCACAGCCTCCCCCCCGGTTCAGTATATGGCCCAAATATGAGCCAATTATGATTCAGGGAAAGTCTGAGGTGTTAGTAAGCTTTCCTTCGCAAGCGCGCGTTGTGAAGAGATGTCGCAATGCTTATTTGCCAAGATAGTTGAATACAAAAACACGATTAAGAGGAAATATTCTTGGATTTGAACACATTTCTGAAACACCTGCTATGGTCGGTCTCTCTCATGCTTATCCTGCTTGTGATTTTCCACTATGTCCTGGAAGGGATCAACTATGATTCTTTCCTATTAGCTGTAATATTGATCGTAGCTGTCTTGGCATTTCTTTCAATTCTGTTCGTATGGAGAACGATTAGAAAGGCAATCCCTTGATCAGAACCCGCCCCCACCAGTGAACTCGCGAGCGAGCTGCCAAGACGGCGCCAATAGAAAAAGGCTTTTACTGAGGAACTGTGGCTTGATACAACAATACGACTGTCCAATTCAGCTGAGGATGATTTGAGAATGTTCATAGTGTTCATTATTGGAACTGCTGGTGCCGGAAAGTCACTGCTTACAGCGGCCTTCAGCGAATGGCTGATAGCGTCAAAACAGGATGTTTCAATAGTAAATCTCGACCCGGGAGTGATGACTCTTCCATATTCGCCTGATGTGGATGTTCGCAACTACGTCAATATTGACAAGCTGATGGAAGAATACCGTCTAGGGCCAAACGGCGCACTGATCATGGCTGCCGACCTGATTGCAGATGAAACTGAAAAGATTTCGCGGGAAATTGAAGAGTTGCAATCAGACATTGTTTTGGTTGACACTTCCGGACAAATGGAGCTGTTTGCCTTCAGAGCAAGCGGACCGTACATCACGAGTGAACTTACAAAAGAACCCAAAGTCATGGTCTACTTGTTTGACTCGGTCTTCTCAGTCAACCCACTCAACTATGTTTCGAACCTTTTCCTCTCGACAGCAGTTTACAATCGTTTTCTACTGCCTCAACTGCACCTCATATCAAAATGCGACCTGCTTCCAAAAGAGCAACTTGGCGAAATCGTGAGTTGGGCAACCAGTCAAAGAGCCTTGGAAGACGCAATTGAAAAAAGACTCGAAGGAACAAAGCGTCTGCTAAGCAAGAACATGGCACACGCCATTTACGAACTCGGGTTAGAATTTCCTCTACTCCCAGTTTCAGCCAAGACAAACGAAGGAATGCTGAATCTCAATGCGACACTGGAACGTATCCTAGCGGGAGGAGACAAGTACACTTACTAGCTAACGTTCAACTCGCAGCGTTTAGACCTTGTCAAGAAGCGTCCATGCCGCCGCCACCGCCCCATATTCGGCCTTTTCTAAACTATCAGCGCCTGCAATTATTATTGCATCCATCTGCTTGGGCTGCAAGGCTCTTAGTTGGTTTGCAGCCTTCGGAAAATCCTTGGCCAAATCATTGCTTACCGATGGAATGGTCAATTTTCCCTCTTTAAATACTATTGTTGTGGCATTTTTGGCGCTGGCCATGATGGCCGCATCCCTTTGTTCCATTCCTGACTTGAGCTTGTGTCCTTGATTTCTGATCAACACCGCGAAATTGTATTCTGCGTCAGTCAGTTCACTTTTCCCGATCTCAACCTTCTTGAAAATCGAACTGTATTCTTTCCAGAGACCCAAACCTTCCTTCGTGAGACTGCACCCGCCTTTAGAGATTGTTATCAACCCGGCATTTTTCAGTCGCCCCACTAATGTTCGCACAGTGCCTTCTCCAACGTTCAGCTTTTGAGCCAGTTTGTTACGACCAGTAGGTTTCTCCGCCACAAGCTCTATTGCGATCAGCATATGGAAAACTGAAAACTTCAAAGATGGACCTGGAGCTTTCTCAGCCGCGATTTCTTCGAAGAAATCGCCTGAGAGGGCGGCGCATAAGGCTTCACAATACCAGAGTGGGCTGTCAGCTAATAAATTGTTGACGAGCTGCTGGATACAAGATTCGGATGGGTTTTGAGGTTCATATGACTTGATAAGAGCATTCAGCCTGTCATTCCCGCTTGGAATGGACTTAGGAGGCTATTTTGAAGCAAGCTTTGGTGCCAGCTGCTCGATGGCACTCTTCAGCTTGTCCCATTCCTCCAAGTTCCTTACGTTAAACTTGTGTTTTCTTTTCCAAACGTCTGCTCTCTTCTGCCAAAGATACAAGCCAATCGCCCGCCTTCCACTATATTCGAAGACGACTATTGCCTCCCACCATTTTTGGCTCTTAAAAACTGTAGTGTAATCGACCACTTTGTAGAAATCGGATATAGGAAGTTTTTCTTCAGTCTTCTCGGCCATATTTGGAACCTCTCTTTCATCAAGTCTAACGTTTGACGATTTAAGCATTTAAGACGGCTAAAATTGAGAAAAAGTCCCTTCTACAAGAACATCTAGGCTTGATCCATTCTTGTTGAACGCTCTGACCGATGGCTTTGATATCAGCAGGTCTAAGTGATTCTTGGAAGGATTTTGTCCCCCAGGGAAGTCCGAGTTGTCGCCAAAGGCTATGTGAATTGTGCCGAACAGTTTTTCAGCTTCGAGGAACTCGTCGGCGAGTCTTGCCTTAGGATTTATGCCGAAGGCAAATTCACCTATTGTGCTTGAGCGAGCGTCAGTGTTTAGCGAGTCTCTGACGTTTCTGAGTATCTGGGGACTCTTTGAAGAGGAGTCTCGCACTCTCCCATTTTGCACAGTCAACTTGACAGGAGTCTCTACTAAACCAACTCCGCCAACAGCCATATCGCATACTAATTCACCTTCAGCGGCATTCTCCACGGGAGCAATTAGAACTTCACCTGTAGGAAGATTCATCCACTTCATTGTTTTCCTATCGATTATGGTATCAGTGAAGAAAGGTCTTCCTTCAACACCCAGAGAGATATCTGTACCAGCCGGGTTTGAAATCTCAATCTTGACCGCTTGGCTTAGTTTTTGAATAAGCCCTTTCGCAAAAGTCTGCATCCGTCTGTGCTCTTCTGCAGTGAGAGCAAGAGCTCCTTCGGTAAGCATGTCCATTGTAACACCCGGGCAGTGTCCCAAGCGTGCCTTGTGTTCTCTGGTCTCCAGCTTGATCAATTCTATTCGAAATGGCGCTTCTTCGCGGATGCCGCGCAGAAGATTAATGTAGATATCCGCGTGGTGTCTCAAGATTTCCATAACTTGCTGCGGAATCTCTTTTCGAAAGACTCTTGGATCAGTCTTGAGCGGGGTCAAGCGTGTTTGGAGACCGAGGTCCAAAGTTCCTCTAGCAAACGCTTCACCTATGTCTAGTTTCTCTTCATCACAGAAAATTACTATGCTTTCACCCTTTTCTGCTTCCAGAACACAACTCAATGCGTTTCTTGCGGCTTCTTGAGCGTCCATAAGTGCACCAGTTTAGAGTAGACTATAACGGACTAGATGATAAACGTTGCATTTCAGCGTTCCCATTTCTCTCTTCTTGAGATGAGATAGAAGGGAATTAGGAAGAGCAGAATCAGTCCTGAAAGTCTGAAATAGCTTGCATACTGAGCTGTGCGCATGAATATGTAGGTTGGTGCAAGGTTTCCGATTCTGCCTATCATCAGCCCGGTTTCCATCAAGACTAGAATACTTGCATGGTACTCTTTGGCAAAGGTGTCGCCGTAATGGGCAAACCAAGACACGCTGAAGGCGGATGCTAAACCAGATAACAGTGACAATGCTACGATTTCATAGCTTGTTGACACGAATGACAGCGAGAAAAACCAAGAAGCGTTCAGCAATGTTCCTATTACAGCAAAGCCCACTCGCGTCTTTTTGACGTCTGAAACCCAGTTGACCAAAAAAGTTGCTGTGGTAACTACGATTGCGCTAGATGCCAGCACAATCCCCATGTTGAACACCGTTCCTGAAATGTTGAGGACAAACAGGGGATAGGCAAACCAGTAAGCTTCTGACAACCCAAGAAGGATGAAAGTGCTAAAGAAAATAACGAATTTCCTGCTTCTCGGAACAGAGAATTTGCAGACTTCAGGCTGAAAGTGTATACGAAGAGATAGGAAGAACGAGACAATGTAGAGCATTACAGCAGTGGCGAACACCGCAGCGAATCCGAAGTTGTCTATGACAAAGCCACCTATGGCTGGACCAAGAATGCCTGCAAGTGAGGGGATTATTGAGGAAAAGAGACTGAGCGTTCTGGCACGCACGTTTGACCCGGCCAATCGGAATTGAAGCAAATTGTAGCTCGGCCAAAAAGTGGCTGTGCTCACCCCGTAAACCAATCCTAAAATCACGGGACTCCTCACAAACATTAGAACTACGTAAAAGAGCAGAGTGAAGAATATGCCGAAGCTGATTACTCTTTCAAAGTTCCTAACATTTCTCAGCAGTATCAACGGAAGCATACCTATTAGCGGGAAAGTGAAGAGCAGGATCTCGATAATTTCAGGTACGCTTAGCCCTAATTCCTTGTTATAGTAAACTGTGAGAAAGCTACCTGAAAGACTGTTCGTGAAGAAGAATACGCAAGCAACGATTGCCAAGGCCATGACTGAGCCAGTCCGCACTAGGGCGCCTCAAGATAGTGATACTTAGAAAAGTAGTATTCAATTCAAAGTTGCCAAAGCTCGATCTGAAGCCTAGCAGGGTTTCATTCTGCGCTCCTTGCAGGTTCTTTTGCCTTCTCAAGTTCTTAGTTTGAGTTCAAATGCAGCGAGAGTTGCCTAGAAAATGATTCTCTAGAACCCTGCTTTTATCAGACTGCGCTGCTTCATTAGCTCCCTTAGGACTATTGTCGCATACGAGCCTCGAGATAATGTAAAACTCATGTTTCCCTTGTGCTTTGTTGGATCAATTAGGTCGACTGCGGTTTCGTTCAAGGAAAAATCCTTCAGTGGAGCTAGAGCGGTTCTCAGTTTTCCTCTTAAACTGACTTCAGGTATAGCGTTGATCTTGAAGCTGCTCGCCGAAATATCTTCTGCATCAAGAACCTCCTTTTCAATCTCTCCTTGGAGACCACATGGACGTTTATGTTTGTACCCTAGTAATGGAATTGCCAACCTCATTTTTCCAGTTTGAATCAACTTGTTGATTGAGACGACGCTTTCAGAACTCACGGTTTTATTCATGGCTAATAATGGCAAACCTGAACGTTCTACATTCACAGCGTAGTCTCCAACCTCAACTTCATTCAACGAAAACCCTTGCGTGAGTCTCCTGCTGAGAAACCTGTTGAAAAGGTACGACTGGTAGGCCTGGGGAAAAAGCTCCAGCAATCTTAATGGTAGCCTTCTAAGAGCACCAACGAAATCATGCGGTTCCTCGACAAGGTGCCTGAGCAGTATGCGTTCGTACCGCAGTTGCTTCGGAAAATCCTGCAAAGCTCGTTTGAAATCGCCACTTGCTTGCAGCGCCTCGCGTGCCCGTCTCGACATAGAGTGCTCGTCCGGGCTTGGCTTAGCCAGAAATAGCATTGCAGCCTTCTCGAAGTTGTCTTTAACAATCGCTTTCCCGACCTGATGAGTTATCGGACGGATTGTCCCGAACCGCTGGTGCCCGAAGAAGTTGGGAGGACCTCCGACCTGCTCAAGCTCTTCCATCGTCCGCGCGATTCGCTTTCTAACGATTGATTCCGGATGGTCTATTGCACTGATTGTTATCCGAAAACTGTTTCCCAGGAGGTAGTATGATGAAAGCTCAGTGCGAATATAGCCTACAGGGCGGATTTCTATGTCCTTAACGTGAACCCTCTCAGCCTCATCTGAACTCACTCCTTCGATGGTGACATGCTGAGCGGTAATAGCTCTCGTGTCCTTCAAACCTGCAAACTGAATTCGATCTACGCCTATCCCAAGATTATCTGCAACGGCTTTGACTGCTGAAATGGTGTCCCAGTTTCGTTTTGCCAAAATGCAGAGCAAAAAGCGACTCTCTGCAAAGGAGGAACCCAAGCGGGCTAGTCTGGTAGACTGTTCGATGGTTGCTTTGGAACCGTCGACTAACACTTCCTCAACAGCAAAGTCCTCGATACTGCGCCTGATTACTCCGCCGATGCCCAAGGAACGCGTGGCATATACTTCTATGCCCATTTGTTTCTCTAATCTAGGAACAAGCAAAAGCTCTACGTCCACTTACAAAAGAGGAAGCCGACCAGTTATCCTATCCATTTTTTCTGAAGGCGCAGGTCCGATCCCTAAGCATGTTATTGTGTTAGGAGGTATCTCTGTGAGACCCCTGTCTACGACCAGGGCGCAGGGCAGCTCCAACTCCTTTGCTTGTCTTTCCAACTCCAGCAACTCTTTTTCAGTCTTGACCTTAACGGCTATTTTCCTCTGTCCCTCACCAATCCAGTCTTCCCACCATTCTCTGCGGCGTTTGCGGGCTTCTTCAGCTGCGGAAACCGCTGCGTGCCCAGCCTGAACCGCGGCTTTACCCTTGCTTAGCTTCAAATCAGAATGAAAAACTATGACTTGCTTGTAAAGGAAATCGCTCATACTGCTCCCAGCCGTTTCTAATAGTTTCCTCCCTGCGGGTTCTTAAGGATTCGCAGTCAGATGAAGGAAGAGCAAATATCCAATGAATGCCAGCATTCTTGGACTCTGCAAGACATGCAGAAGAGATCTGCCCTGAAAATCTATGTCCCTCATATTTAGAAGAGTTTTGTCCAACCCGAGAGTTCTACCTGCACTGATGAGTCCGACAATTTTACTATCAGACATGGCATCGAGCATCCTTCTGATTCTAAGCATGACATTCATGTCAAACCCTATGACCTGTTCGCATCGCTTCTGGTATAAGCTCAGGAGACCGGTCGAAAGGTCGTTGCTTTGCAGAGCCTTGGAAGCAACTTGTGCTGCAATTTGCGCACATGTCATCCCAAGGATTATGCCGCCTCCTGTCGTGGGTTTTACATGTGATGCTGCGTCGCCCACGGCCAAGAAACCATTTGAATAAGCTCTAGGAATAAGACCGCCCAGCGCTATAGGGTGAAACGCTGCTCGCAGAATTCTTGCCTTCCGCAATTTCTCAGAGGCTACTGGGTGTTTGAGCATAAGCTTCTGTAGAAGCTCCCTTGGATTTCCCATTTTCGCGGCTAGTCCAATCTTGGCCTGTTCGTCATTTTTTGGAATAAGCCAAGCGTAGAAGCCGGGAGCATACTCTCTTCCCAAGAACACTTCAACCATATCAGACTGAAGATTCTTGACATTCTCAACCTCTGCTTCCACGCCATTGGCAAGTGCATGTCGATCAAGTGTTTGCAGTCCAGTTTGCATGAGAAGCCGTGAGGATATGCCTTCACCATCAACAACGATTTCAGCTGAAAGTTTATCTATCCGATCTTTCCTCTTGATTGACACTCCTCTAACGAAGCCGTCTCTGATCAACAACGAATCGACACGCGATTCCAGCTCATAGGTTGCTCCAGCGGCTTTGGCTATCTCTGCAATGTGCTCATCAAAAAGGACTCGATCAACAATACATGTGATAGGTTCGGAGAAGCGAATCGAAAATGCGTTTCCCTTCGGAGAGTAGAATGTGGCTCCGCAAAAAGTATTCTCAACGATTTTTGCTGGGAGCGGGAACAGCCCCAACTGCTTTAGACCCTTGATGCTCAGATGTCCTGGACAATGAGATGGAGTGCCAATCCGTGCATGTTCCTCGAAAACTGTTACCTTTGCTCCATGCTTTGCGAGGCTTGCTGCTGCGGTGGAGCCGCATGGGCCTCCTCCAACGACTATTACGTCTGCAACACCATTCATTCATTTTGCACGCTTACAACTTGAGAACGCTTGCAACTTAGGTTACCATCTCTATTCGCCTTTTTCCACGCGCCATGGAGCTTGTACGAATCTTGCCGCTGACTTCTAGCCGCATCAGCAGCTCGTTGAAGTCTCTGAAGCCCATGTCTTCGAACTGGTCACTCAGCGCCTCGAATAGGTCTGTGTCATTCATAGCTCCTTTCTTGGCTAAAACTTCCAGCAATACGAAGTATACTGGGTATGTTTTCCAAGTTTTCATAGGCACAGTCGCACTCTCCTAAGCAACAGGCGTCGTCGGCTTCTGTACTTGACGAACCTGCTGCATGAAACCCTTGTACCATTTCTCCATGTCCGCCGAGACTGACGGGCCTGCCTTCTTCAAAGCTTCCTCGAAATCTTTCATCGTGACTTCCTTGGCGTTGATGTCTTTTCTCAATGCATACATTGCTGTTTCTCTGCAGAGAGCTTCGATGTCAGCTCCCGAATAATTCCTCGTGGAAGTAGCCAACTGTGTGATGTTCACGTCTTTAGCCAAAGGCATGCCTTTAGTGTAAATCTTGAATATCTGCAATCTGCCCTTCTCATCAGGCTCAGGCACGTATATCAGCCTGTCAAATCTTCCTGGACGAAGCACTGCTGGATCCACTATGTCTGGCCTGTTTGTAGCGGCTATTACGACGATGTCTTCCAACGTTATGAGACCGTCCATTTCGGTCAGAAGTTGGCTGATGACACGTTCTGTTACGCCACTGTCTGCGAAACCTAGACCTCTGCGGGGCGACAGCGAATCTACTTCGTCAAAGAATATGACCGCAGGCGCCGCCATGCGGGCTTTTCTGAAGACCTCTCGTATGGCTTTCTCTGATT
Organism: uncultured Candidatus Bathyarchaeia archaeon; assembly: GCA_964475545.1. Classification (GTDB taxonomy): domain Archaea; phylum Thermoproteota; class Bathyarchaeia; order Bathyarchaeales; family Bathycorpusculaceae; genus DASPTR01. The sequence goes on along the minus strand of CAYYXF010000004.1, from coordinate 27,468 downwards.
CGCCGACCCATTTCGAGAAGACTTCAGGACCCTTGATGGTTATGAAGTTTGCCTCGCTCTCTGTGGCAACTCCTCTAGCCAAGAGGGTCTTGCCACAGCCTGGAGGCCCGAAGATCAGAATTCCCTTAGGAGGCTTAATTCCCATTCTCGCGAATATCTCAGGAGTCTTAAGGGGCCATTCAACTGCTTCTTTGAGTTCCTGCTTGACTTCGTCAAGCCCACCAATGTCGTCCCAGTGGACCGTGGGAACTTCAATGTACACTTCACGCATGGCTGTCGGCGTTACCTCTTTGTAAGCGTTGGCGAAGTCATCCATGGTGACCTCCATTTTCTCAAGCACACTTGGCGGTACCCGCTCCTCTTCAAGGTTTATCTGCGGCAAATATCGACGCAGAGCCTTCATGGCTGTTTCTCGACCCAATGCTGACACATCGGCACCAGTGTACCCATGAGTCATCTCAGAAAGCTTCTTGAGGTCAACACCCTCTGCAAGGGGCATTCCACGCGTGTGAATCTGCAGAATCTCATATCTTCCCTGCTTATCCGGAACGCCTATCTCAATTTCCCGGTCAAATCTACCAGGTCTGCGCAGAGCAGGGTCAAGTGCACCTGGACGATTAGTAGCCCCGATCACTATGACGTTCCCCCTACCGGACAAGCCGTCCATCAACGCGAGCAGTTGAGCAACAACACGCCTTTCAACTTCGCCCGTGACCTCTTCGCGTTTCGGAGCAATTGCATCAAGTTCATCAATGAATATTATGCTCGGAGCGTTCTGCTGGGCCTGCTGGAAAATTTCTCTAAGCCTGGCTTCGGATTCTCCGTAGAACTTGCTCATGATTTCGGGCCCATTTATTGAGAAAAAGTTCGCTTCAGACTCGTTGGCAACTGCTCTGGCTAGCAGGGTTTTACCGCAGCCCGGTGGCCCGTGGAGCAATACGCCTTTCGGCGGATCTATTCCAAGTCTCTGGAAAAGTTCAGGATGTCTAAGCGGAAGCTCAACCATCTCTCTTACTCTTTGGATCTCCTCGCGCAAGCCTCCGACATCTTCATATGTGGTGCGAGGCAGGCCTTTTCCTTCAGGCGCTGGCTCATTTAGAATTGTGAGTCTTGTCTCTGTTGTGACTTTTGTGATTCCATGCGGCCGAGTTTTCGTTACGGTGAATGGAATAGAGTGACCAAGCATCATGACAAGGGTTGTATCGCCTTCAACAAGCGTCCTCTCCATCAGACGATTCTTTACGAAGTTCGTGAAATCCTCATCCACGTTAAGCCTCATATCTACAGGTGCCAACGTGAGACTCAAGGCGTTCTTAACTTTGGCGGGTTTCACAAGGACATATTCGTTTATGGCTACGCCGGCGTTCTTGCGCGAAAAACCGTCTATGCGCAGAATGTCACGGTCCTGATCTTCACTGTAGGCGGGCCAAGATATCGCTGACGTGGTTCTCTTCCCGCATATCTCTATGACGTCACCTGCGGATATGCCGAGTTTCTGCATTGTCCTCTGGTCGATGCGGGCTATGCCTCTGCCCACGTCTCTTTGTCTTGCGTCTCCAACACGTAATTGAACCTCACTCAAATAGAACCCTTCTCACAACTATTCCCATAATGCACTTCGAGATAAACTTCCAGTCTCATATAAATGTTTAAGCTGGCTTTGGGGCTATCTGCTTGTTCTTCGTACCATAAGCGTTTGCATCTGGCTTATTTCGCTTATTCCTTCCAGCTTCTTCTCAAACTCTTCAAGTACACCAGTTTTGTCTTCTGGAAACTTGACCTGCATCAGCAGAGCTTTCAAGCCGAAGGCTATTGGTTCCTCGCCGTATCCCTCAACAGAAGCAAATTCGGGCAAATTAGCCTCAATCTTCTTTTTCAGATCATCAAATTTGATGATGACATCTGTTGGAAAAACCTTGTACGTGATTATAACACTACCCATTTTCAATCCTCCATCGCATGTTCTACGGGCCTATAAACCCACATCTTGGACATTTATACGGACGACCAAACTTTCTGCATTTACTGCAACGCCTCATCTGAATTTCCCCGCAGTTTGGGCACAGAAACTTCGTGGCCTCCGCTGCAGGCGGAATCGGTTTTCCGCAGCTTGTGCACGCAACCATAGTCAATGTTGCGGTTTTCTCAGTCATCGTGGTCATCCCAACGGTGGATTCTGTAATTGTCGGACTTCCTTATATCTTATATGTTCAGGATCTGCAGAGTAAGATGGGACATGCACGGACCCTTATTCAACAATAATCGGGCTGAGCTCGTTCACTAAGCTCCTTTATTTGGCTTCGTAAGTTTATTATTGCAGTTCAATGCCAATAATTGACGGGATCATTTTTGGGCGTGAACCTTCGCGATCTTGTTCCGAAGACTGCCGTTAGGCTTGAAGATCTGGGTGGAAAGTCAATAGCCATAGACGCCTACAACGCTCTGTACCAGTTTTTGGCAATTATCCGCCAGCCAGATGGAACGCCGTTAAAGGATGGAGCTGGAAGAGTGACAAGCCACTTGAGCGGACTGCTTTACAGGACGAGCAATCTTGTGGAGATGGGCATCAAGCCGATTTACGTTTTTGACGGCATGCCGCCTACGCTTAAGGAGGTTGAAATCAAGAGGCGAGCGAAGGTGAAGGAGGAGGCGGCCTTGAGGTATGAAAGAGCCATAAAAGAAGGAAAGATCGAAGAGGCCCGCGTTTACGCACAGGCAACGTCGCGCTTGAAGGATTACATGGCAGAAGACAGCAAGAAACTATTGGACCTCATGGGTATACCGTGGATTCAGGCACCTAGCGAAGGAGAAGCACAAGCCGCACACGTAGCAAAGCGTGGACACGCGGATTACTGCGCAAGCCAAGACTACGACAGCCTGTTGTTTGGCGCTCCAAAACTCATAAGAAACGTCACAATTTCCGGGAGAAGGAGGCTTCCCAGCAAGAACGTTTTCATCGAAGTCGTGCCTGAAATAGTTGAGCTTGACCAAGTTCTGAAACAATGTGAAATAACATATGAACAGCTAGTTGACGTTGGCATTCTGATCGGAACAGACTTCAATCCTGACGGCATAGAGGGCCTCGGACCCAAAACTGCCTTAAAACTGATAAAGGAGCACGGCACACTAGAGAACGCGCTACCATTCGTCAAAAACGCGCAGTTTCCCGCTGAACCAGAAAGAATCAGGGAGATCTTTCTGAAACCGCCAATCACGGACAGTTATAAGATAGAATGGAAAGAACCTGACGCTGAAGGCGTAGTAAACTTCATCGTCAGAGAAAGAGACTTCTCAGAAGACCGCGTGAGAAAGACCTTGGAGAGAATGCAGGCGGGAACCATGAAGTTCAAAGGGAAAACCACGTTGGAACAATGGTTCGGCTAGTCTCCATCTTTTACGGAAATCTTTAACTTCTATCCCAGCATAATACATTGCTCCAAAACGGTGACGAACTTTGGAGCAGAACCAGATTTCCCTCCCAGTCGATGAGCTACCGACTAAGTGGTTTAACATAATCCCATATTTGCCTGAACCACTGCCACAGCCCAAAGAACCCGAAACCGGCCCTTCACGAATGGAATTTCTCAGCAGAACAATGACCGGCGAATGCCTAAAGCAGGAAATGTCAACCGAACCCTGGATTCCAATCCCACCAGAAATAAGGGAACTGTATATTCAAGCTGGACGCCCCCGACCGCTCTACCGAGCAAGAAAACTGGAAAAACACTTGAAATTACAAAAGGTGAGGCTTTACTACAAGCGTGAAGACCTTTCGCCCACAGGCTCGCACAAGGTCAACACCGCGCTGGCACAGGCGTATTATGCGGCTAAAGAGGGAAAAACAGCGCTAATCACTGAGACGGGAGCAGGACAGTGGGGCAGTGCGCTTGCGTACGCGGCCTCGCTGATGGACTTGGACTGCGTGGTTTTCTGGGTTAGGGCTGTGCACAACTGGAAGACAGACCGACGAACCCTGATGAAGCTTCTGGGTGCAGAAATCTATGCTTCGCCAAGCAAGGAAACAGCTGTTGGGCGGGAGCTTTTGAGCCGGAATCCGGTTCATTCAGGATCCTTGGGCATAGCCGTTTCTGAAGGCTTAGAGTATGCTGAAAGCCACGCGGGAAGCGTATATTGTCTCGGTTCTGTTCTGAATCACGTGCTCATACACCAATCAATCATCGGTCTCGAAGCCATCAAGCAGTTCGAACTTGCTGACGATTCTCCGGACTTGATCATAGGCTGTCTAGGCGGAGGTTCAAACTTCGGCGGAATAGCATTGCCGTTCGCTGCCGAGGTTCTTCAGAAAAAACGCAAGTGCGAGTTCCTCGCCGCCCAGTCAGAAGCTGCGCCTAACTTGGTTAAGGGTGAGTACCGCTATGATTTCGGCGATGTAGCAGAACACACACCCCTCCTCAAGATGTACACACTTGGGCATAAGACCGAGATGGCCCCGATAAAGGCAGATGGTTTGCGCTATCATGCAGCAGCGCCTTTGATGAGCGCTCTTCGACACCACAACCTCTTGCAGGCAGTTGCCTATCCGGCGAACGAAAAAGCAATCTTTGAAGCCGCAAGAACGTTCCTACAGACAGAAGGGTGGCTGATCGCACCTGAATCAAGCTATGCAGTACGGGCTGGAATAGACGAAGCATTGAAAGCCGAAAAAGCCAAAGAAGAAAAAGTCATCTGCATGAACATAAGCGGACATGGATTCCTAGACTTGCAGGCATACAAAGAAAAACTTATGATAGATTAGATCTAAAACGCGTGGCCATGACGCCCAGTTAGCGGAACAAAAGCCACGCCGCCTAGGTTTTCTTCCCTAATTTTCCCATTACTTTCCTTCGTGATCTTCATGAGGCTCTGGAACAGAGACAAGTTTCCAACAGGAATAAGCATAATTCCTCCAGGCCTCAACTGCTCAACTAACGGTTTTGGAACATCTGGCGCCGCAGCCGTCACGACAATTCTGTCATACGGAGCCTCTTCAGGAAAGCCCATCGAACCGTCTCCGTGCATTATTGTTACGCGGTCGCCGTACCCTGCCTTCATGATTGTCTTCCTAGCAAGATCTGCCAAGTCCTGCACTATCTCGACTGTGTAAACGTGCCCCCAGTTGCTTCTAGGCGAATCCCTAGGCGCAATGATCTCCGCTATCGTCGCAGCATGCCACCCTGAACCTGCCCCTACTTCCAGCACTTTGTGACCGATTTCCAATTGCAGGGCTTCATTCATTATTGAAACCATGTTTCGCCTAGCCAGGCCTTAAAGCCGAGGCTATGTGGCGCGGAAATAGTCTGCCCAAAACCAATCGGAAGCGGCGTGTCAACAGCACTGTAAGACTGCATGTTTTCTGGCATGAACTGAGCACGTGGCACGAAACGCATTGCCTTAATCACATTTGGCGATCGAAGAATGCCTTCTCTCATCAGACTTTCAATGAGTCTTTCCCAATCTGCCTTATCCAACACGAGGCACCGAGATAGATAATTGTAAACTGGACTTTTAACGTATTTGCAGTCGGAATGAGAAAAAGCAGCCATGACTGGCTGTTTGTTTGGCTATGAGATGCCAGGGTCGAAGATGCCTTCACATTGAAGTGGTACTTATGACCGTGTCCACTAGTTGTGGAAGCACTTCAGATCCAGATATGGTATGAAGCCCAAGGCTTCTGCAACTCTGAGTGACGGTTCGTTTGTGACGTCAGTAGAATACACGCCTACTAGTCCCTTTCTGATCAGAGGTTCTGAGGCGAGGGATGTTAGACATTTCGCTATTCCTTTGTTTCTGTACTCAGGTTCTGTTTCAATATAGCTGATCACGAAGGATTTCTTGTTGAGAAAACCAACGCCTGACGTTGCCACTAGTTTCCCATTTTCGCTCAAATAGCCGTAGACAGGCGCTGTTTCTATTCGTTTTATGAAGTGAGGAGAAGCTGAGGGTTGAAGGTTTTTGATGTTGGTGGGTGTCAGACGAATGGCCTTTTCTCTGAGTAGACAGTGTGGCTTGAAGGTTGTGAAGTCAGCCCGGCAGTAGCGTGCTGTGTAGGTTTTGGGCAACCATTTCAGAGATTGGTTGACGTAAGGTTCATTTTCAGCTGAGGTTTGCAGATGTACCTGGGAATCACGCAGTTCCTCCAAGGTTCCTGCAAACTCACGAATTATCGACGGGCTTCCGGCTGACATATAGACGCTGAAGCTCTTGCCCTTCCAGAAAAAGGGCAAGCAGACAATGAGGAAGTCTTTGATAGAACGCGGATCATCAACGTAGACGGAAACATTTTGCCAAAGGTAGTCTTCCTCTATTATCGATATTTCCTCGGCATAGCAAACGTAATCTTCATAGAGGCGGTCCAGAATCAGACCGTTCTCTCTCAGCTTGTAAATCATTTTTCCTTCGACGTGCTTAGAACTGTCGGAAGTGTCATTTTACTGTAACTGATTTTGCCAGATTCCTCGGCATGTCAGGGTTATGCCCTCTTTCAACAGACATGTAATATGCCATAAGCTGCATTGGAACCACGAACGATATTGGCGACAGGGCTTCAGGGATGCCTTTCGGAACTTCAACGTAATCGTCAGCCAGCCGCCTTATCTCTTCATCGTCTTCCTCTATGACAGCGATTATTGACGCTCCTCTGGCTTTCATTTCCATGATGTTGCCAATCAATGTTTTGTGAGTCTCGTCTCTTGGGCAGATGAAAACGACAGGGAAGCCTTGTTCAACTAGGCTTATTGGTCCATGTTTGCTTTCTCCTGCTGGGAAGGCAATGGCAGGCACGTAGGCTATTTCCATGAGTTTGAGTCTGCTTTCATACGCTGTAGCCGTGCTTATGCCGCGACCGAGGAAGAAGAAAGTTCCTTTGTTCTTGTATTTCTTGGCAATCTGTCTTATCTTTTCTTCCTGTGTCTTGATTATGGTTTCAACCGTTTCAGGCAACTTGCACAGTCTTTCAGCCAGATAATCCATCTCGTCTTGGGAAATTTTGCCTCTCTTCTTCGCAAGTCTCAGCGCCAGCTGAGCCAGTACTGAAAGCTGTGAGGTGAACGTTTTAGTGGCTGCCACCCCGATTTCTGGACCTGACTGTTGGCCTATGTAGACTCTTGACACTCTTGTGAGAGTTGAACCAATAACATTAGTTAGTCCGAGAATGGTTGCAGCTCTCTGACGTGCAGCGTTTACAGATGCCAAAGTGTCAGCTGTCTCGCCTGATTGACTCACGGCCAGAATCGTGCTTTCAATGTTAACTGATTTACCATGCTGCTCAACAAACTCAGATGCAATCACTGGAAAAGTCCCCAAGAAAGCGAGTTTAGAAAACATGTACGAAGCAGCCAAGCAAGCATGATAGGATGTTCCGCACGCCACAAGATACACTTCTCGCGCCCGGTCAAGAAAGGTAGCCATCAAATCAAGATAATGCTCCTGCAGCCTCAATGTATTCCTCAGGCAGTCTGGCTGTTCATGGATCTCCTTGATCATGAAGTGAGGATAGCCTTGTTTGACAGCCATTTCAGGCGCCCAATCTATAAGCAAGGGTTCGCGCACAACAGGCCTTGAATCAGCAATTTTCCTTATCTCAGCACCTTTCAATGAAAGCGTAACAAGCTCTCCGTCCTCAACTATGACTGCCTTGTTGGTTAAGGGCAGGAATGCAGGAATATCTGAAGCGCAGTAAACCGCGTTCTCACCCAGTCCCAAGACAAGTGGACTTTCGTGTCTGGCACATACTATTTTGTCAGGTTCGCTGGTCGAAATCACGGCTATGGCATATGAACCGTCGAGCCTCTTCACGCTTTCGAGAACAGCATCAGCTAAACTCAGGGAAGGATTAGTTTTTAAAGTCTCCTCAATAAGATGTACTATCACCTCAGTGTCAGTTTTAGACTTGAAATTGTGACCGCGATTCTCAAGCTCCTCCCTCAGCTCAGAAAAATTCTCGATAATGCCATTGTGCGCCAGAGCGATCTGCCCGCTGCAATCAAGGTGCGGATGCGCGTTAACTTCCAATGGCGCACCATGCGTAGCCCACCGCGTATGCCCAATACCCAGGCTACCAGGCAGATCATCAAGGTTACGGGTCTTGTGAACCTCATCTATCTTGCCCTGATCCTTCTTCAGAAAAAGCCTACCGTTGAGTATTGTCGCCTCGCCGACAGAGTCGTAACCGCGGTACTCAAGCCTTTTCAACGCCGCGTGGATCGTCGGCGCAACATTTCCATCTTTCGAGATGCATCCAAATATGCCGCACATTTCTAGACCTCTTTCATTTAGCTTTGGATTCAGTAGGCCGTATCCAGACTTCCTCGGCGGTAATAAGCATTTTTAGGAGAAGATTTTTAGTTCTAAAAAATCTTTTCAAGCCCTCAGCCTGAAGCACCGTGGTCTAAGCCGAAAACTAGTGCCACTTCTTGGAAAGCATTAAGAAAAATCTTATAATGGTGAGTCATCCGCAGCTTCAGAGGGCACCATAAACAAAATTTTAATAATGGATACATGTTTTATGCTCATGAACAGACATGGACAAGAAACTGCTACTACAAGAAGAAGGCGAAGTGCAAAGGGTTAAAGAAATCGTGATGATGAAAGACCCGCAAAAACTAGGAATGATCTTGGGCAAGCTGAGCTGGAAAATCCTGGTTGCGCTTTCTGAAAAGGAAATGTACCCGCTAGAACTGGCGAAAAAACTAGGCGTCCACGAACAGAAAGTATACTATCACATGAGAAAACTGGCAAAGGCAGGAGCAATAACAGTCGTCAGAGAGGAAGAAAAGAAAGGAGCAACTGCAAGGTATTACAGGCCAATCTCACCAGCATATGGCATAGAGCTTCCACAAGAATACAAGACTATAAGAAAACTGTCCATTCTAAGTATGGACAAACAACTTCAAGAATTCTTCAAAGAATTCATCAAGCAAGATGGAACGTTTGAAGGGAAAATTGTCGTCGGCAGCCCCACACCACACGGACCGTTCAAAACAAGCGCAAGAGATGGACACTATACTTCGTACCTGACATTCTTTCTGGGACAATTTGCCAAGATGCCTGACGAATTCGCCATAAAGCTTGACGTTGACATGAAAGCCGAGAAGGAGGAAAGAAACAACCTCATCCTTGTGGGTGGACCCGGAACAAACGTTCTCGCCCAAGAGGTCAATGAGAATTTGCCGATAAGATTCAACATGCAATCCTCTGAACAAGGCTTCCTGCTAGGCGGATTGGTTTCAAAGAAAACGTCGCGCGTTTACACTGCAGACACGGCAGGATTAATCGCAAAGATCACGAACCCGTGGGACAGCACCAAAAAAGTCATAGTCTTGGCCGGCAACAAGGCAGTCGGCACAAAAGCCTGCGTCCTTGCTTTGACAAATTTCTGGAAGAAAACCCTGAAAAACTATCATATCGAAGACACGTTTGCCACAGTCATTCAAGGATTCGATCTCGACAGTGATGGGAAAGTTGATTCAATCGAGGTTCTCGAATAGTCGACTTGAATGAAGTGACAATAGTGAAAGCCACTATCCGAAAAATGCGTCAGGAGGATCTGACTGAGGTTTATGATTTAGCTATGTTGGCGAATCCACACGCAGACAAGGAGAAGTACAAAGAGCATGTTTCAGACGAGCTGAAAGAGAATCCAGACCTGTCCCTTGTAGTCACCGTTGATGGAAAAGTAGTTGGCTACATACAAGCTAAGGTCCAAAATGATAGTGCAGTGCTTGAAGACATAGCGACCGCCAAGGAATACCAAAACAAGGAACTAGGGAAAACGCTGCTATACGAAGAGATAGAAGCATTGAAAAGAAAAGGCGCAAAAACTGTTTTCGCTGAGGTCCACTACATGTGCGCTTCAGCAATACCATTCTATTACAAGCATGATTTCCGCATAATCGGTTTTATGCAGGATTACTTTGGCATAGGGCATGACGCAATAATATTGAAACTGGTCCTGCAACAGCCAGAGATGCACAGTCATGAAAGCCACTGAAGAGATCCTTGCATACGGACATCAGAACATCCAGGCCACACACAGGGCAACGCTGGAAATCACGAAGGATCCCCATCTTACCAAGGAAGGCACATGCATAGTTGCAGTTTCAGCAAGCAAGGCGTTGGCAGATCTAAGTCCAACGTTCAAAGAGATCATGCGCAACGACAAGGCAAAGCTGACCATCCTAATTGCAGCAGGCAAGGACACAGAGCTTGTCACCGCGTCAGGAAATTCGCGACTAGCTCTGACCCATCCAACAGACATAGTGATCAGAAAGAGCGACTACACTTGTACCAGAACCCTGGCCATCAGGGCAGACAAGGCAGCATGTGACCTGTCAACAAGCATCGTTGCCAAGCTGAAAAATCCTAAGCAGAAAGTGAAGATCACATTAAAAGCACAGGCTTAGATGATCTGCGCATCCAAAACGAACTGCCACTCATAGGGAGCTGTGGCCCTAACAAGCCTCGAAAACAAGACTTTCTCCACCTTTCTCCCACACTGCTCAACAGTCCCAGCAAAACGAACCTCCATGCTCCCTAGCGGCTCAGAAGCTTTAGCGAACCCGTAGAAGTGAATCACGCCTCCCGCCGGTCTTAATGCCTTGCACGAGGCGCAGACAAATTCTATCGCTTTTTCAGGCAAATTCATAATCACGCGATCAGCTATGCCGCACATCTTTTCTCCAACAACTTCGGCTGCATCTCCCAGAATCGGAGATACCTTGTTTTCTACTCTATTAAGCCTAACATTCTTCTTCAGAAATTCGATCGCATACGGATTTGCGTCTACAGCATATATTTTCACGTCTTCCCGTGCCCTCGCAATCTGTATAGCAAAAGGACCAACGCCTGCAAACAAGTCTATGACGGTTTCGCCCTCACGGACTAGAGACGCTACTCTATGATGTTCATACGAGAGTCTAGGCGAGAAGTAGGCTTTTGCAAGGTCTACGTAGTATTTGCAGCCATACTCTCTATGAATGGTGACCGTGTTTGGTTCTCCAGCAATCACTCTAAGCTCTCTTAATCGATAAGTTCCCGAGACAGCACTTGCTTTGGCGAGCACGGTTCTGACATTCTTGTTCAATTTCAAGATTGCGTTGCCTATCACGTCTTGGTGAGATTCTAGCTCGGGAGACAATTCGATTATAGCTATGCTGCCAACAATGTCTGCTGAATGCGGCAGAGCTGCTATGATATGTGGAGCCAGTTTACCAGCAAGCAGTTCAGCAAGCGTCGCGACCCTTCTCACTCTTTCTTCAAAAGAGTAGTTTGAGACTTTGGCATCCGCCACTTGACTTCTAAACTCTTCTAACTCATCTTCTGATGGTTGATGAGTGAGGGGAACATAAACAAAATTCCTGTCTTTCTGGATTTCTAGTACTTTATCAACAAGTTCCAGCTTGTTCGCTATGACTATGGTTTTCCCGGCGTTGATCTTGCGAACTTTGATGCCGACTGATTTCTTAGGCATGCTATCACTAGAGCTTGCCCTTCTTGATTGCCTTGATCAACGTGTAAAACAAGGTTATTTCATCATTGCTCAGGGAATACAGTTTTCTCTCATCTGGAGAAGCAGCTCGTACACATTCATCAATAGCTTCAGGCTTCACTCCAAAGTATCTTCCCTTATCTTCAATCAAGTAGTTGAACGCTTTCCTATACGCAACAGTGTCCGCACAAGAAGCGCGAAATCCGTTATCTTCCAGCATCTTCCTCATCTCCGAAGGTCTGAAATAGTTTTTATGAGCAAGAGAAACTGTTCTTTCCAATCTGTCGAGGAAACCCTGCTCGTCTAGCTCGTGCAATGTTAGATCGCCATATACGAAAACTCCCTTCTCGCGTAGCACTCGGGAAAACTCAGCTAGGCTCTTTTCAGGATAACCAAAGTAGTGCATCGCGCTGGTGCAGATCAAAGCGTCGAAAGCTCCGTCTCCGAAAGGGAGATTTTCAGCATCACCTAAGATCAAGCTGATTCTCTCTTTGAAAGGACACATCTTTTCCTTAGCAACCTTCAGCATCTCTTTTGACAGATCCAGTCCCACCAGCCACGGGCTGATCTTCCGCAAGAAAGGAAGACTTGTCCTGCCAGTTCCCATGCAGACTTCCAAAACATACTTGCCCTCAAGTCCTGTCAACGAATTGATTAACTTGCTGAACACTTCGTCTCCGAAACCCTGTTTTGATTTCCAAGTGCGAATCTTCTGCTTATCATAATTTCTAGCTCTCCTCGAATAATATTCCTGAATAAGCCTCTTTCGAGCAGTTGCACTCATTTTGACCCTACCTCAAGCCTCAGATTTCTGGCAAGTTTCTGCGATTTCCCGAACACATAGTCCTCAAGTAGCCTTTTCAACCTTGTAGAGACGACCTGTCCTCTTGACATTGAATCGCACATCCAGCAATTTCTCGGCAAGCCAAATATTCGTTTCCAAATGCTCGGAAATCACCCGTGTCAGAAATGCAGATCTACCGTTTGCCAAGGCCACATACGGGATAAGCATGTCTGCCAGATGCGAATCAACGGTGGGCTCAACTGAAACTTCATCGAAGAATTTCTCAGCAGCCTCTTTTCCAACCGCTTCACTCGGCTTCCCTAACTCGCCGATGGAATCAGCGCCCAAGATTGCGCCAGTATTCGTTTCAGTCCACAAGACAAGCGAACTACCCCTCTGCAGAGAATTAGACATGTCATTTACTATTTGAATGTCCGCCGAAAAGCTCCTTTCGTTCAGATAGTCTCTAGCTGCTCTTGCTTGCCGTTCTGCAACCTTCCTATCAGCCAGAAAAGTGCAGACGGAAACTCCCTTCACAGCTTTGATCTTACCAAAGCTTTCCAAAAGCATCGGCTTAAAGGATTTGCAGGGCTCAACAATCATTGTCACTTCTCCCATGCCCTTAGGGTAATATCCATACTTATGAACCGCCAAGGAAGCGACTAGCCCCATACGCTTGAGCGCAGGCAAAAAAACAGAACGCAGATAGTTAATCGCAGGTGAATGCAACACATCTGTTCCGCCCTTCGTCACATGCAGCTGCACCGTTTGTTCAGCAGAAGCGCATATCGGGAGCACGGTCATCAGCAACATAGGAATGCTTCCAGCCGTACCAATCTCAGCCTCAATTCTACCGCTCTTCACTTTTCGCGGTTTGAACCAGAGTTCACGCGATTTAAGCTCAGCGCCCTGCAGTTCGGCATCGCAAAGCCTTGCAGCTGTCAGGACTGCTTCGAGATGTTGAGGCTTCAACCCAGGCTCCGGGCGGTTCTGTCTGATGTTATGAATGTGCAGTGGCTGTCCAACTATGGCAGACAATGCAACAGACAGCCTAAGGATTGTGCCACTTCCGCTTTTCTCACTTCCATCAACCTCAATCATGTACGCAAGAGTTCTCCTATCGTCGAAGTTTAGAAGAGTCAGAAACAATTAATAAATCCGCCATGTAATAAGGGTTTGAGAGGAAGAAGGACTATGAGCGCCGATAAAGAGAAAATTGAAAACCTGACGAAGCGTGTTGACGAGCTTGTCGTGATACTGAACGGAATCATGGAGGACCTGCGCCAAGTTTCAGCATCACTAAAATCAATTGTAGTCTCACAGATCACTCAGCCAATAGCTGCACCGCCGATTTCGCATGCTCTACCACAAGCTGCACAGAAGTCAAAGGCGTTAGAAGACGTCAGAATGATGTTTCCAGATGATCTGGAAAGCTTGCTAAGCTTCGAGGAAAAGGATGATTATGTTATCATAAAACCACGACAGTTTCTGGGTTCTGAGAATTTTTCCAAAATAGCTTCCACAGTGCGGGGAATGGGCGGAGATTACGTGAGCGCTGGGAAAGCATCACACTTCAGGGTACCGAAGAAAGTTCCTTGAACCCTAGAAACGTAATCCACCTCTTGCTTTAAAACTGTCGAATTCGCCTGTGTAGGTCTCCCAAACAGCTTTTGCGTTCGTCACCCTCGCCCCAAGTGGTCCCCTCTTACAGAAATCCACAAGCTGCCTTACGTTTGTCTCTTCTCCTTCAAAAACAGCCTCAACCCTGCCGTCAGCCAAGTTCCGAACCCAACCTGTCACATTGAGTACTTTGGCTTGCAGCTCTGTCTCAGACCTAAAGAAGACGCCCTGCACTCTGCCACTTACGAATACGTGAGCCCTAACTTTCATGAGAATCCCCCACTTCAAAGAGCCCCTTTTTAAAGCATCTACTCAGGAACAGTCACTTTAACCCGTCTCTCTCTGCAGTAAGCGTATGTTGATTCGACACTGTTCTTAAAAGCGTTCCTGACAGCGGAGGTGTTGAGGGATAGCATGTTCGATCTTCAGACTGGGAAGCTGGTGGTTTATGCTTCAAGTTTCACTTCACGAGAAAGCAGACTGAGACCTGTAAGCATGGCGGCTGAGAAGATGGCCGGCTTGCTGAAAATGGACGTTGAGGTCAAAACCTTCAGCAGAAGGTTCACGCCCATATACGTTTACTACCAGCATGGTGATGAAGAACCCATCCCAATCTACTGCAACAATGGTGAAGAATCAAGCGAACAGGAGATCTACACAACGCTAAGAAACATGATGTTTGTGCTGTCTTTCCACCCGAAGCATTCCGCCCTGAGGAACGCAAGAAAGGATATCATACGGCTTTCCTGAATCTTATTGCTTGACTTTCGAGCGCTATGTCATAGACTTGGTTCACGTCAAATTCTATACAGAGGCTTTCATATTCTTGCTCCGTCAAGAAAAGAATAATCTTCGGAATCGCAAACTGCGCCTTCGGCGTGAACATTGGCATCTGCTGCTGTAAGGCCTGAAGAACCTCCTGCACAGCCTGGGCCTCTTCCGTCTGTGCCCTTACTGCGAAACGTGGAACCTCCCTATCTTCAAGCAGCTCTATGCGCTTTCCAAGGTTACCATCCGGGTCTCGAATTGACTCGATCTTATTCACTCTAACGCGAAACATGATTATTCACAGTCGGAGAACTTGATAGGACTTACCGTGGCAATCCTATTAGTACTTTGTGCTGAGGAGGAACAACCTTGATCCATCCTCTTCTGCCGCAATTGGGGCACCTTGCATAGACTCGAGTGGTGAAAGGCCAAAGTTGGGGAAGAGCAGCGCGCAAACCGAAACTGAAGCCGCCCAGTCCGAAAGTACCTTGGGCAACCGAGACCTTGTTGTCAAACTCGTGTCCACAATTGGGACATTGAAACGTCATTCCAGGGTACCTATGAATTACTAAAGCGGTTGGCCACTCTTTTGCCTTTCTACGAATCTAATCCACGATTCTCTCAGCTATTGTTCGCTACTCCATTTCAATGGTTGCCGGCGGTTTCGGAGTCACATCATAATATACGGTTGACACCTTCGAGCAGCTTTCAATAATCTTCTCTGCGATTTTGTTCAGAGTCGACCATGGAATTTCCGACACAGTTGCAGTCAAGAAATCCTTTGTCTGAACAGACCGAACACCTATCACGTAAGGTTTCTTTTCGCCTGAATCTTTGACCGCGTAAAAAACTCTCGTCACAGCTGGGTTTTCAGTGATTATCTTTGCCTGAAGTGCAACGATGTTCAGGACAGCTGCCTCATGAAGTTGGCCACTCCCAGTTTGAACTTTCAAGCCGACTATTTCGCCATACTGCCTCTTCCCCTCTGCTACTCCGGTGGCCTTGTCTCCGAGGATCTTCGCCTGAACATTTCTTGACGGCACGTTCAGCAATCTAGCAGCAGTTTCCTGCAAACGAATGGTCTCGACTCCCTCTGCAACTTCATTGTCAAGGATCACAGCGAAATATTGACTGGGTTTATGTTGAGCAAGCTCGCTTTCAACAATTGTTGTTGCCTTCTTTACTGTTTCAAGCTTGTCTGACCTGATCTCACCAACCACACGAACTGATAAGCCTGGACCTGGGAAGGGCTGCCTTTCAGAGAATTCCTGAGGCAAGCCCAAGTGTCTTGCCACGATTCTGACTTGCTCCTTGAACAAAGTCACAAGAGGCTCAACCACCTTGAAGCCAAAACGTTCCATTGGGTTTATGCCCATCTGCTCCAGAACATTGTGCTGCGTCTTCACGCCACCCACGGTTTCCATGACATCGGCCCGAATTGTGCCTTGAACCAGAAACTCGCAGTCTTCCTTTTTCGCGGCCTCGCCTAGAACTTGATAGAAAGTTTGGCGGAACATTTTCCGCTTCTCTTCTGCATCTCTCAAACCCTTCAGGGCCTGCAAGAAACGATCACGGGCATTGACTATTCTCATAGGCACATTGAAGGGTGGTTCAGAAAGAACCTTGGCGACATGCTCAGGTTCGCCTTCTCGCATGAAAGCGTCATCTAGTATCACGCAGGCAAGGTTTTCTCCTATGGCTTTACGTGTCAGAACGGCACAAGTTGTGCTGTCGACTCCACCTGAAACTGCGACCAGCGCCCTTTTCTTGCCAATGGTTTTCTTCGTCTTTTCAATCTCAGCGTTAACGAACATTTTCGGATCAAATGCCTCTTGCATGATTGCCACTCTCCGAGTTGCTAATTGCTGTGCTGTTTTGCCATTTATGATTTGCCCACAAAAGGAATATTCGAAATATTAGAGGCGCTTTTGAGAGCAATCCTGCGAGGCATACATTTTGCACAAAACTGTTGACGATGTCGTTCAGAGCCCTGTCTTTCGATGCTAGACGGAAAATCATTCAGTGTTAAAATTGCCAAGGGCTGATGCTGAGTCAAGTTTTATATTTGCAGCATGTTATATGCTTAATATGTTTGGGGGGGCATTAGCGTGAAGCTTGTAACAGTCTTGCTGCCTGAAGCTTATTTAGAAGGCTTAGACGAGCTCGTGAGGGCAAACATGTACCCGAGTCGAAGCTCGGCCATCAGATCTTCAGTGAGGGATCTGCTGAAGAAAGAGCTTTGGGAAAGACGTGGAAGATGAAGCCTAGCGGCGAAAGGAAGCCTTATACTATTCCTTTGCCCGCAAAGCTCATCACTTTTGTCAAAGGCAAATCGGCAAAAACCATTTTGGACCTAGGGTGTGGTTATGGCAGGGCCTGTTTTTTCTTGCATGAAGAAGATCTTGAAGTCACTGGCGTCGACTTAGACCGCCTGCAAGTTGAATTGGCTTTACAGGAGAAAAAATCGCGTGGAATTCTCGAAGGAATAAGTCTCATTGTGAACGATGCTCGAAACCTGTGCTTTCCAGACCGTTCTTTTGACGTGGTCACGATGCTGGGCGTTCTTACTTTGGTTTCCAAAGCTGAAAGACCGAGGATAATGGACGAAGTTTGCAGGGTTCTTAAACCATCAGGCTACGTCGTTATCGAGGAATTCGGGCGAACTTGGGAAAATCCAGTCTATAGGAAGAGATACAAAGACGACGTTAAGATCACGGGCGAATTGGGGACAGTCACAGTCAGAGACGATGCCGGCAAGATTCTTCATTTCGGTCATCACTTCACCCGTCAAGAGCTACACAGTTTGTTGAGAAGCTTACGCATCATGAGTCTTGAAAAAGACGTTTTCACAAGCTACTATCATAGGAATTGGGTCAACGGGTATGTCATACTAGCATCGAAAAAGACATGACAGAGCTCTGCACTCACATCAAGAATGGTTTTCCCAAACTCGGCGTACAAAGCTATGTTACAGACTTAGCTAGCTCTTTGACTTTCTTTGCCGCCTCCGCTGGATTTTCTGAAAGAGTAATCTCCCTTCCTACAATTAAATAACGGGCACCAGCTCTCACAGCCGGCTGAACCGTTGCACCTTGAGCTCCTATCCCTGGCGAGTAGATTGGAACTTTTTCTCCCAGTATTTCATGTACCTGTCTTATTTTTTCAGGATAGGTTGCGCCTACAACCGCGCCATCTGCCCCATACTTCAGAGCTTTCCGAGCGAAGGACAAGTACTGAAATGCCTTCGTGCCACTTTCGGCTTCGATGATTGTTTGCCCATAGCCTTCACCTGCAGCCTTGTGGCTCATGTAGACGAGAAGAATAACGCCACGACCCATTTGACCTGCAACATCAAAAATGGGCTTCAGACCCTCTTCCCACCCGATGAAAGGGTTCGCGATCAAGGCGTCAAAGCCAGCGGCATAATAGTATTCGGCGATGACTTGATTTGTGGCGCCTATGTCGTTTACCTTGCAATCCATTATGGTCAGTAGCCCGTTTTGATGGGCTTTCTCTAGGAGTTTCCTAGCCCCATCGAATGTCCCCAGTGGAAGAATTAGATGATGATTGAACTTCACAGCACAAAGATGTGGATGAACTGCATCTAAGACTTGGTCTGCCTTAGCGAAAAGGTTTTGACGATTTTCGGGCTTCTCGAAAGGAAAATCTAAGGCCAAAACAATGTTAGACCCGCGCTTCTTTGAAGTCTGCTCCATCTTGAGACAAAACGTCATATCTGGACACCGTGTTCTATTGCTGGGTACAGCTAAAAAATTTTATCGCCGCGACTTCTCCTCTAGAGGTCTTCATGATATATGAGAGCGCTGTTTCAACTGCCTTCTTCATCTGATCCTCAGCTATCCCAGGAGAACCGTAGGCGATGACTAGAATGTTCCGCGTCTGCAGGCCAATCTTCGAGTGATCAGAATCACGATAGGGGTAGATGCACAGAACTTGCTTTTCATCAGCAAGTACCAATGTTTTGTCTGTTAGCAGCATTGGCTTGCTCATGCCGATTCCTGTAAAGACCTCGTCGTTCCTTGCGAATCTGACTTCAAAAGGTAGGACCAAACGGTCAGCATCGAATCCGCTTATCGGGATTATGGTCTTCATCGAAGCTAGATTGTACGCATCTACTGCAGCAGAAATGCTTGGAAGCTCATCGCCATGCAAGACTCTTCTAAGCAAGGCTTCGCCAGCAGGTCTCGTTTTCGTCGGGTCTATGCCAAGTTTCCAGTAAAAGTCCCGATAAGCCCTCACTGTAAGGTCGTCTTTCAACGTTTCAATGTCGTACCCAGCTCTAATCTTCTCATAGACACTTCTACTAAGCTTTCGAATGTGTTCATTCGTCTTTTCATTGCATAAGTTGTTGATAACTCCGACGCAGATAGACAACTTCAGGAATTTTCTTGAGATATCTGAGCTCCAGTCTACCTCGATCTGCAAGTTTCTCTCACGCCGCACAATCCTATGCAAGCGTTAGATATTTAACAGCTTTAAACGACATCTCCCCATTAACTCTGCGTGAAACAATGATTGGCGAACTCGCAGCGCTGGGCGCTGCACTCAGCTGGACAGTTTCAGCCATGCTTTACCGGAAGGCCTTGCAGCAGACAAAGCCCATCTCGGCAAACATTGTGCGGTTGTCATGTACCAGTGCAATTCTGCTTGTGTTTCTAGTAGCCATAGCCAAGCTTGGAGTGCCAATCAGCTTACAGCCAGAGATAGTTGCCCTCGCTGCCATCAGCGGAGTGATCGGACTGGGCTTAGGTGACACACTCTACATGGTAAGCTTGAAGCTGATAGGCGTAACCCGTGCGGTCCCCATAACTTGCACATACCCCCTGTTCAACCTTGTATGGGCAATCTTTCTCATAGGAGAGAAGGTTACCTTGCCACTAGTTCTCGGCGCCGTCATAATCGTTCTAGGTATTTGGCTCCTAAGCCACGAAAAAGAAAACCACAAGGAAGAGGGGCAAAGCAAATGGCTATTCAAAGGCATCGCCGCGGCGTTAGCAACTGCAGTTTTGTGGTCTGTAAGCATAGCCATGATGGACATGGCTGTAAAGAACACGCCAAGTCCGGACGATGCCTTCGTCATTAACACCATCAGGGTCGCGACAATTGCAGCGCTCCTATTGGCTTTGTCACCAATGATTGACAGAGAGCGCAACTTTCTGAGGATGAAGAGAACAACGGTCGCTATACTGATTATTGGAGGAATCATCGCACTTGGAATAGGATGGTTCTTCTTGGCTTACAGCTTCGTAACGATCCCAGAATCACAGGCTGTGCCGATTTCTTCAACTACGCCGCTTTTTTCGACGTTGGTCGGCGTCGCGTTGCTGCGTGAGAAAATCACTGCAAGAAACGTTGTAGGTTCCATTGTGATAGTTGTCGGGATTTTCCTAGTCTTCCTCATTAAATAGAGAGCGTCGCTCATCATCATGTGCTGTGGTAGAACAGATCTGGATACTTCTCAAGATACTGCACGTACAAGTCTACGAAGTTCTTCAGTTTGATTAGTCTAAGGGTGGCTTTTGGCCCGTGAGCTTTTCCTAGCGAACTTTGGAAGAGCCTGCTACTCCGACCGTAACTTGTTCATAAGTAGCCTGTATGTGAGGTTGGGCGACGACAGGCAGAGATCTTGAAAAAGGGAGATCTAGAAATAGTCCGCTCGTAGAACCCAAGTTCGAGTACGTGACTGGCGAACATGCGGATTGCGGAGAGTTGTTAAGAGAGAGAAAAGCTGTTATGTTCTACGCTAGCTCAGGTCGCTATGGGCTGTAGTCTGGCGCAGGGCCCGCAGTTTAGGCTGAACTCCTGCTTAAGTGGAGATATCTCCCGATTAGGGGCCTGTGAAGAACTGGATTTGTCACCGGTATTCCTCAACAGTCAGATTCCACGAAACCGATGCTAGTACAGAGTAGTAGAAGTTGCCCGTGGAATCCACGTTTAGTATACCGCTGGTTTCATTCGTATCTTCGCTCGACGCAAAGAGTATCGGAGGGAACTCCGTCCCCTGTTCAGCATGAACCACAAGGACGAAGAGATTGACTGTGCTATTAGCATAAGCCCATCTAATCCTCCAAGTATTATTCAAGGTGAAAACCGGACTATTGTAGCTGCCTTCTCCCGATCGAGTTTCAAGGAATTTCCATTGTTTGGTCGACCAGAATGGATTCGCAATGAGCAATAAAGAGACAACGATCACAACGGCAATGACAATGGCACCTGCTAGGACGATCTTCCTGTTCACACTACCACATCCATCATACACCTAGGAAATGTCAATCCTCCTTTTTTTCTTTACTCTAACAACCTTCTGGACCCAAATTGTGATTGACAAAGGGCGTGTGGTCATCTCTCGCAATTTCCATAGGCTATCAATTCTCGCCCGAAAGCTATCTGAACTGCCTCCTCCATAAGTTATGTAATCCCGCCCAGATTCATACGCTATCTCCAGCGTCTCGTCTGGCACGCGCTATAAGTTTTTATATGCGCTTGGTCTTTAGGGAAAAACTGTCAATCGAGAAAGGAAGAGCACTAATGTCAGTTTCTCCAAGCATTCGCGAAGTTCTTGGCAGAAGAATCGCTGGCGAGATAATACTCTCAAGCAAGCCAGGAGCAACGATGCGCAAGTGGCGGGAGCTCTTCGCTGTTTCACAGATGAGTCTATCTGAAAAGATGGTGGTGTCTCCATCCGTGATCAGTGACTACGAAAGTGAAAGGCGCAAGAGCCCTGGAACCAAGTTTGTGAGGCGTTTTGTCTGGGCTCTCCTGAAGATAGATGAAGAGCGTGGCAGCCGTTTCATCAAAGAATTCGCAAAACTGACAAGTTCTCCAAGCATGGCAATTATTGACCTGCGCGAGTTTCCAATTCCTGTGCGAGTCGAGTACCTGTGCAAGGCCATCAGAGGCGAAGTAATATCTTCCTCAGGCAGATTTGTCAAGGAAGTTTTGGGCTACACGGTAGTAGATAGTAGAAAGGCTGTCGAAACGCTTTCCGGGCTGGAGTATTCTCAGCTCTTCGGCGCTACCACTGACCGTGCCCTTATCTTCACGAATGTGGAGAATGGAAACCTGCCCATGATGCTTGTACGTGTAAGCAGCCTTAAACCGCGTGTTGTTGTCTTCCACGGGGCAAAACCCGATGAACACTCGATAAAGTTGGCAGAGTATGATCAAGTGCCCCTGATCTATTCGAGCCTACCGAGCATTGAGCAGCTTGTCAAGTCTCTGAGGAAGCTTTATCGTATTGCACTTCGCATAAAGCTTGGTAGACGAGTACGCCCCCCTCCAAAGATAAGCGCATAACGGCTGAAAAAGTGTGTTGTAGAGGCATTAGAGATTACACACGATTGAATAGGAAGCACTAGGACGCGATGGCCAAGCGCGATCGGACGAAGAAAGCAAAATTGCTTAGACCCCCCCAAGGATGGTTTGCCTTATCTTGAGAGGTGGGAGCCAAAACTGGGCCCCTACGTAAAACACATCAAAGGAAAGAGGATAATCGTTCCCCAGTTTGGCGACAGCCTTGCCATGCTGGCCGCGCCAAGAAAGGAGCCATCGTCACTGGTGTTGACCTTTCCAGCGAGCAAGTTCGACTTGCAAGAAAGGCAGCCAAATACATTGGGGTTGACATAGAGCTAGTTGAAGCAGATTGGCAAGATCTTCCTAGGAGTATATCTAAGAACTACTTTGATCTTGTTGCTACTGAGTGCGGTATCTTCATATGGATCCGCAAACTGGATGCATGGATGAAAAACGCCTGGGAAGTGCTTGGAAGATGGGGCGGACTGATCGTTTCGGATTTTCACCCGCTTTCACTGATCACTGAATTGAAGAATGGAAAAGTGACTTTCAGAAAGAGCTACTTTGACCAGAGCCCTGAAGTCTGTAAGCCAAGAGAAAATGTGCCGCCTTCGGTTGAGTTTGTCTGGAAGCTGAGCGATATCATCAACTCAGCAATTCAAGCTGGGTTTCGGCTTGATCGCGTAGAAGAATTCTATGTTGACGAGCCTGACGGGGTTCCTTTCATTCCGAACAATTTCCTTCTAGTGGCCACTAAGGAGAGTGCAGATGAGCTGATTGAGTCTAAACGTTCTGCTAGGAAGTTGAGCACTTAGCTCATTTTTCTCTTTTCTAACTTCACTTTTAGCAGTTGGAAGTCTCTGGCAATTTGCTCTTTGTATTTCGCACTGTAGAGAGCTGCAGCTGGATGAAGTGTGGGAAAAACCGCAATTCGCATGCCGTGTAGATTTGCCTCGTGAACTTTTCCATGAACTGCTGTAATGCTTGTGTAAGGTACATGGGCTTTTGAGAAAATGTACGCTGTCGAGTAGTTTCCAAGCGTAATGATAAACTTTGGCTTTATTATCTGGATCTGCCTGTTCAAGTAAGGCGTGCAAGTTTGGACTTCTTCAGGCTTTGGGGGACGATTTCGGGGCGGTCTGCACTTCAAGACGTTGCATATGAAAACGTCCCCTCTTGAAAATCCGATCTCAGATAGCAGTGCTTCGAGAAACCTGCCCGCTGCACCAACAAAAGGTCTTCCTTCAAGATCCTCCGAGACTCCTGGTGCTTCGCCGATAAGCATAGCAATGGCTTTGGGGTTGCCTTCGCCTGGAACCGCCTTTTTGCGGGTCTTCCAAAGTGGACATCGCGTGCAAATCGTGACCTCAGCAGCAACTTCATCTAGAAGCTTTTCTCTAGACAATCACGGAGCTCTCCGGTGCAAGTTACTTTTCGATTACTACTTGGCACATGTTGAGTCTTAAATTTGTTCTAAGAAAAAGTCGCGGATGATCTCAGAACATGTGCTTCAGAGCATCAGCTCCCTTCATTCCTTCTTGCACGCCTAGGCTCTTGGCCTTGGACGTTGTTGCCTTCACTGGCGCGCTTAGCACGTCATCGAATGTTCTTACTCCGCTGACTATGGCGGCTGAAACACCGATTCTTTCTGCAGCTTCGATGTTTAGAAATCCGCACATGACGAAACCCTTTTCGGCAGTTATCAAAAGCAAAGGCGCTGAGGATTCAGGTAAATCTACGCGCAACCCTAAACAGTTTTTCCCATCAACTTTCAAAGCTGTAACGTCAATCATTCTAAACACCTTTAAACCATCAACAGTATTTCTTAACGTATTCCCGGGCTTAGATAAAAATTGCTGGAGAACCTCCTGCAATGCTTACGAAGCTGAAACAAGAAGTTCAACAAATGCTCACTATGGAAGCAAAAGCAGCGCACAGCATAGGGCTAACACCAAACAGAATCAGCGGTCTAGGGATAATCTTGGCCCTGTCTGCTGGGTTAGCTTATGCAGAATGGAAAAACTGGCCTTTCTCCCTTCATACTGCAATTATCCTGCTATTGTTATCTGGTTTCTGTGATGCGCTAGACGGGGTGGTAGCTCGGCTTTACCAACAAGCGACGGCATTCGGCGGTTTCCTAGACTCTTTGCTGGATCGATATGCGGACGCAGCAGTTTACGTTGGGATAATCATGAGCGGACTTTTGAGCGGACCCTGCGATCTTCTTTGGGGATTGGCAGCCTTGACCGGTTCGTTGCTCGTGAGCTACAGTCGCGCAAGAGCTGAAGCGACCAACGTAAAAATGGAATCAGTCGGCATAGCTGAGAGAGCAGAACGCATAATAATATTGGTTATCGCAAGCATCGTAGCCATCTATTGGCAACCCACAACTGTTATGGGTGTGGCCATAATACTGCTTGCAATACTTTCGAACCTAACCGTTCTGCAGAGGAGTCTCTATGCCTACGGAAAACTGAAGAAAAAGGAAACTGATTGAAAACTAGAATCTTCTCATTCGCATTCGTCGTTCTTTCTCAGCTCTAACCTTCACGATCCCACGATGCACGGCGCAGGAAACACAATAGAATCTTGTATCGGATGAAGAAGCTATGTACGTGCCTTTCTGGCGAAGCTCCTTTGCCAGTGCAGAGTCAACAAGAGAAATCCTGCGAGTAGATCGCTTAGCTTTGTCGCGTGGGACAAGTTGCCCGCAGCTGGCGCATTGAACAACGGCGCTGCTGCCCTTGCCACCCTTGGATCTTCCCCGACTCTTACGCTTAAACGGCAATCTCTTAATACTCCTCAGTTTTCGAACCAACAGTTAATTGCAATGGCTTGTTTATATATATGTCCCCATGCAAAAGGAGGGGACGCTTTTTCGCCGAACTCGCTCTTTTTCATGTTCAGTCGGATGTTGATGTCTTTATGATGTTACTTGTCAACGTTGCAGAGAGTTGGCTGGGGAGGAATCTATCTTTTCTGTTAGCAAGTTTTAAATTCGGGATGTTTGTTCTGAGTTGAGTGAAGCTTAACATAGGCTTGCAGTGTTGGCGTGGCTGATACAATGGCTGAAATCGGGTTAAGATCGAAAATGTTGGTCAAGGATGTTATGAGCAGCCCAGTGATAACCATCGAGGAAAATGCGCCGGCCAACCGTGTTGCAGGACTTATGGACAAGGATGACTTGGGTTGCATAATAGTAACGAACAAAGAGGGAAAACCCCTCGGGATAATAACCGAAAGAGACCTTGTTGTGAGAGTATTGGCCAAAAATGTGAAACCAGACTCTCTCAAAGCCAACGAGGTCATGACCTCACCCCTAATTACGATAGAACCCGACGCAACAATCACTGACGCAGCTAGGAGGATGAGTCGGCTGAACATCAGAAGATTGGGCGTCGTGTATAAGGGGCAAATTGCCGGATTACTATCAAGTAAAGATGTATTGGCGGTCATGCCTGAACTCATCGAAATCATCCAAGAACGTGCACGCATAGAAAACGAAAACAGAGCGCAGGACGAAACAGAACAGGAGCCTGCACCACTCGCCGGTTACTGCGACCATTGCGGCATCTGGTCAGACACGCTGACACAGCGCAATGGCGAATTTCTCTGTGAAGACTGCAAAGACGAACTTGAAGAAGAAGGCGAGGAGTAAACAACGTTTGCTCGTTAAAGAAATCATGAATGAAAGGCACCCGTCTGTCCATGATGATGAACTCGCTACAAAAGCTCGCGCAATAATACGAGATTTCGCCTTGAGAATTCTTCCTGTGATAGATGATCACAATAACCTTGTTGGGAAAGTCTCCCGCCATGACGTCATGGCTATTTCCTCGTCCGTTTCGGCAATCAGGGTTAAAGGCATTATGACCCCTGCAAAACACGTGGCGGCCATGGATGATGATGCAGCCGCAACGGTAAAAGCGATGCTTCGAGTCGATGTGTGGTACGCGCCAGTCGTAACCTCAGCTCAAGACAAGACCTACAGAGGGGTCATAGGTTTGGAGAATTTTATCGAGCCCTCGATCAGGACAAACCCGGAAAAATTCATCAGAGACGTCTCAGAAGTGATGACTAGAAACGTCCTGACTTGCTCTCCTGATGATGAAGTAGACAATATCTGGCGCTTGATGCGGGAGAAACGCCTTGCCGGTCTGCCCGTAGTGAAGAACAGCAAACTACTGGGAATGGTCACCCATAAGGACCTTCTTGAAAGCGGATCAAACTTGCCGACGTTCGAGGCCCCAAAAGGACGCTTTCGAGCATCCTCCAAAATCTCCTCAATAATGAAAACAGGAATAACAGCTGTGGAGCCCTCAACAAAAATGATCCAAGTTGCCAAGGCCATGGTTTCAAAGGATATTGGAAGGGTTCCTGTTAAAGATGAAAAAGGCAGATTAGTTGGCATAGTTGATCGGGAAGATGTTGCCAGAATGCTTGTTAGATGAGGGAAAGAGTTGAGTAGAGAAAGTTTCAGAAGGACTTTGAGGGGAAAAGGCAACCTGTCTCTGAAAGTTCACCCTTCGAAGAAACATGAAGGCGAAATACTAAGCATTGCCAGAACAGCCGTTGTTACGATGGCACCGACAACGCCTATCTACGATGCAATTCAGATGATGACAAAAGAAGGATTTAGACGCATACCCATAGCCAATCCGGGAACCCAAGCACTGGAAGGAATTGTGACGGCGACAGACATTATCGACTACCTTGGCGGCGGAAAAAAATTCGAGATAATAAGCCGGAAATTCGGTGGAAACATTTTCAAAGCAATAAACGAGCCCATAAAACTTATCATGACCCAAAAAGTCGTTTCAGTAGGAAGCACGGCGAAAATAAGCGACGCAATAGGGTTGATGACTGAGAAGAACTTGGGCGGTTTGCCTGTTGTCGACGATGATAATCATGTGAGGGCAATAATCACGGAGCGAGACATCGCCATCTTGTTTGCAGACAGACTGAGCGGCGTGACTGTAGCCCAATTAATGTCGGAAAATGTAGTCACGGCCCTATCTAAGACTACTATCTTCGAGGCTGAACGATCAATGACAACTAGGGGTTTCAGAAGACTGCCCATAATTTCTGATGGCAAAGTAGTAGGCATAATCACAACCATGGATGTCATACGGTTCTTCGGTTCAGGAGAAGTATTCAAGCACCTACGTTCAGGAACAATCATACAGGTCTTGAACACGCCAGCTCTGACCATAGCATCAAAAGAAGTTTCAACAATCGAGCCGGATGCGGATGTAGGCCAAGCTGCAAAGATAATGCGAGACAAAGACCTAGGCGCCGTTCCAGTTGTCAAAGACGACAAACTCGTCGGAATCATAACCGAAAGAGACTTCTTCAAAATAATCCAGTAACACGCGAATTCCTTTCACCTGCGGATAATCCACAGCTGGCCTGCGTTTTCTACTTCTCAAGGTCCTCGGGCATTCGAGATGCGTCTGCGCAGATGCCCCCCGGTTCAATAGATGATCCAAATATGATT
>CAYYXF010000003.1:0-46458 GCA_964475545.1 uncultured Candidatus Bathyarchaeia archaeon | reverse complement strand
TGCTCCCATCCATGCGGCTACGGCAATGCTGACTGCGACTGTTACGGCAATTAGTATGATTGAGGCTACTACGGGGCTTAGGGCTTTTCTGCTTCTCAACATTTTCATTTTCTTTCTAATCCCTCCTTTTAGGGCTGATTGAGTATGTAGTGGAGTCAGAGGATTTAAATCTTACGACTCACGACATCATATTAATCACTTGTAAAACACAACTGCAGAAACACAAGAACAAACTTCGAATGTAGCGACTAAGAAACCATTCCAGAGCGAACTGTACAACAACTGCTAAGCGATATGTCTAGAGGCTTAAAGTTTCAAACTGTCAAAAAACCCTAGCAAAAGTTTTGCAAGTTTCTCGCCAAATTCTGTTTTCAGATAATACTTCTTCAAGGGGTCAATGCGCACGCTTTTAGCTAAGCCTAGATCTTCAATTTCGATCATCCTAGCTCTGAAGGTGCCGTCGCTGAGCGTCAAACCGTTCTCTCGCATGAACTCTTTAGCCTCCTTCCATTTCCCCCGATTCATGTGAAGCAGGAAAATGCAGTCTATGGCATGGTCTTTTTCCAGCATGGCTTTTATGGGTGCAAACTTGGAATCCGTGAGTATGCGTTTGACCTTCTCCTCATCTGCGCTCTTTACCATCAATATCATCTGCCATTTTTCTAATAATAGCTCATACACCTTTAAAAGATTTAACCTATATTACGATATCTGAAACATGTCTGGAGACGTCTCCATTCAGATTTGGCAATATCCCTAACAATGCTCTCTTTCCTTGTTTCCGTCTCAGCCCTAGGAATGTGCGTTTAGATTATCTGGAGCTGTTAAAACCAATCTTGACGCGCTCTTGACGTGCTTGTCTGGCTTTGTGGGCTTGCGTGTGCGCACGGCCTACCCCCCGGTTCAGTATATGCTCCAAATATGATTCAAACATGTCCCAGCTATGGACCAGCAAACCCGCTGTATTCCAAACGTTCTGGCGTCCGCCTTAGTGTCTCATGACAAATCTGCGATCCGCAAATGAGGAGAAAAAGGAGGGAATTTGCGGGGGATGTCGTCACCTCGCGTTCTAGTACGTTTTATGACTTATTTCTAAGGATTTATGAGCCATTTTTCGACACTATAGGGCGCGCTATGATGCATGTTACAATCAGGAGACAGATAAGACCAAATCTGACATGCATCCGATCAGGGCTATGCCTATACTTCCGTCCCGCCATGTAGGTGCTTATCTTCAGTAGCTATTTCTCTGTCCAGAATTCTGATTCTGAACTGCTGATCTTGCACAATCTGCCGGAACAGGTGCGACGAAGATGTGTATAGAGATTTACGTGAATTGGTCTCAGTGATGATGTGTGCTATGAACTGGCAAGTCGTTCATCTGCAGGTGAACCTGCCGATTAGCGACGTTCAGGCTAGTAAGGTTTAAATAAAATACGGCTTACTTCGTTGTTAGCTCAAATAGTGCATGGTCGTCGATTAATGTCAGAGGAATTCAAACATATACTTCGAATAGTGGATGTTGACGTAGACGGCACGTTGAAGGCTGCTTATGCGCTTGCAAGAGTCAAGGGAATAAGCTTGAACCTTGCAAACGCGATGCTGAGAGTGGGAAAGATAGATCCGGACAAAAGGGCTGGCTTTCTGACAGAGGGAGAAATTGAAAAGATTGAGGATCTGGTCAAGGATCCCACAAGGTATGAGCTACCTTTCTGGCTTTTTAATAGGAAAAAGGACGTCGAATCGGGGAAGGATACGCATTTGATCAGTGCGGACCTCGTTTTAAGAACGAAGATGGACATTGAGCAGATGAAGAACATCAAGTCCTGGCGCGGATATCGCCATGCTTATGGATTGAAGGTGCGTGGGCAGAGAACTAAGACAACTGGTAGGGCAGGAAAGGCGCTAGGCGTCAAGAAGAAGGATCTTGTTGCGAGGCAAGCTGCCGCGAAGAGTGAGTAGTCATGGGTGACCCGAGAAAGCAGAGAAAGAAATATGCGACCCCGCGTTTTCCATGGCGTACTGATATTCTGCAAGAAGAACTGAAACTGCTAGGGCAGTATGGTCTAAGAAATAAGCATGAGTTGTGGCGGCATGAAACAACTCTGTCGAATTTTAGGGGGATAGCCCGTTCGCTTATTGGCAAATCGGCTGAAGAGCGCAAGAAAATGGAAGATGAGCTTCTTGCTCGCCTGAAGAAAATCGGTGTTCTCAATGAAACCGCGGTTCTTGATAACGTGTTGGACTTGACAATAGAAGACATTCTGGAACGCAGGCTGCAAACAATCGTTTTCCGCAAGGGCATGGGAAAAACTGTACATCAGTGTCGCCAGCTAATAACCCACGGACACATAGCCATAGGAAACCGGCGAGTCACCGTGCCAAGCTACGTTGTAGCCAAAAAGGAAGAGCCTCAAATAACATACGCTTCAAAAAGTGGCCTTGCAAACCCCAACCACCCCCTACGCCAAACAATATCAGTAGCGCCAACATCCGGACCACAAGCAGATATTGAACGACGGAGAGATGGGCAATGAGCAGCAAGAGAAACGAGAAATGGGCTGTTGTCCACATATTTAGCTCATACAACAATACGCTGATTCACATAACTGACATTTCAGGCGCTGAAACAATAGCCAGAACGTCAGGAGGAATGTTCGTGAAGGCGGACAGATTGGAATCTTCACCTTACGCTGCAATGCGCGCGGCTACAGCTGCCGCCGACGCAGCTAGAGACAAGGGAATAACCGCAATTCACATCAAAGTAAGGGCCCCTGGAGGATCAGGACCGAGAACCCCAGGACCAGGAGCACAGGCAGCCATAAGAGCCTTAGCTAGAGCTGGTTTCCGCATAGAACGTATTGAAGAGATTACCCCTGTCCCACATGATGGGACACGAAGACCAGGTGGCAGAAGGGGAAGAAGAGTCTAGCAAACCCCATTGTTCTCCCACAAATAGAAAAATTGAAATAATGCACGAGTATTCTATTGAACGGCACAGCAACTATCATAGGCTGTATGGAGCGACCAATTCAGTGGAAATAAAAGTACTTGAAAAAAACGAGAAAAACATGCGTTTGCTTATTCGGGGAGTTGACGTTCCCTACGTAAATGCCCTGAGAAGGCTAATAGTCTCTGAAGTACCCTGCATGGCAGTAGATGAAGTTGTAATGCTTGAAAACTCTTCCATAATACAAGATGAGACAATAGCCCACAGACTTGGGCTCATTCCCCTTAAAACGGATCTAGACGGTTACAACTTGCCTGAAGACTGCCCATGCAAGAGCGAATTTGGATGTAATCTTTGCAGGGTCACACTTACTCTCGACGCGCAAGCAAAGGAAGGCACAAGACCAGTATACTCAGGCGAGTTGATCTCTGAGAACAAGGACGTAATACCCGTTAGCGACAAGATTCCGATAGCAAAACTGGCCAAAGAACAAGAGCTTCGGCTCGAAGCCTATGCACGGCTGGGCAAAGGAAAGAATCACGCAAAATGGCAGCCCGTTTCGTTGTGTTCTTACAAGTATTATCCAAGGATAACGATTTCAAGCAAGCACTGCGATGCTTGTGGGAAATGCGTGGAAATCTGTCCAAGAAAAGTATTGGCGAAAGCCGAGAACAAAATAGAAGTTCGGGACCTGACGGCTTGCACACTATGCAAAGACTGTGTTCAGGCTTGCCCAGAAGATCCCAAAGCATTAGAGATTAGCTGGGAAGAGAACGCATTTATATTCAACGTAGAATCTACAGGTGCACTTCCGCCAGAGAGAACAGTGATAGAAGCCGTCAAAATTCTGGAAAAGCAGCTAAAGGAATTTGAAACTCAGGTTAAGGTGAAGAAGAGTGAAGCAAGCTAAAACAACGAACCCCGAACTCGTAGAGCTTATTCGATTCCTAAGGAAACAAGGTAGAGAAAACAAGGCTGCCATATGGCGAGACGTCGCTGAACGCCTAGCCAGCCCGAGAAGAAGGCAAGCACCAGTGAACCTAAGCCGCTTGAATAGATACACGCGAAAGAACGAGACTGTTGTGGTTCCTGGGAAGCTACTTAGCACGGGCGAAATCAGCCACCCAATAACGGTGGTGGCAATCGCTTTCTCTGAAAAGGCCAAGGAGAAAGTAGGCGCGGCTAAGGGTAAATGCCTGTCGTTTTCCGAACTAATCAAGAAGAACCCGAAAGGGTCAAACATCAAAATAATTGGGTGAGAAAATGCAGACAACATCCAAGACAGTTGCAGTAATAGATGCGCACGGACTCATTCTGGGAAGAATGGCGACCTACGTGGCTAAGCGACTATTGAATGGTGAAGAAATAGTGATAGTAAATGCTGAGAAAGCCGTGCTTTCTGGAAAGAGGAGAAGCAAGTTAGAGGACGCCAAGGAATTCCTGGGAGTTGGGTCCCCTCAGAGAGGCCCATTCCATTACAGAAGACCTGACAGGATAGTTAGAAAGAGCGTTAAGGGCATGTTACCATTCAAGAAGCGGCGCGCGCGCGTGTCCAAAGCCAAGCAAGCATACAAAAGGCTCAAGGTTTACATAGGAACACCGGACGACTTCAAAGATAAGAAAATGGAAACAATAGAAAACGCCCAAGCCAAGAAGCTGACATGCCCATACCTCACGGTCGGCGAATTCGCCAAAGAAATAGGATGGAACCCGAGTGGATAGCCATGCCAGCCAAGAAAGTTTTAGTTGTTAGTGGAAAGAGGAAGACAGCCATAGCACGTGCTGTTGTAAGGCCCGGAATTGGAAAGATACACATAAACAAAACCCCCTTGGAAATTCTGGAACCAGAAATCTCACGCGAAAAAATCAAGGAACCCCTCTTGCAAGCCGGAGACGACGTTTGGAAGCAGCTGGACATGGACGTGAAGGTCTTAGGCGGCGGCTACATGGGTCAAGCAGAAGCAGCGAGAATGGCCATCGCCAACGCGTTGCTGAAGTGGACCAAAAGCGCACACCTACGCACTGTTTTCGCTGAATATGACAGAACCATGATGGCCGGTGACTCTAGGAAAAAGGAGTCCAAGAAATTCGGCGGACCGGGAGCACGGGCCAAAGAGCAAAAAAGCTACAGATGATGGAGACCTACAAAAATGATCATCCCAGTAAGATGCTTCACGTGTGGCAAACTAATCGGGGACAAATGGGAAGAGTTCGCCAGAAGAGTAAAAACTGGAGAGAACGCAGGCGACGTCTTGGACGATCTCGGAATCAAACGATATTGTTGCCGTCGCATGTTGCTATCGCACGTAGAGATTGTCGACGAAGTTCTTCGCTTCTATGAAGAAGCAGAAAAACGCAAAGAGGCAAGAACCTACTAGAAGGCAGACGAAAAGGAAGAAAACATGTCAGCAGTAATTGAGGACCTCATAGCAAGAAAAGTCTTCAACAGCCGCGGCGAAGAAACAATAGAAGTCGACATCGTAACAACCTCGGGCTTCGGAAGAGCCTCTGCACCCGCCGGGAAAAGCCGAGGGAAGGCAGAGGTTGTCTACTATCCGCAGGGCAGTGTAGATCAAGCCGTGAAGAAGGCTGAAGAGATCGTGGCCCCAGAAATTGTAGGGTTAAACGCAAATTTCCAAGAGGAAATTGACAGAACACTACACGAAATTGACGCTTCTAAGGATTTCAGAGTCATAGGAGGAAACACTGCATTTGCGATCTCACTGGCCACCGCAGAGGCAGCTGCAAACTCATGCGGCTCTCTTCTCTTCCAGCATTTAGGCGGAACAATAGCTAATGAGCTTCCCAACCCACTTGGAAACGTCATAAGCGGTGGACAGCACACGCATGGAAAGTCTCCTGACATACAAGAGTTTTTGTCGCTCCCACATGGAGCAGAATCTTTTCTGGAAGCCGCTGCAGCCAATGTACAGGTTCACAGAAGGGTCGGCGAAGCCCTAAGAAAGAAGGATAAGCTCTTCAACGGGGGAAAAAGCGACGAAGGAGCTTGGATTGCAGATATTGGAAATTTGCAGGCTCTAGAGATACTGGCTAGCACGTGCGAGGAAGTAAGCAGCGAATCAGGGTTTGAATGCGGATTAGGTGTTGACGTTGCCGCCTCATCTCTATGGGACAGCAAGCAAAAGAAATACGTCTATGAAAGGGAGAGAAAAGAGCGGGGCCCAGGCGAACAGCTAGAGTTCATCTTAGACCTCATCAACAAATATTCTCTAACGTATGTCGAAGACGCTTTTCATGAAGAAGACTTCAAGAGCTTTCAAGAACTGACAAAGAAGGCCAAAAACTGCCTAATCTGCGGCGACGACCTGTTCACCACAAACAATGAAAGGCTAAGCCGAGGAATGAAAATGCAAGCGGCCAACGCAATCATTATTAAAGTGAATCAGGTCGGTACGCTTACAGATGCCTTGGAAACGGTTGAAATGGCAGCAAAAAACAAGTACATGCCTGTAATGGCGCATCGTTCGGGAGACACGTGCGATTGGCATATTGCTCATTTGGCAGTGGCTTTCAGATGTCCTATAATAAAGACGGGAATTGTTGAAGGAGCTCGCATCGCGAAAATAAACGAATTAGTAAGAATAGAGGAATTCTTGGGAGACAGAGCCAAAATGGCTCCTCTTAAGACACATTAGGAGGAAGTAATTTTGTCAGAGGATGAGGAGATCAAAAAGGAAGACGAAAATGAAGAAGCTGAACCAGTTGAAGAAGACGTAAAACCTGAAACGACAGCAGAAACACAGACTACGGAGGCGGCCGCTCCAGAAGAAGGGTTGCTTCTGCCACGAGATACAATGCTTTCTGCAGGGATACACATTGGTACAAGGATGAAAACAGGAGATATGGAGCAATTTATATACCGTGTCCGACCTGACGGTCTATTTGTCTTGGATGTTAAAAAGACAGATGACAGAGTAAGAGTAGCCGCAAAATTCCTTGCACGATTCGAACCGGCAAAAGTTGCAGCAGTTGCTGCCAGACTCTATGCGCAAGAACCAGTTAAGATGTTTTGCGAACTAACCAAGGCGACCTCTGTGGTCGGCCGGTTCATTCCAGGACTTCTGTCTAATCCGCTATACCCAAACAGGATTGAACCAGAAGTCCTGATCGTTTCCGATCCAAGAGCAGATGGTCAAGCTGTTAAAGAGGCAGTTTCAGTAGGAATACCCGTGATGGCGCTCTGCAGCACCGACAACGAATTCACAGGGGTCGACTTAGTCATCCCCACAAACAATAAGGGCAGAAGAGCCTTAGCAGTGATTTACTGGCTTCTGGCAAGGCAAGTATTGCGTGAAAGAGGAGAGCTTGCACAAGACAAAGATCCGCCCTTGACAATCGATGATTTCGAGGCGAAGATTTCCAAGGAAGAGGAGGAAATATAGCCGAATGGCGAAGGTTCGGCTTCCATGCCAAGCCGGAGCCTTCTATGAGGGAAAAGCCGAGCAATTAAGAAAGCAAATAGCAGACTGTTTTCTGCATGAGCTAGGGCCCGGTAAACTTCCAGAAGTCGCTCGAGCAGGACCCAGACATGTCGTAGGATTGATTTGTCCACACGCGGGTTACATGTTTTCCGGCCCCGTAGCAGCTCACGCCTATTACAAGCTTGCCTCAGACGGTAAACCCGATGTTGTTGTTGCTTTCGGTCCAAACCATACCGGTTACGGCAGCGCTCTAGCGCTCATGAAAGAAGGCATGTGGCGAACACCACTTGGGGATGTTGAAGTAGACGTTGAAACAGCTACTCAGATTGTCAAGGAAGCACGAATAATCGACATCGACGAAACAGCCCACCGTTTAGAACATTCGATCGAAGTTCAACTCCCATTTCTGCAATATCTTTATGGTTCGCATTTCAAGATTGTGCCGATTTGTTTTCTGATGCAAGACTTGCAGTCAGCCAGAGAAGTCGGGCAAGCTGTGGCCAAAACATTGGCCAACAAGAACGCAGTTATCATAGCTTCTTCGGATATGACTCATTATGAGTCACAGGAAAGAGCCATGAAGAATGACCTTTTGGCTCTTAAAGCTGTAGAAGCAATGGACGAAACCAAGTTCTATTCAATTGTTGAAGCTCACGGCATAACTGCTTGTGGATATGGCCCGATAGTTGCGCTAATAAAGGCAGCAAAAATGATGGAAGCAAAAGAGGCAAAATTATTATGCTATAAGACCAGTGGAGATGTAATTGGCGACTACTCAAGTGTAGTTGGGTATGCAGCCGTCTGTTTCACAAAATAGTGGTTTGGAATGGGTGTCGTTGCCTCAGCGCCCGCGAAAATAATACTTTTCGGAGAGCATTTCGTCGTTTACGGAGAACCGGCAATAGTCTTAGCCATAGACAAAAGGGCGTACGTGAAAATAGAAAAACGCGGTGACAGCAATATTCACCTGCGGTCCACAACTCTGAACCTCGCAGGACACTTTGAAGGAGACGCATTCAAGATTGAACAAGGAAACGCGAGAGAAGCCAGATCCAAGTTCGAACCAGTTAAGCATGCAGTTGAAAGAATCCAGGAGAAGAAGTCGGAACACGTTGGCTTGGATGTTGAAATAAACTCTACCATCCCAGTGGGCGCGGGACTCGGATCATCAGCAGCCGTGGTTGCAGCCGCTACAGCCGCAGCTGGCGCTATCTTGGACGTAAAACTGTCTAAGGAGGACATTTTTCGCATAACCTACGAAGCTGAAAGGATCGTTCACGGCACTCCATCAGGAGTAGACCCCGCAATCTCAACCTTCGGAGGGGCTATTTTGTTCCAAATGGACACAGGCTTCAAGCCGCTGGAGGCAAAGACCAACATCCCCCTTGTCATCGGCGACACAGGTGTCGAGAGGTCCACGCGAATTCAGGTCGAGAAAGTTCGACGCCTTATGGAAAAATACCCACGGATTACTGAAAACATGATGAAGGCTGCGCGCGAAGTCGTTCTGAGAGCCATAGACGCATTCAAGGAAAACGATCTAGAAACCCTGGGAACCTTAATGAACATAAACCATGCGCTGCTATACGGAATCGGAGTCTCAGACGAGTCTCTAGAATGGCTTGCCAACGCCGCCCGCAAAGCAGGCGCCTTGGGCGCCAAACTGACCGGTGCAGGCGGCGGAGGGTGCATGATAGCCTTGACAAAAGACGAAAGACTCCAAGAGGTCCTAGAAGCAATTCAGAGAGCAGGCGGAAGGCCATTCATAGCTAGGAAAACGGATGAAGGTGTAAGAATTGAATAAGCCCAAAATCACAATTATGAAAATCGGAGGGTCAGTAATCACAGACAAGAGCGTCGAGCTTACCCCCCGGACGCAAGTCATTGATCGACTAGCTGATGAAACGCAGAAAGCAGGTGTCAAGGGCTTGGTGATTGTTCACGGAGGAGGCAGCTTCGGACACCCGGCAGCGCAGAGAAACGCCATCAAGGATGGATTGAAAAATCCAGGTCAGATAATCGGTTTTGCGGAAACTCATCACTATATGACTGTACTTAACGGTTTGGTCATGGATTCGCTGATCACGCATAACCTTCCAGCCATCAGCATTACGCCGTCATCATGCATACTAACTGAGAACGGCAGAATCAGAAGCTTCGAAGACACGCCGATGCGAATGCTCCTGAGTACTGGTCTCTTGCCAGTTCTCTATGGAGACACGGTGATGGACGCAAAGTTGGGGTTCACTGTGCTATCAGGCGACCAGCTTGTTTCGGTCCTAGCAACGACGTTGAACGCACAACGCATCATAATAGGGGCCGATGTTGACGGGCTATTCGATTCTGACCCTAAAATTGAAAAAACAGCAAGAAAATTCGCCCACTTGACACTGAATGAATTGAAGCAGCTTCAAAGAAATGTGGGCAAGTCGACTGCTTGCGATGTTACTGGCGGCATGTTCGGCAAGATTGGCGAGCTTCTGCCCGCTTTGGAACGAGGAATTCCCGTAACCATCGTGAACGCGACGAAGCCAAGCCAAGTTTACAAGGCTCTCAAGAGAGAGACCGTAGAAGGCACATTGATAGAGAAGGAATAGAGTTGGTTGAAGAAACAAGAAGAAGAAAGGCAGATCACATACGGATCGGACTGAACCAGAACATTCAAGCTAGACGGACGACAACGGGTTTAGAAGACGTTCACCTCATTCACAAAGCTTTACCAGAGATCGACAAGAAAAAGATAGACTTATCCGCGAAGATTTTCGGCCACAAGTTCGCTGCCCCCTTAATAGTCGGGGCTATCACAGGTGGCGCTGACGAGGCATTGAGGATCAATGCAACAATAGCCGAAACTGTTGAAGAGCTGGGCCTAGGAATGGGCGTTGGCAGCCAGCGAGCAGCAATAGAAGACAAACAATTTGAAAAAACGTTTGCCATAGCCCGAAAGAAGGCCCCAACAGCCTTTCTAATTGCAAACATCGGCGGAGTGCAACTCGTCAACGGATACGGGCTGAAAGAAGTGAAAAAAGCAATAGGAATGATTGAGGCAGATGCTATCGCAATACACCTAAACGCGCTGCAAGAAGCCATTCAGCCAGAAGGCCAAACAAACTTCAAAGGGGTGCTTGAAAAAATAACCGAAATCGCAAGCGAAATAGACAAGCCTGTAATAGCAAAGGAGACAGGTGCCGGCATAGCTGCTGAAGAGGCTAGAACACTTGAAGGCGCCGGCGTGAAAGGCATAGATGTAAGTGGCGCCGGCGGAACAAGTTTTGCAGCAGTTGAATACTTCCGCGCGAAAGAGCGCGAAAACATTTTTCAGCGTAGATTAGGCGATATCTTCTGGGATTGGGGCATTCCAACAGCCGTAAGCGTTGTCGAGGTTTCCACGACCACAAACCTGTGTGTAATCGCCTCGGGCGGAATACGAAACGGAGTAGAAATGGCCAAGGCACTGATACTGGGAGCAAGCTTAACAAGCTTATCACAACCCGTGCTTAAAGCAGCAGCCAAGAACGTGAACGAAACAAGAACCGCGCTCTCACTGTTAATTGATGAATTAAGAAACACAATGTTTCTCGTTGGAGCAGATTCCGTGCAAGAACTCAAGAAAATGCCTGCAGTAGTAACGGGCAAGACGGCCGAATGGTTGACAGCGCGGGGATTTAGCACCACGGATAGGGCTCAAAGAAGGAGAGACTAGGTTTTGGACGCTGAAAGGTTTCTAACAGAGACAGCCATCTTAGTGGATAAGACTATCGAGAAATATATTCCGAGAGCTTTCTCAAAGGGCGCAGTTGTCTTCAAGATCAATCCCCCCAACTATGCATATAACCTTGACCCGCTGAACAAGGCAATCGCAGCTCCTATCTGGGAATTTCTTGACAGAGGAGGCAAGAGGTGGAGACCCGCCCTGTTCCTGTTGATCTGTGAGATTCTGGGCAAAAGCCCCCGCGACGTCGTTGATTTTTCCATAATCCCTGAAGTAATCCACAACGGAACACTAATGGTTGATGACATCGAGGACTCATCTGAACTGCGGAGGGAAAAACCCTGCACCTACAAAATCTATGGCTTAGACATAGCTATAAACGCCGGAAATGCCATGTACTATCTTCCCCTCCTACCTCTAATAGAAAACAGAGAAAAAGTCTCTGCTCATAAGGCACAGAAAATCTATGAGATCTATGCACAAGAGATGATCAATCTAAGCCTTGGCCAAGCAATGGATATCGCTTGGCACAGGGGATTGGCAAAAGCGAATGAGCTTGATGAAAAGTCCTACTTGCAGATGTGCGCCTACAAGACTGGAACTTTGGCAAGGATGTCTGCTAAGATGGCTTCTGTTCTTGCTGACGCAAACGACGAGCTTGTTGACAGACTTGGCCGCTTAGCAGAAAGCATAGGGATAGCCTTCCAAATGCAGGATGACGTACTTGATTTGACAAGCCCGGAATTTGAGAAGAAGAAGGGCGGTCGCGGACAAGACATAACCGAAGGAAAACGAAGCTTAATTGTCATTCATACCTTGAAAGTAGCAGAGGCTCAGGACAGGAGGAGGCTCATCGAAATTCTCGACGAACACACTTCGAACCAGAAGCTTCGAAATGAAGCCATCACGCTGATGACAAAATACGGTTCGATAGAATACGTTAAAAAGTTTGCAAAGAAGATGGTTGAAGAGAGCTTGAAAGAAGCAGGAAGACTCCTTCCAGACTCGGATGGGAAGGAAAAACTCAAATCATTCGCCGAATTCCTAATTGAAAGACACATCTGAAACGGACAAAGTGCAAAACCCTTGACACTTGAAGATGCTGAACTTCGAGATACTGTTCGAAAGATAGCGCTGCTGAACGCTGTGAGACATGATGGAAAGGCTCAAGAAGGCGCAGTAATCGGAAAAATACTGGGCGAGAAGCCAGAACTAAGAAGCAAAGTGAAGGAAGTATCTGCCCTCATCAGCAATGTTGTTCGAGAGGTCAATGTTCTTTCGTCCGAAGAGCAGAAGCACATTGTTGAAGAGAAATGGCCTGAAGCACTTGTGAGAGAAAAGATTGAAGAGGAAAAACATCTTCCCCCATTGCCCAATGCCTGCAAATATGCCCAAGTGGTCACACGTTTCTCGCCGAATCCTGACTGTGCCATCCATCTAGGCAATGCGAGAGCCATAATCCTATGCTACGAATACGCTCGGCTCTACAAGGGCAAATTCATCTTACGTTTCGAAGACACAGACCCTAAAATCAAGAGGCCTGTCCTCGAATTCTACGACCGCATAAGAGCAGACTTGACATGGCTTGGCTGCAAACCGGACGAAGAGTACATTCAAAGTGACAGAATTCCCATCTATTACAAGTATGCTGAGAAACTGCTGAAAGATGGCAACGCTTACGTTTGCACATGCCAACCAGAAATGTTCAGAAAAAAGACTCTTGCCAGCCAACCATGTAGATGTCGCAGCTTGCCGGTCGAAGAAAACATGCAAAGATGGAAACGCATGCTACAAGGTGAATATGCCGAAGGCGAAGCGGTGGTCCGCGTGAAAACTGATTTGGATCATCCCAATCCAGCCGTTCGAGACTGGCCAGCCCTCAGAGTAATAGACACTGACAAATCCCCTCATCCACGGGTAGGAAACAAATATCGCGTTTGGCCACTATACAACCTCGCCTGCGGCGTGGACGATCATCTGCTCGGAATCACCCATATAATCAGAGGAAAAGAGCACTTAACAAACCAAGTTCGACAAGAATACATGTACAAGTATTTGGGGTGGAAATACCCAGAAGCCATCCATTATGGTCGACTAAAAATCACGGGAGCATTCCTGAGCAAATCGAAGATCGTTCAGGGCATAAGAGACGGTCTATTCAAGGATTGGGATGATCCTAGGCTTGCGACTTTTGCAGCTCTAAGAAGAAGAGGGATAACGCCAGAAGCAATCAGGAAAATGATAATTGACGTTGGGCCGAAGACGCAGGACATTGTTCTCAGCTGGGAAAACCTGTACGCTTACAATCGCAAGGCATTGGATCCCGTGACTGAAAGATACTTCTTTGTTCAAGACCCAATTGAATTAACCATCGAGAAGATTCCGAGAGTGTTCAACGTGAAGCTTCTCTTGCACCCCTCGCATCAAGACGGAAAGAACAGAGAACACATAATAAGGCCTGAGAAGGAGAATGGGAGCGCAAAATTCTGGGTTTCCAAGAAAGACATCAATGCTTCAAGAATAGGTGACACTATCCGTCTCATGGAATTGTTCAACGTGAGAATTGGAAATGCAAACATATATTCGGCTGAAGCATCATTTGTCAGCGAATCCTACGAGCAAGCCCGGCAAATGAAGGCACAGCTTATCCACTGGATCCCGGTGGGAGAAGACATGCCGTGCCAAGTCGTCATGCAAGACGCGACCACCGTGGAAGGAATTGCTGAGAGCTTCTGCAAACGGTTAGAGGCAGGCACCATAATACAATTCGAACGCTATGGCTTCGTCAGAATCGATCAAGCTGGGGAAAAATTGACAGTGTACTATGCTCATAAGTAGAAAAAAAGGAAGAAACAACATGCGTAAACAAGATAAAGTGATCATGTGGCCCGCGTACTTTGATTCCACAAGAACAAGAAAGGAAGGGAGACGTGTGGCAAAAAACATGGCTGTGCCTTCTCCAAAAATCGCGGAAATGAAGGACGCAGCTGACAAGCTTTATTTGAACTGCGAGCTGACTCCGGATGTTGCCTTTCCAAAAACACCTTCGCAAAAATCAGGCATGGTCCTTATAGAAAAGAAGCGATCGAAAGAAGAGACAATAAAGGAGATTGCAAAACAGCTTCTGAAGATTCGAAGTGCGACGGTGGCAAAATAGAACGGGACTAGTTTTTCTCTTCCTTGATCAGGACAGCAAAAAGCATTCCATTCTGCCCCGGACGGGAAGTGATTCGAGCTAAGCCCAAAGAAGTCTCTATGATTGCGCCCTTGGTTATTACGCCTCGACGGTTATAGTCGACGTTTGCAGGGTTCTTAGACACTCGGGCAATCTCAACTTTCTCAGTTTTTCGAGTTTTCGGGTCTGTCACGCATACTTGATTATTGCTCAAGATCTTCAGTTTCTGGGTTCCGCCTCTCCCCCTAACAGTCTTTCGTTTCAGTTCGCCCAATGCGGTTTCGGCCGGAAAAGAGCCCAGTTCGAATCTCCTTTTCTTTCTGTAAGCACGTTTTCTGCCTCCAGAGGGCTTCTTCTTGCGCATGTCGCTGTGCCAAACAGACACTTTTCATTTCTCCTAAATTTCTGGCTATGGGCGGTCATTACCATCGTTGTTTCGAATATAAACCTATCCATTTGAAGGTTGGAGATTTTGCTGTTTTTCAGTGTCTTCGAAAATGTGTTTCAGTTCTCTCTTTATGGCTGCAGTATCATGGCTCAAAGCGAAGTAGTCTGCGAAGTACTCTGTTGTTCTAAGTATTGATGAGCGCCCGCTCCTTTCACTGGCTACCAGGCTCATCTCCTTCAGTAGCTTAATGTGTCCATAGGCATGATGACCCCGCACGTCGATGACTCTTTTCTGGGATACGGGCTGCCTGTATGCTATGTACGAAAGAGTTTTCAATGGACCCATAGAAAGCAAAGGTCTGTTGACAAGCTTTCTGACATGTGGTGTAAAATCACTTTTCAGCTGCAAGACATACCTTTCATCCTTCAGCTCCAGAATCTCAAGCGCAGTATTTCTCATCGCATATTCCTGCATAAGAGCCTTCGCAAGCTTTCTTGTCTTATTCTTTGACCGTGTGTTCAGAACTGAGCACAACTCATTTATGTCCAAGGGTCGACCTGCAACGTACAAGGCTGCTTCCACTAAAGTCAGTTCTTGCTTGGCTTTCTCGTCAGCGTGCCTCTCCTGAGCATTTGCACCTAGGTTAAGTGCTGGTCTTTCTGCTCTCTGCAAGATTCAAGTCTCCAACAGTTATGTATATTTCTTCAGATTCCTCATTCTGCCAAAGATCCACCTTGCCCTCCTGTGCCAAGAAGAGCAGGAGAATAAATGTGCGGATGGCTTCGAGCCGCATCATGCCCTTTATCAGGTTTGAAAATTCTATTATGCCTGCGCCTTTTACCCTTTCCGAAAGATTAGCGTAGAGCTTTTCCATCTGCAGTTCGATTTCCATCAGATAGAAGTCGAGTTGTGGCAAAATCTCCGAGGGAGTAGGGAGAAGAGGCTCCTCGGCGCCCTTGTCAAGGTGCATCAGTTTTTCGCCTTTCAGCACGTCATCGAGGGCTTGGAGAAGACTGCGAATGGTGGTTGAAGTCAACTCGTATCTTAGTGGCAAGAACAGTGGCGGAGGGAGGAAGTCTTGCGGGCTTTTCGCTGGAGGTGGAGGTTCTTCAAGCTTCAGAAGAAGCTTTGACTTCATCAAGTATATGAGGGCTGAAGAGTCCAGTGCCACGCCTGATGCTCTGAAGTCTACTTGCCCGGACTTTTCCATTTGTTCGAGAAACGATGTCAGCAAGTACGCGATGTTAACGTTCCAAGGTGTAAGCTTCTCAAGCTTGCGAAATTCAAAAAGAATGTTCCAAGGGGGATGCAAGTAGAAAGGTCTCTTTTCGATTGTTGAAGCCATTAGCTTGGCACCTCTAGCAGGTCTGTTGCGATGACGTTTGAGACGCCGTTTCGTCCATAGACTCCGTAGACTCTTTGAGCTTTGTTCACCATTTCAGGTTTTAGCGTTATGGCAATGAACTGGGTCTTCTCCGATTCTTCCAAGAGAAGGTCAGCCAGTTTTGACACGTGGAAAGCATCAAGGTGGGCATCTACTTCGTCAAGTATGTAGAAAG
The DNA here is from genome assembly GCA_964475545.1 of uncultured Candidatus Bathyarchaeia archaeon. Taxonomy (GTDB): domain Archaea; phylum Thermoproteota; class Bathyarchaeia; order Bathyarchaeales; family Bathycorpusculaceae; genus DASPTR01. The sequence continues at coordinate 30,232 of CAYYXF010000003.1, read as the reverse complement.
ATGCTGGCGTAGACTCTTTCAAAGCAAATATAAATGCCACTGCTGCGACTGAGCGTTCACCGCCACTGGCGCCACTTACGACTATTGAAGGTTTGTTGAGAAACTGGACCATCATGTCTATACCTCCTGCGAAAGGTTCGTCCATGTTCTCAATTTTCAGAGAGGCTGTTCCGCCGCCTGTGAGCTTAGCGAAGTATTTTTGCAGGTCGACACTGATTCTTTCGAAGGCGTCTATGAAGACCTTCCTTTTCTTCTGTTCAATTTCGTCCATGAACTGAACGATTGCCTGTTTTTCCTTTTCAAGCTCATTCATTCTTATTGACAATTCCTTGTAGCGAGAAACTTGCTCAGCGTAATGAGAGAGGGCAAGCTGATTGACCGCGCCTATTCTCTCAAGTTCAAACTGCATCATTCTGATCGATGTTTCGGCTTCCTCGACTTCTTTTAGCGTCACCTCTAAAGGTTGCTCATAGCCAAATTGTCTGAGCTGATTCCGATATTGATCAAGCTGAAGCAAGGAAGTCTGAACGTTTAACTGGAGCTGATTCAAAAGACGGTCAATTTGCTCGTATTCGGGATCAAGCTTGCGCAAATCCTTGTCTATGTCATCTATTTGACCTGTAAATTTCTTTGCTTCCTCTCTAGCTGAGAAGACACTCTTTGAGAGTTCAACGCGGCTTTTCTCGAGTTCCGACAACTCTTGTTTCAAAGCCTCCCTTTCCTTCAGCGCCTCTTCTACATCTTTTTCCATTCTTCTCTGTTGCTGTTCAACTTTCCCAAGCTGAATCTTTGAGTTCTTATAACCTACTCTTAGAACATTATCGAATTGGGACTGAAATGTGGAGATTTCAGTTTGGAATGTGCCGAGTTTCTGTCTTAGCGTGATTATTCCCTCGGCAAGCTTCTCCCTTTTGACCTCCATCTCCTGAATGCTGGCAGGATCGGTCTTCCGTCTTAAAGCCGCTAGTTCTGTTTGAAACTTTCTGATCTCTTTTTGAGTGGAGCTCCTTTCAGCCCTGTGAATCCACATCTGCGACTTTTCGACCTCAACCTCCTTTCCGAGGCGTGCAGTGTAATGCTCTACCCGTTTCACGTTGGATTTCGTTCTTCTGGCGCTTCTCTTGACTCGAACCAATTCCCTTTCAAGCGTGACTACAGCGTCTGAGAGGCGTGCAATTTCAACTCGTGTCTTGTCAATTTCCTCTTCGTAAGAGGTTATGTCAGTTCCCCTTCTTGAAAGATGCTGCTGAAGGGCTGTGACAGCCTCATCTAGACTCTTGATGGCCACATCGCTTGGAATAATTGCGGAGAAATCTATCGGAGCACGATAATAGCCGGTTTCGGAGGCGCCGCCCGCTTCATACAGGTCACCTTCAACTGTGACTGCTCTGCGTCCTTCGCTTGACAGGGTAAAGGCTGTTTTGTCATCTGAAACGATCAGGGTGTCGCCGAACACAAAGTGGACAGCGGGCTCATAGTCCCTATCATACTTGATGAATACAGGAGCTAGTCCTCTGACGCCCTCTTTTTCAGGAGGTCTTGAGGCTTTGGGTTTCGACGTCCCCTCAATCGAAATTATCTTTATTCTTCCAAGTTTCATCTTTCTCAAGGTTCCGGTGCAGGTGAAAGCAGCGTCAAAATCCTTCACAACAACGGCGTCGAGCCATCCTGCCGCAGCCACCTCGATTGCCCTTTGATAAGTCCTGTCGATCTTAACTAGGCTACGCAATCGGCCATAGACGCCTGGAATAACACCCAAGTCGCCTAGTTCCTCTATGCTTCGAAGGGCTTTCTCTTCTGCGGCCACGATCTCGGCAAGTTCTCGTTGGGTTGCAAACTCCACAACTGCCCGTCGTGCTGAATCAGCTATTTTTCCTGCATCAGCTATCTCTCTTTGCACCGCTTCTCTTTGGGCCGTTCGCCGTTCAAGGTTACGTTCCAAGTTCTTCAGCTGGGTCTTCTGTTCCTTCTGTACACTTTCCAATTCAATATGTGATTTTTGAAGTTCGGCTACCGTGGCGGCGTATCTTTCCCTGCGATCATTCAGATCTTTGAGTCTCTTTGTTCGGATCTTTATTGCTGTCTGGCTTTTCAGATATTCAGACCTGAGGAAGGCAAGTCTCTTGTAGTCATTGTCGAGACCCAGCTCGATCTCGCGGATTCTCTTGCTGTTTTCCCCAAGATTGTCCCAAAGCTGAGCAGTTACTTGTGCGAGAACATCGTGCTCAGCCTGTTTCGAGTTTATCTCATCAGAAATCTTTTGGTGTTCATTTCTCGACTGCTTGATTTTTGAACGGTTCTCATGAATTTCCTTTCGGATGGACTCGTATTGCTGGACGCTGTTTTCTCTTACACGTTTCAAGCCCTCAAGGCCTATTTTTCCAGAACCTATCTTTGTTGCGAGCTCCGTGAGCTTTGACTTCAATTCTCCGATCCGTATTTGGACTTTCAGTACTTGAGAGCCGCCTTCTTCGACGATTTCTGAGCTTAGTTTTCTCCATTCTCCTTCGATTTCTCTTCTTCTTGACCTGCGGTCATCGCGTAGCTGTCTTACCTTTTCAAGCTTGCTTCTTACTTCATCAGCTTGTGACGAGTTTTCCTCTACTTTCTTCTGTATCCTTGTCATATCATGTGAAATTTCGATGGCTTCGAATTTTTTAATTTCGTCTTGGATGAAATTGGCCCTCAGTAGCTCGTTGCGTTCCCTTTCCAGATCGTCAAGTCTTTTTTGTACTTCATCGATTCTTCCCATTGCTGTACGTATGGATATGTCTGCTGCTTGGAGCTTTTCCTCAGCTTCAGCTTTTTCAGCGTCATACTGGCTTATTCCGACCAAGTCTTCAATGATTTTTCTTCGTTCCAGAGGAGAGATGTCCGTCAAGCGCGTTATCGTGCCCTGCAAGATTATGTTTTGGCTTGTGCTGCTTATTCCAGCCATAGAAAGGATTTCAAGACTATGTGCTCTTGATATTCTTCTACCATTGAGCCTGTATACGCTTTGACCGTTCCGGTAAACTTCGCGCGAAACAGTGACGGTAGTCGTGTCAACGGGCATTCGCCCGTCTGCATTGTCAAATTGTATTATCACTTTGGCCATTTTCGCCCTTTCTAGCCCCGCATTCTCTGATCCGTGAAAAATCAGCTTAGCGGCGGTCTCCGCGCGGAGCCTTCTTGTACTCAATTCGCCCAGAGCAAATAAAAATGCGTCCAAAATGTTTGTCTTACCACTGCCATTTGGACCGGTTATGGCCGTGAAGCCCCTATCCAGTGTTACTTTAACGTTTTGCGGCCCGAACGATTTGAAGCCTTTGAGTTCAATTTTCTTGATATAGGGCATTCAGCCTGCGCCCTCACCTTCTAGGAAGCATACAGCCTTCTTATTTCGACAGCTCTAATATATTTTTGTAAAAAGGTACTGCATCGCAGAGCTTTAACGGTTGTGTACTTGTTAAGGCTATTTCTTGGCTTTCACGCCGTATTTTGTAGTCATTTTCTTGACAAAGTCCCTAACGCGCTCTTCTTCACCATAAACGAGAAATGAACCGTCATTTTGAGTTTTGTGTGAAAGCTTTGAACCTTCAGCCAGCGCCTTCAACTTCTCAACAGGCAGTTCTGCGGAAGGCTTGACCCGGATCCACTTCTTTTCCCTTGGCAAGCCTGAAACAAACCTTGTTTCGTCGTGCTCCTCCTCACGGGCCTCTCTGCTCGCCTTCTCCAACCGTTTGAGCCGCTCATCGGCATAGGTCGCCCCGAATATCTTCTCTCCTTCAGAAACAAGGTAGGATTCAACGCTCCCTAGATATTCGTCAATCTTTTGAGCCGTCTCTCGGCAGCTCGCATCAGCCTTCAAGATCCTAATCATTGTTCTTGCTGATTTCAGATCGTCCATTATTTTCGCGGGAACAGCTCTTCCTTTTTCTCGGAAATCTGTAATCATCTCTTCCAAGATTTTCCATGTGTCTAGGTATCCCACGCCAGCAATCTCCATTGACAAGGCTGGTTAGAGGCGCGGCATTATAAAGGCGTTATCAATCCCAGCAGAAACGCGCGATCTTTTTGTACAAGATTGTTATTCGAACGCTAGGACTACGCTGTTACTGAGTCAGCCTCGAAGCACTCTCTACAAGTTGCCAAGTGTGATCTTGGCATCCTAGATACACCCCACCAGCTTCATTGATTTGCAGAGCTCACATTGCTCAATGTCAATTGATGGATCGAAGGTTCTATGCATCTCGCACAACAGTCCCTTTGCTCGCATTGTTTTGCAGATTTGGCAGAGGTTTGAAATGAACTCAGTTTGCGGTAATTTGCCTCCGGACAACCTGCGTGCGAGTTCTGCCGTCATACTTTTGATGTCACTGTCATTACCTAGGTCGATTGCTTGTCCACGGATTTTTCTGGAGTACAAGCTTATTGCTGGCTGACTTATCCCGAGAAGCTTGGCTGCATCCTTTTGCCTCAGCTTGTAGTTCCTCATCAGCTCGTTCGCTATCATCGCTCGAATAGCGGGCAAAGCGCATCTTACTGCGACTTCACAGGGCACTAGCATTTATGCTTCTTCCAGCCTAACTGTGTCGAAAGGCATAAATATACTTTATTACTATTGTAATACCGTTTCAAGGTGAAAAAAATGAGCTGGCGAAATGTTGCCCAACTCTCTGAAGGCATCTACTGGGTGGGAGTCAGAGATTGGAACAGGAAACTCTTCGACGCTTTAATTCCTCTTCCAAACGGAACAACTTACAACGCTTATCTCGTAGTGGGCAAGAACAAGAAAGCCCTCATCGACACCGCAAACCCAGGCTTTGAAAGAGAGCTGGAGGAGAAGATCAGGAAAGTCGTTGATCCCGCCACCATCGACTACGTAGTAATGAACCACGCTGAGCCCGACCACGCAGGATCCATTCCACATATAATGTCAATCAACGCTAAAGCCAAGATAGTTGCGACTGCAAAAGGTGCTAAGATGGCTCAGGTATTCTACAGGGTGCCTGAAGAACGAATAGTTATGGTTCACGATCAGGAAAGCATAGATCTTGGCGGCAAGACTCTTCAGTTCATCGAGGCACCGATGCTTCACTGGCCCGAAACAATGTTCACATACCTTAAGGAGAACAACACTCTTTTTCCATGCGACTTTTTCGGCTCGCACGTAGCACGAGGAATGTACGACGATGAAGTTGAAGATCTGCTTACGTATGCTCAGAGGTACTTTGGCGAAATAATGATGCCATTCAACGCTATGGCTCAGAAAGCTATGGAAAAGATAAGGGGTTTGAAGATTGAAATGATAGCACCGAGCCACGGGCCAATATACAAGAATCCAAAACGCATTATTGACGCCTATAAGAAATGGGTGAATGGGGAAACTAAGCGAAAGGCCATCATAGTCTACGTGACCATGTGGAACAGCACTGAGAAGATGATTCAACCACTTGCAGAGACGCTGATGGCTGAGGGAATAGAGGTTGCATTGTATAACCTAGTCGTGGCTGACATCGGTGATATTGCAAAAGACTTGGTCGATTCAAGAGCCATCGTGTTAGGAGCGCCCACGGTGCTGGGCGGCGCACATCCGCTGGCAGTTTACGCCACATACTTGGTGAAAGCCTTGCGTCCGCCTCTGAAATATGGAGCCGTCCTAAGCTCGTATGGATGGGGAGGAGGCGCCGTTAAACACGTTCAAGAAATACTAGGACAGACGAAGATGGAAATTGTCGGAGCAATGGAGATAAACGGTCCACCTTCTGATAGCGACACGAAGAAAATAGTAGAACTTGGGAAGACTCTGGCGGAGAAAATCAGTAAAGGGTAGAAGCTCTAGAGCTTCAGGGGAGTGAGAACTGTTAGAGGGAGAAGGTTGGCACAACGATGCGAGAGACCAAAAAGTCTTGACACACTCGGGCAAATAGACTATGAGAGGGTAGATCAATGAGTAAGATCGATGAAAATAGGAAAAAAACGCTCAAAGAGATAATCTCGCAGTTACATGCTGGAATTCCGCCTCAGGAAGTCAAAGAAAGGTTCAAGCAGGTTTTGAAAGGCGTAAGCCCAGAAGAAATCGTCAAGATCGAACAAGAACTTGTGAAAGAAGGAATGCCTAGAGAGGAACTTCAAAGACTATGTGATGTGCACATGGCTGTTTTCAGCGAGCAGCTTGCAAAACAGGAATTGAACGTTCCACTAGAACATCCTCTTGGCATCTTACTAGAGGAACACAAGATTCTGCTGCAACTCTTGGAAAAACTGTCGACCTCAGCTGGCATCATAGGGCAAGCCTGCGACGTAGTATACGTCGGAGACGACGTAACACAAATGAGAAAAATAGTGGAAGAATTATCAGATGCCGAGAAACATTATCTGCGAGAAGAAAATGTGCTTTTCCCAATTCTGGAAAAACATGGAATCACTGAACCTCCTGCGATAATGTGGATGGAACATGACAAGATCAGACAAAAGAAGAAGCAAATTCGCGGCATGGTTGAAAAATACAAAGCAAGAGACTTTCAAGAGTTCAAAAAGAATCTTCTTGAGAACACAAGATCATTGAACAGTATGCTTTCAAGCCATATTTTCAAGGAAAACAACGTACTCTATCCTGCAGCACTGAAGGTGATCTCAGAAGAGGAATGGAGTGATATTAGAGAGGATTTCGATGAAATCGGCTACTGCTGTTTCACGCCCCAACATTTGATTAGATCAATAAAAACCATAAGCGACGAAAGCCATGCTACCCTAGCAGGTGAAAAGACATTGAAGTTCGACACAGGAAGCCTGTCGAAAGAGGAACTCGAAGCCATCCTGGACACAATTCCGGTAGATATATCCTTTGTCGATGCAAATGACGCGGTCAAATACTTTAACAAGGCCGATAAGCGGATCTTCGTTCGGACAAAAGCCGTGATAGGAAGAAAAGTGCAGATGTGCCATCCACAGAAAAGCGTTCACATAGTTAACAGGATTGTAGACGCCTTCAAATTGGGTCAGAAAAATTCGGCTGAATTCTGGATCTCATTAAACAATCGTCTGGTTCACATCAGGTATTTTGCAGTCAGAGACAAGCATGGTACATATCTTGGAACCCTAGAGGTAACACAAGACCTGACCGATCTAAAGAAAATCGAGGGACAAAGAAGGCTACTAGACTGGGAAACTTGAGTGCGTCAGGTGACTCCTGAGATGCATATTCTTTTTGCAATTTCGCTGCAATGATCTTTTGGCAATTGGTAGACGGGTAACTTCCGTCCAATGATGCAGGCTTGGCCAAAAAATGCAACATGAGGCACCGCGCTTACTCTTGATTCGCGATCCATAGCGGACGTTCATAATAGATATTTTCTCGTCCAACACATATGAAGACATCGCAGTGGTAAATTTGGAAATCACAGGAGCATCAGGGAAGAAACTCGTAGCTTTGACCATGACAATAGTGGTCATTGCATTGTTTCTCTGTCCCGAACTCGAAGCAGAGGCTCAGTCCTCTTCTGAGTATGAAAGATACGTACACAACTACACCAATACGGGCATTCTAGGAAACTGGACCTACATAGAAAAGCCAATGTTCCCAATAATCCTGAGCAGTTCCCAGGTATATGTAGGGCAAAACTGGAGCATAGTGTGCCCGCTTGAGGCAAATCATTCCTATCACATATATTTCTATGGCAAATGGATAAGCAATCTTCCAGGAAACAAAACCGATTATGATCTATATGTTTACGACCCAAACGGCACGATGGAAGGATACCACACCACTTCTGCTGGGCTACCTGAACATCTTGGAAGCAAGGTTGATGAACCATTCTTTGTTCCAAAGCATACTGGCAACTACACGTTCACAATAGTGAATGACGCCGGCGACAGCGCCAGCTCCGCCCAAGCAACTTTCATGATAATCGAAAACATCAGGTGCAATGTTTGGTATCAAAAATACACCGAGGGAAACGATGGCAACAGCCAGCCTCTTTTCAATACGAACTGGGCATACGAATTCGTAACGGAGAGCCAACACATTGAAGTCCGAATTAGAGTTCCAGACACTTTAGACATGTATGAGGCTAGGCTTTTCCTGATGGCCTATCCCAAGCAACCAAACTACACGACTTTGGACGGCATCCCCCTAGCTTGGGAACCAGGACTCTACGGCAACAAAAGCAACGATTTAGGCGGCTATAACCTAGATAGCGAAGGATATGAAGGCGTGGCTTACGCAAGTTGCGAGAATTTCGGTCAAGATATGACCATCAATTTAGATCCTCCAGTCGGAAAATGCCTCTATCACCTCGTCTTAATGAGCGAGAGAGGCTATGGAAATGTTAGTTTTCAGATCAAGACAACGTTTGACTCTTGTTTACAACCCTCGCACAATCCAGACAGATTATTTCCAGACCAGAATGCAACTATCACCTACATTTCCAAATCCACTGACTTGGAAAACGCAACTCTCCAATACTCGACAGACAGCTGGAAAACTGTCAACACCATTGCGATGGATATTCTAGACAATAATAGAAAATGCAGCCAGGTCATCCCTACTCAAGCTCCAGGCACAGTAGTCTACTACAAGGCAGAAGTTACGGATGCAATAGGAGACGTCCTTGCAGCAAGCGGAAACTATTCTGTCGGGGAATCCCCAAGATCATACTTGCCCAAGCCAATGTTCCCGGTATTCTTCAACGAATCACAAATCCAAGTAGGTCACGAATGGAGCATAATGTGCCCACTTGAAGCAAACCACAGTTATCACGTGTACTGCTATGGTGAATGGGTGAACACAGGGCCAGAACCAAAAACGGACTATGATGTATATGTCTACAATTCTCTAGGTGAGCTAAAGGGCTATCATACCGAGTCTGCTGGGCTTCCCGAGCACCTTGGAACCACTATTAACGAACCCTTCTTTGCTCCAGAGCAAACTGACAACTACACTTTCGTGATTCGAAATGACGCTAAGGAAAGCAATGGAACCCAACAAGCAACTTTCATGATAATAGCAGACGTTGAATGCAACGTCTGGCACGAACATGTTATTGAAGGAAAGGATGAGCATGATTTGCCAACCTTAAACACAAGCTGGGCATGCGAGTTTGCGACTGAAAACCTATACTTGGAAGTATACGTTAAGGTCCCAGAAAAGCTGGATATGTACGAAGCCAGACTGTACTTGATGTCAGATCCAGTGTCAGAGAACAGGACTACTTTGAACGGTGTTCCCTTGGCTTGGGAACCAGGACTCTATGGCAACCGAAGCAAAAGCAGCGGTCTCCTTGGTGGCTACAATCCAGAAAGCAGAGGATATCGAGGTGTAGCCTACGCCAGCTGCGAATTCTATGGCGAAGGGATGTTCTTGAACTTCACTTCACCTCTTCCGGGGAAGAGCCTGTATCATTTGGTTTTCATAGGCGAAGTGGGTTCGGGAGACATAGAGTTTTTGGTCAAAACAGAATTCAACAAAACCAGTTTGACACCTACAGTCATCCCCGAGAAAGTGTATCCAAATAACAATGTTACGGTTGTTTGTACGTCGAACTCGACAGACTTGGAAAGCGCGGTCTTGGAGTATTCGACTGATGGTTGGAGAAATGTGAATGTCACAACTATGGAGATTTCGAACAGAACTTGCAGAACGGCCATTCCGGGGCAAGTGGCAGGTGCAATTGTCAGTTACGTGGTTCATGCTAATGACACTCTCAAAACTGCTCTTGTCGCCAATGGAAATTTCTCAGTTAAACATTCTTCGACACTGAACATTTCTGCAAACCAGATGGAACCTCGTGTTGGCGAAAACGTGACAATCTCAGGCACTTTGATTCCTGAGACTGCGAACATGCCGATTACGGTTTACGTTTCATCTTTAGACTCAAGCAAAGAAATCGTGTGTTACACGCTTGAAGATGGAACCTTTGCTGCCAGTTTCAAAGTTGAAGCCCTTGGAACATGGAGCGTATATGCAAGATGCAATGGAAGTTCCTCAGTCTACGAGAGCGAGACCTACTCATTGAGGATAATAGCTCAGGAGCCCATGCTAGCAAAATACTCTTTTTACATATTCGGAGGAATGGGGGCCATCGCTACAGTCGCCATAGTTGTTTACGTGAGGAGGGTAAGGAGATAGATGACCAGGGCTTGAATGCTCCAAGCGAAACCGTCCCATGTTCTCAGTGCAGAATGGTCTTCCAAACCCTGTGCTGCTTCAGCTCGCCTTAGCGACGATATTTCAGATACTTATTCTGGATTCATTAAAACTATAAACTTGGTCCGATTTTATGATGTTATCGGAATATCAGAGAAAAAGGACAAAAACGAAGGGCTGGCACGGATGCCCTAGTGGACAAAATGACAAGCTGCTACGAATGGCCTGCAGGGGAAGTATAATTGTCTGCGACCTTGGAGAAGAAAAACATTGGCGTCATTACATCAGCTTCTACCCAAGCGAGAGCTCTGAATGCTGAGACAGTCACTACCATTGCTACTGGTTTTCTGAAAAGAATTGGAAACAAGGGGAATCTGAAACCTAAGAGGGTTTCACTGGAGGAAGGGCTTTACATTGTCGAAATAGAGTTGAAGAAGCTTGCAGCCACTATTCGTGTTGACTCTGAGACTCATGAGATTAAGGGATATGAGATACAACCCAAGGGTGAGGAGGCTCCGGCTTTTTCAATTTCTCCAAAGGCGATAGTGGTAATATTTGGAGTCTCTGCAGCTGTCCATGCCGCTTTGTACTTTGCTTTTAAAATGCTCGGTCTGTAAATTGTAATTGCGCGGCCATTGTGTTGCATGCATTCGTTTGGTTTTGCTCCACCTCGCTTGCGCGATTTAGCATATTGGTCTAAATCGGACTCAGAGCAAAATGCTGAATATGAGGCATAATTGACATTTGTCCAGCAATTTGAGGAGACTGAGCCCAAATTGGATCATGCCTTTGGGACGGTAGAATTTTTTAGACAAAACGAGATAATGATTGATTGAGGTGAGCCAGGAAAGTGGCCAAAAGCGTAAAGATCATGGCTCCTTTTGATGCAAGCAGAATTTGTGTCAGTCAAAATCCCAGTTTTCCGGACGCCTATATCGTAGATCTCCCGCTGGACTCCGTGCCTGATCAAGATTGGCGGGATGCTTTCGAGCTTAAGTGGCAGTCAAGCAGAGACTTGTGGGACAGGAAGCTTTTCCTAATCAATGACAAGCTAAGACTCGTTACCACTGCAGACGAATTTGTTGAAAAACTATGCTGGATTGAGAAGATAATAGCTGAGACCAATGACGCCATCAAAGAACAATATCACGCGATTGAGAGCGAAAAAGAGATGATACGAGACGCACTAGCAAAGCAATTGCTCCAGAATGAGTCATCTCGCACTGAAATGATTGTGGGCATTCTTAGAAGACGATTCGGTACGTGAAAACATCGACAAAGCGTGCAGAAACAAGATTTCCTAAGCGATTCTAGTCGTAGTTCTTTATCCCAATCATTTTTCTGTAGCTTCTAAGATCAAGGGCAACTCTTTTCAGTAACTTCAGTTCCGCCATTTTAGCTTCGAGTACCCAGAGCTTCTTCCCAATAGTTATCGTACGAACATTGTTTCCATCCATTGTCTACATCCCTCACCTGCTACGAAGGCCCATTTCGGTCCTTCCCATCTTCTTCACCGCGAATGGTACAGGCTGAGTCCTCGTTCTCCCCTTTTCCTTATCTGGATTATGAATTGAGCATCAATATTCAGCGTACATTTAAACATTATTCAAAGTAGGGACTGGTCTCAGACCAATGGAATTGACAAGCATACTTGAGTAGAAGCCGCATGTATAGAGCCACATGTGACGTATATCTGAGGCCAGCTAGAAATCGGTGAGGCTGAGCTCACCAAACATAAGCCTTAACCTCGTCGTATCCCGAACGCACAGGTAAGGAGCTATGCGAGTTTCCTGCAATCGACAGGCGAAGCAGATATGCCCATTGACGGTGATTCTTGATGATGAAGAAGTACTAGCGGGCATCATACTCAGAATTCTGACTTCACAACTTTTTTTTAGGGCCAAGGTTTTGTCCTTGAGATAAGCATTCGGTTGGAACGGCTTTAGAGCTTGGACACATTTGATGAACTGCTGGTGAGAGTCATCGATGAAACAATAAGGTACTGCCTAGGAGACATCAATGCCTCAATACTCTACAATTATCTGGAGAAGAAGGCTTGCCCTCTAGATGAGGTTCCGAGAAGACTTGAAGTGTTCTCTGTGGAACTGAGAAACATGCTAGGCTTTGGAGAAAGGCAAATCCTGGGCGCCGCTCCGATCTTGGAGGAAGCGATTGCACGTGCGTTGTGCCTGAAGTTGAAAATGCCGTCTGATGAAAAAGGACCTATAGTCTTTGCCGATTACGTGGGAAGATTGCGGAAAGCCTATTCCGAGAGAGAAAGGGAGGGTTTCTGAATTCATGTTGAAGATGCGTATTGCAAAGAGCTCCGTTCTTTCAGTTAAGTCGTTACTCGTTGAGTGCAATGGAGGTGGAAATGATTGAAGAAAGTAAAGGCGAAAATTCTCATGGTTGACGATGACGCGCACATCTGTAGAGTTATGAGTCTGATACTAGAAGGTGAAGGATACGAGGTAGAAACGGCTAACACCGGAGAGGCCGCCATAGAAAAATCGAAGACGAAAACCTACGATGTGGCCATACTAGACATTCGGCTTCCCGACATTGAGGGTACAAGGCTGCTGAAGGTGATGCGCGAAACGTCCCCGAAAATGGTCAAGATAATGCTCACCGGCTATCCAAATCTGCAAAATGCCGTTGACTCACTGAATTCTGGAGCCGACGCCTACCTTACGAAACCACCAAATCCTGAAGATATTATCAAGTCAATAGAAGAGAAACTGCAAAAGCGAAAAGAAGATGAGATAGCCACAGAGGAAAAGATCTCAGTGTTTCTGAAGGTTAGGGCTGAGAAACTCCTTCAGGAATCAGAATAACTTCGCATAGTGAATCGCCCCTTTCGTCTCCTTCAGTCTTGCGGCAGGCTCTGCTGAATCGGAGAAATGGGTGATCTGATAGGTTAGGCAGCGTAAGGTTGGCTATAGGCTAGCGCGCAAGGACTCGTTCGAATATCGGCTGATAATTCTTCTCAAAACGCACTTTTGTCACAATGTCTCGTATTCGAAGTTGACATGAAGCGACAGTCAGGGTGACACGCATGTGATGAGACTCGCACATGAATGTCTAGCATGTTACAAGCTTCCCTTTCCGGAATTGTCTTAACGTGTGCTTCTACGTATTGAGCGCAAATATGGACGGCTAAGTGCTAGTTGTGCTTTTTACGTGGAAGCTGTAGAGACAATATGAAATCTTGCGACATAATGTATTTATGAAGACCAACATTATGCATAGTTAAAGATGAGCTGGTGAAACCATTGAAGTATCCAATATTGCGAAGCCCAAGGCTTCACTTCTGCAAGTCAGATCGCTCACCTAACACTTTGACCAGCTCATCAAAGACGAAACCATAAATGAGGAGGAGATGAGAGAATGACAATGATCAAGCTTTTCAAGAATCGTTGGGCTTTGAGCACAGTAGTGACCACGTTGATAATCTTGGTCATATCGGTGCTGTTGGCAAGCGTCGTTACGTACTATGCTATTAACGTAGTTAGCACAAGAGTCCAGGAAGAGCATTTACACATTACAAAACAGCACATATGGCTGAATGCCACTGCAACACCGGGTACCCCAGCATATGCTGTGGGTTCTGTAATGATCATAAACACAGGCGGCAGAGATGTGGTCATGGATAAGATCGCAGTGAGAGGCCAGGAATGCCCGTGGAACCTAACGGCGACCGTGGGACAACAAAAGTTCGTGACATATTGCACAACAGCTGGCGCAATACCCGAGGATTTAACCTACGTTCCGAACTTCAACTATTCAGGCGGGGTCAACTACAATATGTTGGGCAGCACACAGTACAACTTTACAGTTCCAACCAATGATTTGATCCTAAAGTCAGGCTACACTATGTTGATTTACATCATTAATCCTGACAGCATAGCAGTCAACGATGTAGGCTTAACCGTAAGCATTACTATCCACACGGCACAAGCAGTGAACTACATAGAAACCAACGTTCAAGCTGTCGCTTCATCCTAAAGTTCTCCACTTTTTTACATATTCTCCAACAATTCCTTATGCGTTTTCTCAAACGAAACTATGTGTAACTCTTTTCTACGCACAAATTGTCATATTCAGACTTCATGTTATTGGGTGTTCGGAGACAAAAAATGAACAGCTTAAGAAAAAATCGTCTAGCTCTAAGCACCGTAGTGACAACTTTGATCATCCTAGTGGTTTCAGTGTTGCTTGCCGGAGTGGTGACATACTTCGCAATTAACGTCACCAGCACAAGGGTACAAGAAGAGAACTTGCACTTAACAAAACAACACATATGGCACAATCAGACCATGGGTCTAGGTGCAATAATGATAATCAACACTGGCGGTAGAGACGTAGTAATTGACAAGATCTCTGTGCGCGGCCAGGCAAGCGAGTGGGAGGACGTCTACTACAATATAACAAGTGGAGCAATAGCAGGTGACTTCGCGTTCAACAGGACAGTATGTGACGCAACCGCCAATTCTGTTATTGCTACAGTTGGCACCGCACCATACAACTTCACCAAAGGAACTACGAGCCAAGATCTAGTTCTGCCATCAGGTCAGACAATGCTGATGTGGATTAAATCGCCGGACAGCATATCAGTGAACGACATAGGCTTGACAGTTGCCATAACAATATTCTCATCGCAGGCAATGTACTACAAAGAAACCAACGTCGAAGCAGCTGTAAGCTAAGCTGACTAAACCCTTTTTTTTTCTCTTTTTTGTTTTTTTCAATTTGACTCCAAGCACATTCTACAGCGCGTATTTCTTCAGATCAGACATCAACGTATCCTTCGATGCTTCCCGATCCAAATTCTGCAATAGGATTTCAGTTGTTTGGAAGAACTGCTTCTATTACCTTGCTAGGCTGAAGACAGCAAATCAACCTTACACAACGTGGCAGATCTCTACTTTCCAAGGGCTATCTGTAGCTACAGCCTACGCACAAATAGTCTAATTCATTCGCGAGGCTATATTTCAACAAATAGCCTACGAAAGAGAAAGAAAAATTGACAACAACGGTATTTAGACGGAAACTACGTCGATTACGGCAATCGGACAGCGCCTTGGCTATTCCACTTACTTTTCTCATACTATTTGTCTCGACGCTAGGCATCATAGCAGTTACGTACTACTATGCAATCGAAAGAATCGATACGAGGAGTCAAACGCTGAAGGTTTCAATGGCGAAGCAGTCCATGGGCTCTTTTGATGAAGCGGTCCTTTCTGTATTGTGGCAATCAGGCTCTTCTCAAACTCTAGAAATCGATGATTGTGGAGGAAGACTGAAAGTTCAGCCTTCAACGAATTTGCTGATCGTTAACGTTACAGACAACGATAGTATTTCAGACACAATATACGACGGAAACGTGGGTCAAGTCATATACGAGCTTCCCTACTCCGAAGCATCCGGTACTGGACTTTTCTTGAAGGGAAACCCTCAGTCAATAGTGGACCAGAGTAGTCCAGTTGTGACTCAGCTCTACATACGACATGGAACAGAGCACTCTGAGATACTGCTTCGTTACCGTCCAATAGCATCCTCTGCCACATACGAGACTGAAGATAACAAGACAATCAATAACCTACGCATATACGTTGTGAACCTCAATTCCTCTCAAAACATTGAGTCAACGGGGAAAATCCCGTTAAAATTCTCATGCACAGAGGTAGAAGACACTACCACAACCTACAATGTAACACATCAAGTCAACACCCTCATTGTCAGTGCAAGCCTAGATGGCGTTCAGGGACAAGTCTCGTTTCCCATAACAAGCAACTCGGGCGGCGCAACAATCAATGTAGAACTGATTGTTTGCGAGGTCAAAATTGAAGGATGGATAAGGTGAAAAGATGCCATCAATAGTTCCAGACTACGTGTACACTCTTTTTGCCTCGATGATAGTTGGGACCTTGCTAATCTACGCCTTTAGCATTTCGGCTCTTAACATGGAAAATGAAGCAGAAAAACAGCAACTAAGAAATCTGACAAAATACGTAGCAACCAAAAGCTGCGAGCTTGTTTCTCTGGCAACGACATGCAACCTCTCGACAAGCTTGAGGTTGAGCATTCCTTTAATCATTGGCAATCAGGAGTACTGGATCCAACTCGGAAACGATTCTTTTTTCGCTTGGGTTGAAAGCGGTTACGGCATGACCCCCTATTCAGCAGAACAGCAGGTGTCAATACCTGCAAAGGTCTCTGCGTCAGGTACGTACATAAGCGGTTCACCAACTGCGATTTTGGAGTGTTATGCAAACGGCACTGCAACGTACTTGAAGCTTTCAGGGGGTTTCTAAGGTGAGACTCTCTAAGAGTGAAAAAGAAAGAGTCAATGAAGAAGAGAATACTTCGACCGAGGATTTGGCCGGATACTTGGGTATCCAAGGGTGCAGAGTTCCTGAAGGTTACACCCAGGTGGAAAGCTATCCACTGAAGGCGCCCTTCTCCTACGCCTGGATATTCCAGAGCGAGACTGAAACAGGCTACCTGTATGTTGTTGATGAACTGACTATGACGAGGGAAGAAAGGGACACCTACAAAAGACTTAGAAATATATTGGAATACGAGCTCAAAGCACCGGAATCTGACGAGACACTCTCACAATCGTTTCTCAGACAACTTCCACAGATAATAGAGAATCACAAGAAAGCTTTCGAGGGAACCTCGGAAGTTAGCATGCGCAAGATTTTGTACTATCTTGACAGGGATATAATTGGTTTTAGCAGAGTAGACGCTTTGATGTTCGATCCTTTCGTTGAAGACATAAGCTGCGGTGGGGTCAATAAGCCGATCTATCTGTGGCACCGAAAATACGAAAACATAAAAACAAACGTGGTCTTCCAGGATGGACAAGAACTAGATGACTTCATAACAAGAGTAGTGCACAGAGAGGGAAAACACATTAGCATAGCGCATCCGATTGTAGACTTGACTCTTCCGGGGAAACATCGATTGGCTATTTCGTTCGGAAAGGAGACAACACCGGCAGGCACAAGTTTTACCATCAGGAAATTCAGAGAAGATCCATTCACAATAATCGATCTAATTGTCAATGAGACAATCGACGAAACAATTGCAGCCTATCTTTGGCTCTTGATGGAAAACAAGATGTCGGTTATGATCGTCGGCCCGACCGGAGCAGGCAAGACTACGGCCCTAAATGCCATAGCATGCTTGGCACGGCCTGATTTCAAGATAATGTCAGTGGAGGAAGTTGCGGAAATAAACCTTCCACAGGAAAACTGGATTTCGACAATTGCGAGACCAGGATTCGGTGCCGAAACCCAGGGGGAGGTTACTCTATACGATCTCATCAAATCAGCAGTCAGGCATAGACCCGCCTTGGTCATCGTGGGAGAAGTGAGAGGGGAGGAAGCCTACGTGCTTTTCCAGGCATTAGCAACTGGACACGGCGGGCTTTGCACCATGCATGCAGAAGATGTGGAAACAGCCATAAAACGTTTAACTCAACCTCCAATGAACATTCCATCATCAATCATATCACTGATGAACTGCGTCATAGTCGTTAAGCAAGTCAAAACCCCAACTTTCGTTTCACTCGACCACAAAGTCTCAAGCCGAAAATTCGTGCGAGTCTCAGAAATGGATGTCACAGGCAAGATCTATGACATCTTTACATGGAATCCTTCGAAGGACATTTTCCAACAAAACCTCGAGCAAAGTTACTTGCTGGCCAAGATAGCCAAGACCATTGACGTTCCAACAAGCGTGGTGCTGAGAGAACTCGAAAAACGGAAGCAGCTTCTATTGAAAATGGTTGAAAAAAACCTGCGTGATTTCAGAAGTGTGCACAGAGCTCTCAGTAGTTCCCTCAGCCTCGTGGACACAACAGATAGCCAGAGCTCAGAGGTGGAATAGAACGAAACTCTCTAGTAGTTCGGTTGGCAAGCTTTTCCGATTCTTAACCAGGGCTACAAGCGAAGAGAAGGAAAAAATCGAACACGAATTGCCCTTCGCCGTAATGATCTTCACCCTAATGGCTGCCAGTGGAATATCCTCATATGACAGTTGGAAAAGGATGCGAAAGTTGACCTTTCTTCCGACATTCAAGAAAGAAGCAGACGAAGTCATAAGACAAGTTGAAGTGCTTGGCAAAGACCCACTAACCGTCATGCATAACAGAGGCGAAATGACAAATTCCAAGCTCTACAGAAACTTCCTCGGCGGATTTGTCTCCTCGGTAAGAAGTGGAGGAAGAATAGTCGACTACATGAGAAGTGAACTCAAAACAGTCTTCGAGCTCCGCAACATTGCGATGACACACGCAATTGAAAAAATAGCAACTCTGGTTGAGGCTTATGCTGTCATGCTAATAGTGACATTGTGCGCCTACATACTTTTCGTCGTATTTTCCTCCACAAGCATATTAGAGCTCTCGGCTAGAACCTCGATCCCTAATTCGCCGATAACTGCATACTTGATTGCCTTCTTGTTCATGCCAATACTCTCTTTCGTGTTCATTCTCGTAGCCCATAACATGCAGAGGAGCGCCTTTCCCGACTTGAAGGATGTCTACAAAAAAGCCATAGTTCTCATTGTGGCAATTGGCGTGCCGCTATGCTTAATCCTTCTGGTTCCGTCTTTCTCTTTTATCAACAAGACCGTTGGTATGGCTGAGCTTGTAACTGTTGGTCTTGTAGCAATATCTTTGCCGCTAGCAGTCCAATACTACAAGATTGCAAGAATAAACTACAATGCTGAAGACGCCATTCCAAACTTCATTCGAGACGTCACGGAGACGCAGAAAATCGGGCTCTCACCAGAAAAAAGTATCATTCAGGCAACGAAACGCAAAGACTACGGACAATTCTCCCAATTTCTGGAGCTCGTTCGAAGCCAGATTGAATGGGGCATTCCCCTAAGAAAGACCTTCGAAAACATTCGACAGAAGATCAGAAGCTGGTTCGTAATTGTAAATTTTGCGATGATGATTGAGACAATAGAAATCGGGGGAAACTCAACGCAAGCATTGGAAATACTTTCGGAGTACAGCGAAAAGGAACGTGAAGTGCAAATCAACAGACGCGCCCTGCTTAGGCCCTACGTCATACTTGCTTTTGTGTGGAGTGTACTCATCGCCGTTACAACTACCATCGTAGCCCTAACTACCTATATGATGTCAACTATTGTGAGTTCCAGCTTGGCGCCGGTGACTGTTCAGGCAATGCAAAACCAAATGAAGGTGTTTTCCACCGGAATCATTCTCCAGTGCTGGATATCAGGATTCTTCATCGGAAAAATAAGCGAGGGGAACTTTGCAGCTGGCTTCAAACATTCCGCCATGCTGGCTGTGACTGCCTATGTGTCACTCGTCCTTTCGCAAAGCTTCCTTGCCAGCGCGTTTGGAATATCGGTAGCAACATAGAGAGGTGACAGGAAATACCGACAATTTCCATCGATACTTTCTTTGCATGCACATTGATGGTTTCAGTGGTCATTCTGACCACGGCTTTGTCAGCAGGAATACTCAACACCCACATAATCGGTCCTCAGGACTTGAATGAGGACAGCTATCTGAGAACAATATCTGAATACATCCTTTTGAACGGTGGAATTCCGGCAAATTGGGGTTCAAATAGCTCCGCCGTTCCAGAAGTTCTTGGCTTGGCTAAGAGCAATTCGCTTGGACGCAACGAGCTTGACATAGATAAGGTTTGTAGACTAAATAGCCAAAACGCTTTCGCATTAACATATTCAAACATCCTAGGTGCCGCAAAACTGGAAAATGTTGCTCTAGGGTTTTCGATGTCACAACTAATGGATATCTCAACAATTTTATATTCAAAAAGGGCTTTAGTGGATTCAACAGCCTATACTTTCAAAATCTCTGTCAACCAGGATGGTGCACCAACAGCAACTTCTTTACACTGCTACACGGTGGCCAAAGGCTTTCTTACTGACATGTATAACAGCACGTCTGCTGATGGAGTAGGTTATATTGACGTAGAAATACCAAACACGTCCAATGGAACCGCTTCACTCATCGTTTTTGCGAGGGTTTTACACGACCCAAGGATTACTGCCTGCGGAGCTTGCCTCTTTGAGCATCTATCAGCTGAACCTTTGCCAAACAACACTTTTCTCAGGTTAAGCCCACTCAACTACACATTATGGTTAAGCTCGAGTTCCTCTAGCATCACGCTTGAAAAGTGTTATGCCTTCTCATATGAATACCAGTTCAACCTCACTCTCACTTCAAACACAACCTACAATATCCCAACAATCTTGGGAAAAAGCCCAATCGTACTCATAGTAACCGGTTCAAACGCTTCAACTTTCTTCATAGAATGGACTACATATCCACAAATACCACTAGAAGCCGGCGCAGACTTCCGGAATTCCGAATGTCACACTTTCAGCTATGTAGTAAACATAAGAGGAAATCTTTACAAGCTAACCGTTCGTCTTGGAGGAACAAGCCAATGAGGCTCTTCAATGACAACAAGGGTCAAATCCGAATCATTGAGGCATTCTTCGCATCGATCCTGTTGCTTTCTTCGTTGACACTTATCCCATCGGATACGCATGTGGAAGACTCAAATAGCCAGGTTCTTCGCTCCACAGCACAGCAGACCCTGACCACTTTAGATAATGACGGAACTCTCTCAAGACTGATAGAGAACAGGAGCTGGACTGCACTTAGAAAATGTGTACAATCTCTGCTTTCCCCCGCTGTCTGGTTTAATCTGACAATCTTCGACGAAAACATGAACCCCATAAACCAGGTTCCAATATGCAATGGAGGCCTGATCAGCGAAAGGGTAGTTGCCACGGAGTACGTCTGCGCAAGCTCAAGCAGAGATTACAAAATCTATGTTGCCCGCCTTCAACTGTCCGTTGTGAACTAGAATGAAAAGAAAACGCGCAAATTCAAGCAATTCGGGCCAGGCGTTAATAATAACATCTCTGATCATAACAATGCTTCTACTATCAACCGCATACCACATTATCGAAATGAAGAGAAACACAACAAGAAACGAAACAACAACGAACTACATTTTCTCGGCAGCAAGGTTAAACACGATAAACACCATGGTTAGTGCTCTCGCGAATGTCTCAAATGGTGGAGAGCGAGATGTCCTAACAGCAAACCTAGATAAGCTAGCTTTGGCCCTCAGAGATCATTACTACGATACACAATGCGACCTTCTTTTCGTCCCTCTGAACTCTTCATTATACCAAGACGGAATAAGAATGTCGTGGGAATCTGGTGGATCAGGAATTTCAAGTGCATGCGTCAGCTTTCTTATGAACTTATCAGAGTTTTCAACAAGCTACAATTCAGGATACGAAGCAAACGTAACGACCACCTTGACAATCAATGGGGTCTACACGGGCGGCGGCAGTCAAAAGGGCGTGAATGTCACATGCAGCATTTATAATGAAGAGGAACCGGCGCTCGCAAATGGCATTACGCTATTCTATCAGAACGAGACTGAAGGACAATGGATAATGGTTAGTTCGCTAAACGGTCTCAATGTGATTGACTATGCTAATGGTACCTATCTAATGTCCTTCAATGTATATGCCCAGAATGTCTTGAACGTCTCTGCGCATGTCCACGACTTGCGCGACATATTCGTAATGGCAAATACTACGTGCACTTTTGTCTAGTTGACAAAGCCATAGAAGCCAAGGCTACCGGGCTAAGCTTCTTACAGGGATCTCCTGAATTTTTTTTCCGGGTTCATCTAGTCTAGAAAACAATACCTGCATCGTTTCAACGAAAGCGTCGTAGTTTGTCCACAGAGCAACCACTCTGGGCTTCTTCCTGTCGCTCGCGTCCTGTTCTTCATCGCTTTTCTGAATGACCATCAATAGTTCTTTTCCGTCTGAAACCACGAAACAAGGTACGTTCTTAACATCAACCATGCGATAGTCGTGATTTGCCAATTTCATTTTTTCCAAGAAAAACCTGCTCTTCATCGAGTTGTCAGTCAGCAGCTTGATGTCAATTTTCCTTGAGGACGCCTCCAAATTGTCCGTAAAATCACTGTGGTATAGTTGAGCCAAGTATTCTCCTGGGGCGAAAATTTCGATTTCGGTCCTCGTCTTCTTCAATAGCTCATTTGCTTTCATAACTACTTGCTGTCCGCCTTCAAGTATCTGGAAAATCTCTTTTCTGCTATCTTCGACTTTAGGCTGAGGCATCGATAGCCAGAGTTCGACCAGCCCGACTTTTTCTCTTTCTAGAAGCTTGATCTTCATTTTTTGGGCTTCTATCAACAATTCCATTGCCTTTTCCATTGGTACAGCCGTGAATTTTAGTGGTTTCTCGAATGCTGAGAATACAATCCCCTTTTTTTCCAGATCACGCAGTATTCTGTAGGTTTCAGTTCGATGAAGTGATATAGCTTCTGCTATCTCTGAAGCTTTCTTCTCGCCTGACCTTGCGAGATAAAGGTATACTCTTATCTCGTTTTTCAGCAACCCAAATCTTGAAAGGGTCTCCTCTATGACCGGCAATTGCCTAAGTCCTCTGTCTTTCTTGACGAATTTCCATGCTTCGCTCTTCTCATCGTAGACTCTGACAATGTCATCAGTTATCTCCATTGATACTCCCATGCACTCATTCACCTGTTCGCATCGTCGTCTGAACTTGACGCTCAATTCTGACGAAGCATATACTTTATGCTTATGAAGCCGAAATCTGGATCAGAAATCCAGTTCTACACTTGTCTCTCCAGCACGAATTCCTAGAAAAAGCTAGGGTTCTCTTTCAGCTTTCAAGTGCTGCTGTTGATGCGCCAACGTAGATTTTTGCGAAATTCCTTATCAAGTCTTTCTGGTCATGAATAGTGGAGTTTATCTTGAAGAAATTCTTCATTCTGTCAGTTTCCACTCCGACCCCGATGACTATTACGCCTTTCTTTTCCAATTGGCTGGTCACATCCGACATGGCGCTGTGTATGTTTGGATACCCAAAAGGCCTTCCATCAGAAATAACCACTAGAAACCTTTGTTCATCGTACCTCTTAGCAAGGATCTTACCGGCGACTTGAATGGCATCCGGCATGTATGTCAGACCATCGAACTTTAGCCCTCCGATTCTGGCCCGCACTCTGTGCGAATATGCCTCTGAAGTGTCCTTCAGCACGTAGAAACGGTCGCTGAAGGCAAAGAAAGTCCATGAGCCCGGATCCATCAACAGTTCTTTTGTGGCTTCAGCAATGCATATGGCTAGGGCTCTGCCGAGCTCGCCTCTGACTCTCATGCTGGCACTGACATCAAAGAGGATGCCCCACGCGAAGCTTCTGCTCAAATATTCGTCTCGCATGAAAACATCTGTTGCAGGCTTTCTGCTAGCAAGCATCTGGATGATTGCAGAGAGATCCAATTGCCCAAACTCTTTGCCTGGATCTTCGTCCAAAGCGTCCTGAGCAACTCTTAAGCTGTCTAGAAGCCTGCGACTTCCACCTGAAATGAGGGTTCTTGCATTCAAATACTGAGTGTAGTCCTCTTCTGGAAAACCAATAGATTTGAATTTGGTTTCTGCTGCGTATTCCTGAAGCTTCTCTAACATCCTCTTTTCCCGGTCTCTTTGCTGTAATTGCGTGTCGAAGGCCTGTGAAGCCTCCATATCTGATTCTTTCGTCCAACACGATTCCGTTGATCCTTCGGACGAGATTGTGCCGCCTAAGGCTGTGAGGCATCTTCTGAATAGATCCTGCATTTCCAGTTCCGACGGTAATTCCATTTGATAGAATACACTGCAGGGACCGATTTCTTCAGTGTGAGGCAGAGAAGGAACCTCTAAGACAGGACCGTTTGCCTCAAGAGTCTCGGCTATGTTGTTCGTCACCTCGTTGGAAAAATCCTCAAGTTTGATTGCCTCTCCCGAAAATGATGATAGCATCATCTGTTTGAGCAAGAAAAGCTTTGCAGCCAACAAATCAATTGTATTCTGCTCTTCCTGCTGAAGTGTCCCCTTCACAATTCCTATGTTAACCTTTGATAGCAAAGCCGTCATCATTTGAGTTGCAGGATTGAAGATCCTTTCGATAGGCTTTATTTTCGCAAATGCAAGCGAATTCGCAAAAGCTAAATCGGGAAACCTGTCCGGGGCATGCTTGCCAATATAGGCACTGACATAGATGTCGTCAACTAGGGACTTCGCGAAAGCTTCAACATTACTACCTTTTGCGGTAGTATTTCTGTTATCATTGTTTATGGACGCAAACGTGTGCGCTGTGAGGTGAGAGATGCAAGCTCTAAACAGCCTTCCAACTTTGACTTTGTCAGCAAAGCTCGCTAGGAATTGGTATCCTAAGAATAGTGTGTTTCCTTCTTCTGTGACATTAGGCATTGGCAGATTTATGTTGAATCTCGTTCCATTCCATGCGAGAGTTGGTCGGTGCAGCGTTGGATCTAACCGTATTCTTGTCTTCATGTAGTCTTTCTGGAAGGATACCATCCAAGCATACTCGAGAAGTCCCATGGAGACCGCTGCCTCTTGGAGTCATTATTTGGGTTTGGGGAAGATTGATTCGACGATTCTTCTGACGTCATCTTGCACCTCAATATTGTCGCTGGTTACTGCAACAATGGTTTCATCTGCTGCATCATTTGGCGTATTGCCATCGTGAATCAGTGTCCCCCAGTTTATTAAATCCCCTAGGGACGGGCCATAGGGAATGTCGCCTGCTTTGTATTGTCTTCGCAGTTCTGCGCCGACTTTGACGACCTTGTAGGCTGTGTCTTCATCAACCCTAGCTCGTTTCATGAGCATTTTCACTTCGTTGGTTGAGATCTGCTCGCCTATGCTCGTATAATCGAAGTTGATCCATACGGCCATTCGCCTTCTCAAGGCAGCGTTCAGCGGTTTTGTTCCAGCGAATTCCGCCGAATAGGGGTTCATGCTGATGATCAAATACCCGAACGTGTGTCTTTCCACTACTTCATTGTCTTTCTCGTTAAGCACAAGGTGGCCACGTGTGTCAAGAACGGGGTTCAGTCTTGTGGCTACATCTTGCTTCATCATGTTGGCTTCGTCGAGATACATTATTCCTCCCAGTCTCAGCCATTTGGTTACTAGTCCGTCAATCCAGTTTTCTTTCCCTAAGCCGATAAATCGCCCGATAAGGTCGTATGAAGAAGTCTGTAGACCACAGTTTACTTCCCATACGGGCAGGCCGCAGAGTTCGGCTACAAGGTAGACTATGTGGGTCTTGCCAGTTCCGGATGGCCCTATCAAAGAGCATTGCTTAAAATAATAGAGTGCTCGAACTATTCGCTCTACATAGTGTTGGCCGCTGTCAATGAATTCGGGAGTGTTCTTCGGGATCAAGTCATCGAGGTGTGCAAAGCTGTAGTTGGGATGGAGGTCGTACCTTTGGATCTCATATTTGTTGTAGAGAGGAGACTGGGACATAGGGCGTTCTTTGCTCATGGCTACAGTTACTTTGAACTTCTCGCGTCGAATAGAGGAGATTTCCTTAACTCTGTTAGTCTCCTCTGTGTCCTTTAAGCCCTGGTGCCCATAACTCAAAAGAGTGCCGCCTCAACGATATTATAGGCGGCGGAACGAAATATAAATATTACGTATTACGACTCGCGACATCACCGGCTCCATGCAATAGTCCTTTCTGCCTATCTAGTCTGTGTGTGTAGATACATGCAACATACAAGCACTTTTCTGAAGTGTGCGAATTAAACAAGTGGTGACACATATGAGCCAGGAAACTAGTGCCATTGAAGCAACAGTGCAATCACCGCCGAAAGAGAAAACAAAACAAACCAAGACCGCACAGCTGCCGATTCAAGAGCTTCTTGACTCGCTGAAAAGCATACAGGATGACATTGGCCAGATTTGCGAGTTGACATCTGAAGAGAAAGTCTTGGTAACAGAATTCTTTGAATCGTTTCTGAAGCTCATGCAACCACTTGCTGCGACGTTGCCGGTTTCCACGTCAACACTTCCGAAAGAGATCGGAGAGGTCGCTCAAGCATATGTTGATCCATTAGGGCATCTCATGCTTCTACATCAGGATGGACACGCTGAAATCGAGAACTTGCGCGAAGAAAAGCATCGAGATCTGATGATAGACATTATCAAGGACATAATGCCCAAATTCAAACAGCTTACCAACCTGCATAGGCAGAAAATCGAGGAACGAATGAAGTTTCTGTCATCAGTCACCAAAGAAATGCAAAAGATATCCAGAGCGCTGTCCGCAGCAACTTCTGCTGAATCTCAATGACGCAATTCTCCGATTATCGCCTGAGAAGATGCCGTCAGAAAGACACTAACGCGAGTTTCTGCGTAGCATCTTCTAGGATGCTTCAGAAAAGCCAGGTTGTCCTTGAGGCCTCTGCGTTTGATTCTTCAACGGTCTTAACTTCAAGGATCAGACTAGTATGTAGCAAATATGATATACAAATTCTCTTATTGCAAGAAAGCCTCTATCCTTCAATCAAATCAGAAGAGCAATTGGCGAAGTCGGAGGTTTCGAGGCAGAGATGACAGCAAATGGATTCAATCTTCCACTGGAAAACTCTCAAATGGGGTGATATGGGATGGGAACGGAGATTCGGACATTTTATTCCCTAAAAGAGATGAACGACAATCTGGTCGAGCAGGTCAGCCAATACAAAGCTCTTGCTGAAGACTACAGCCAATGGCTCGGCTCCTTTCTGCGAAGTTGTGAGGACAATCTCAAGGATGAAGATTGGTTCCAGAAATCGGTTGGATTACAGAAGAAACTGCCCGCCCAGGGGAAGAAGATGGAAACTGGGCAGCCCACAAGAAGCGGAAAAGGAAAAGGCAAAAGGGCCGAATCTTCTTGTTGGATTCAATCTGCGGGGATTTTAATCTGTTCAAGTGAGCAAGGAGAAGCAGAGATTCTGTTTGAAGCGATTGAGAGCATCAACGAGAAAATCCGAGGTCTAGAGAAATTCAGGGCTGCTATTCAGCAACTTGAACGAAGCGGTCTTGGTAAGAACGTCAACTATATAGTCTACTTCAAGGATGACGTCCCTCAAAAAATAGTCTTATGTGCGAAGAGAGACATGCAAGTCACTGACAATTTCAGGTTTTCAGCTGACATCACTGTTCCAGGAGTATGCCAGTAATGCAGACGCCAGTCAAAGGTGAATATTACGCTAACATGGTGCAGAGTGACAATATAACATGTTAAAAAGTTAAATACAGAGCGGTTAAAGGAACTTAGGGGAATCAATTATCTGCCCAAAATATTCTGTTTCGGGCGTAATCGTCTCAATTCGCATAGATAGCCTGCAAGGCGAGAAAGTGGGTGAGACCAGCTCGTCTGAAGAGCTTTTTTTCGATGTTAATGCCAAGCTTGAGGAGCAAAAGAGAACTAGCGGGCAAGTTGTGCTTGCCTATAATCTTTCTATCACAACAAAACCTAGCGTGGCGAAGTACACGATTGCGGGAAAAATAACGCTTGAGGGCAACTTGCAGGATATAAATAAGAGGTTAGAAGTAAATCCGAAGACGAAGATTCCTCAGATACTTTTCACGGTCTATCAGCATATTTTTAGTTCCATTTATCTGCTTTCGTCAGTGTTAGACATGCCTTATCCGCCGCCGGATCTTCTTCATCCCATGCAAGAGAAAATTCAAATTATACCGAAAAGTGTCGAAAATCAGGTGCCCCAGCCTCAGCAGGGAAAACCCACGGAATCTGAGCAAACCGCAAAAGAAGTCGAGACGCAAGAAAAGGTAGAAAGCACAGCCTGATTCAGCGAAGCCTCAGTCTGGTGTCTCGAGGTCCAAAGCAACGGCTCATTGCCCTTGATTTGAGCTTTCTTTCCTAAAGGCGACAAGAATAGTATGTGCATAGCATTACACACACAATTCTAAATGTGATCAAAGACTAATCACGTGAAAGGGTGCCAAGATGACAGCCTCTAGAAGCAAGCTTGAGCGGCTTAAGTCCTTGATTGAAGGGTTCTCCAGCGGTCTGCTATTGGGGACAATCGTCATGGTTGGAGTACTTTTTCAATCACTCAGATTGCCTATTCAGAGAGAACTCTCAGCTGTGCTATTGGCAACAGTCTGTTGCTCTATTGTTATACTAGCTTCTAGCATTCGCAAGGCACTTTCAGAAAAGGAAGAGTAGCACATGGGAGAGGGAATCTGGCTGCTATCAGCACATGTAACGCTCGCGAGTTCAGAAGAGAAGAAATCCTTTAGGAGTGTTTGTGGTTGAGAATTGCGTTTTTCGTTTGGGAGTATCCGCCAGCACTAGTCGGCGGTTTGGGAACCTATGCCGAGTACATAACACATGAATATGTTTCGATGGGCAACGACGTGACAGTTTTCACCCTGAACCCAGGCAACCTGAAGACCCGAGAAATTGTAAAAGGAGTCGAAGTTCACAGACCTCTCATAGCAGATGCCAGCAATGTTTTTCCAATGTTCGTCATTGACGACTTGAAGAAGTGGGGTACAAACATCCGCATGTTCAATGACATCTTCATTTACAATATTCTGAGTGCAACAAAATTCATAAACAGTATGGTGAAGAAGGAATGCGTCAACTATGACGTTGTTTGCGTGCATGACTGGTTGAGTAGCATATCCGGGATCATGGCTAAGAACGAAACAAAAGTCCCAGTGGCTTTTCACGTGCATAGCACTGAGTGGGGAAGAGCCGGAGGGCCAGGTTCAGAGGTTGTCTCACATCTTGAATGGGCAACATCCCAAAAAGTGGACAAGATCATAACAGTCAGTCATTCAATGCAAGAAGACTTAGCTAGGCATGGATGGCCAAAATCGAAGATAAGCGTGGTCTGGAACGGTGTGGATCCTGAAGAATACAGTCGCAAGAACTGCAAGCCTGAAGATGTTGAGGCAATACGGAACAGATATGGAATAAAGCCTGACGAGAAAATGGTGCTGTTTCTGGGCAGGCTCACATGGGTTAAGGGCGTGACGAGCTTGGTTCAAGCAATGCCAATGGTTCTGGAAGACCATCCAAAGACCAAATTGGTCATTTTGGGCAAGGGCGAACAGCAAAACGACATAGTTGAAACCGCTAACAGACTTGGCATACAGGACAAGATCATTTGCAGATTTGAGTTCGTGCCCGAAAGTGAACGGATTCTCCATTATGCAGCTTCAGATGTTTGTATCTTCCCGTCCACTTACGAGCCATTCGGGATAGTAAGCCTAGAGGCCATGTCAATGGAAAAACCGATAGTTGTCGGAGCACAAGGCGTAGTCGGCTTCAGAGAGCAAGTCATACCTTCAGGACCAGATCAAAATGGCCTCCACGTGAACGGTGCGAATCCAACCGACATTTCTTGGGGCATAAAAGAAACCTTATGCGATCCTGACAGAGCCAGAAAATGGGGACTGAATGGCAGGAAGAGAGTGCTGCAGTATTTCACGTGGAGAGAAGCTGCCAAACAGACCTTGGGAATATATGAGGCACTTCAGCATCCTCAGGAGCAAGCGGAATTCAGAGTCGTTGACTTGATGGAAAAACTGTCAAGGACTTAAGCAAATCCCAAAGCCGCATCTGCCACATTAGCATCATGATATCGAAACCTCGTATGCGCTCAGACTACGCCATTTAATCGCATAATGCTGAAAGCATTAGCAAAGACTACACCTACGTATATCAACACCAAGGCTAGTGAAGCATAGTATATGATCCTAGGCTTCTTGCCGTAGGAAATGTAGAGTATTGCGGGTGCAAGGAAAGTCCAGAAGATCTTAATCGGGAATATTATGCTGGGGAATTGCACGTAAAGCGGATTTGCTTCATGTTCAAAGAAGAACCATGTTTGCACCATGTCAATGCCATTCAGTACGGAGAAAAGGACTAGCCAGAGTCTGAAATAACCAAGCCTCTGCGACATGGCAGTAGATCTCCAATCCACTTCCCTCACCAATGTACCCAATCAATTACCTCTGCCTTAACCGTTCCGCTGCTCAGTTCAATACGATGCCTAAGTAATGCGAATCAGGTTTTGCATTTATGTTTGCTACTGCAGAGCAAATTCAAGAAACTAGGCGATTGCAACCAACGAGATGTTGAGGCGCCGCCGATAGGACTTGAACCTATGACCGACTGGTTAACAGCCAGCCGCTCT
>CAYYXF010000002.1:0-49404 GCA_964475545.1 uncultured Candidatus Bathyarchaeia archaeon | reverse complement strand
ATATTCGTAGAAGTCTACTATTCTCACATAGGACGATACATACGCTCACCCAGAATCACGGCAGATGTTGAGAATCCCAAGGGCACAACTGGCGTTACAATTCTATCACCGACAAACGGCTCCAAAATAAGCGCAACTGTGATCATCTCAGTGCAGGCAACAGGACAAGACCTGAACCGTGTATATTTCTATGTTGATGGTCAATGGAAAGGGTACGCCTCGACAACCCCTTTCACGTTAGAATGGAACACAATCTATGTTTCAGATGGCATTCACGAAATCTATGCTACAGCCTACTACGGAAAAAATCAGCCATATCAACGAATTGACTCGGAAACCATAAGAATTCTGGTTAACAAC
Source organism: uncultured Candidatus Bathyarchaeia archaeon (assembly GCA_964475545.1). Taxonomy (GTDB): domain Archaea; phylum Thermoproteota; class Bathyarchaeia; order Bathyarchaeales; family Bathycorpusculaceae; genus DASPTR01. The sequence goes on along the minus strand of CAYYXF010000002.1, from coordinate 49,044 downwards.
CATAACACATTTCCATAATATTCGCGCGCGCGCTTCAATTGCAGTAGAGCTGAGTCGCGCCTCTGAATGATGCTTTTCGTACTTCAAGACGCGCGCGCTACGAAGATGTGAAGTGCTCTTTCACGGCTATGCTGGTACTCTACTCTATTACTGCGTTCTGAAACTTTGTTATGGTCTTCAGGTTCAGACTCGTTAAATACCAAGTTGCCCGAATTGGAGTTTGATCATTGTGGATAGTGTGAAGAAGCGAAGACTGATCTTCGCAGGGGTATTCTTGTCCATACTATCAGTGGCAGCTATCGAATTTATCTCACTGCAGTGGGCGTCATCCTCAATGCACATGCGAGCGACCCTGAGCGGTATAGATCCTCCTTTGGGAATCTGCGATTTTGACATGGTTTTCGCGTGCGACCATACACATGTGATTTACCCGTCGGAAAACCCCACGAAACCCCTTGGACGACACTGGGCATCCACAAGCGACTGGACATCCTCAGCTTTCCTAACCACAAAACTCACTAATTTCACCGAGGGCTTCGACACTGATGGGAGCTTTGTCAATCAAACCTCAGGCAACCCAGCAGGACCACAGGGACAGGGTATCGTCAGTTTCGGCGGCCCAATAGTGAACGTGGCTGTCTACTACTACGAGGTCAACAAGATCGCACCCGTAATACACGTTGACACCACAGGCGCACGAGGACCAGGCGAACCATGGAGCCTATGGTACTACCAAAACGGAACATCAATCACCCAGACAGCCGCAGGCATTGACGAACACAACGACTATTTCTTGATCGAAGTGTTCACAGATAGCGAAGGAAGAAACGTCTTCATAGCATATGGAATAAGCGGAAAAGGCACATACGCGGCAGGAAAATACTTCCACTCAATATACCCAAACATAGACTCCTCAACAAGTCAATGGATAATAGTCAAATGGGAAGACACTAACGCAGACAGTTTCGTCAATGGCCCCAGTGATGGAGACACTTACACAGTAGTCACATTAGGTTAAGAACGCTACAGTGCGCGCTATGAAATAAGGCCAAATGGAAGAATAGCTTCTTGTCTGTTCTTGACTTGGCTCCTTCAGAATACCTACATGTTCTGCATGTGCCATGCAGCAATATTCGAGTTTCACTACACATGTTGTACACGTAGGATAAACGTTAAAAACTACACAAGACGCAAAGGAGAATGGCGACCCATGTGATAAGAGAGCACAAGAGAACCAACATATTCATAATAGACGAGAAACTCTGGATTTGGGCACAGTACAGAGCTAAGGATATAGGCTATAAGTCGATCAGCGAGTACCTCTTCGACCTCATCAAAATAGACAAGGAAAAAACCATCCTCAAAGAAAAAACCACAACATGACAAGCCACAAGCTCACAGGGCATATAGATCCGCTGGCGCTAGAAAGCCCAGGTTTCGCTACCTTGAAACAGCGCGTGAAGACAGATGTTCCAAATGTTCTGTTTTATCAGCAAAAGCCGGCTGACGAGCAAAAAGGGTCTACGATAGCCAATTTTCTCGCAGGCTCGAAGATGATGATCCTTGCATAATTGTGTGTTCACAGCTAAGGAGCTGCAGCTCTCGGAGAAACTGCAAGAACTCGCTGAACGCGGCTTCCGAGAAGACCCCTGCGAAGCAGCCGCAGTTGAGTTCCATCTGAGCCCAGTGAAAGTCAGGACCAGACTCTGTCGAATGCGCAGCAAATATCGCCAGGCAAAAACCTCCACCAGCGAATATCGTTCTTGGCAGCAACGGTTACACCAAAAAACAGACGGCAAGTTCCACAACCTCTGAAGACGCTCCCACTACACTCCCACCAGGTCAAGTTTTCCGCCACATGCTGCGTGGAAAAAGCCTCAATTCTAACGTTTCCTTTCAATCGACTCTACAAACTCGAACAGAGCTTGTCGACCTTCACAACCCCCCCTAAATTGGACTTTTCTGTCCGATTTGTAGTACGTGTCGTAAATCCCCCTTGCTCATACCCCCCAAAATTCGCCTTTTCTGGTCAATTTGTCGTATGTGTAGTAAGTTAGTGGGCGCTTGCGGGCTCGTTCGACCTTACAACAATGTCATACCCAGTCCTATTCTTCAACTGCGGGACATAGCTATTCTGATAAATGAAAAGAGCAGAGAACAGCGTGCGCCATACCTGTCGCGGATCGCGCTTCAAGCAGCCAACCAAACCAACCAAAACAGGAAACGCGCGGTATTTCAGTGCTAGTGAAGCGTCAAACCATGAATAGGCGTTTCCGGAATGTTCGGCAAAAAGTTAATAGGTTGCATTTTTTATTTCCATGTAGCTCGCCTTTAGGCGGTTGAAATTTGAATGTTTCAGAGAGACGCAAATACTGTGCATGCTTGTAGACATCGCGTTACGATGAGGAAGGCTTGATTATGGGACGTTATAGGCAAGTCGAAGAAATTGTTAAGCTCATGAACAGTCCAGTGATAGTGCGGAACACTAGTATCATAGCGCATGTTGATCATGGAAAAACTACGCTTTCAGACAGCCTTTTGGCCGCTGCAGGCGTGATTAGCGAGAAGACGGCGGGGCAGAAACTGTTTTTGGATTCTTGGGAGCTTGAGCAGAAGAGGCAGATGACGGTTTTTGCCTCAAACATAAGCTTAGTGCACACGTTTAAGGACAAGGATTACCTGATCAACTTGATCGATACTCCTGGACACATCGATTTTAGCGGCGCAGTCACACGTAGCTTGCGTGCCGTTGACGGTGCGCTTGTGGTTGTGGACGCTGTTGAGGGCCCGATGACGCAGACAGAGACGGTTCTGATGCAGGCCCTGCGTGAAAGGGTTAAACCCATTCTGTTCATAAACAAGGTTGACAGGCTCATAAAGGAGATAAAGCTGACTCCTGAAGAGATTCAGCGCAAGTTTGCCAAGGTCATTCTCAGAATAAACAATCTTATTGAGAAGTACGCGCCTCCTGAACACAAGAAGGATTGGCAGGTCACAGTTGAGGACGGGCGTGTGGCTTTTGGTTCGGCGCTTCACAAGTGGGGCCTGAACTTGGTGCACATGAAGGCGAAGGGCATCACGTTCAAGGAAATTGTTGACGCTTACACGGGAGAGTACGAGGAAGTCGGAAGAAAAGTTGACGCTCTTAGCAAGAAGGCGCCACTGCACGAGCCTGTACTGGACATGTTCGTTGAACACTTGCCCAACCCATATGAAGCGCAGCCCTATAGGCAAAGCCAGATTTGGCCAGGCGACCCGAACAGCGAGGTGGGCAAGTCAATGGCGAAAGTTGACCCGAAAGGGCCGCTTCTGATGTGTGTGACAACAATCGAGGTCGATACGCACAGCGGCGTTATCGCCATCGGCCGCGTTTTCAGCGGAACAGTTGAGAAAGGCAAGCTTGTTGACCTCATTAGTAGCCACCAGAAAGGAACGATTCAGCAAGTCTATATGAGCATGGCGGCAGACCGAGAGATCATTGACCAGGTTCCAGCTGGAAACATCGCCGCAATGTCAGGATTGCCAGCAATACACGTGGGCGAGACAGTTGCGGAGGTAGGCGTAGAGACACACGCGTTTGAAGGCTTGAAATATGTTTCTGACCCGGTAGTGACGGTGGCAGTTGAGCCTGCGGACGTTAAGGATTTGCCTCTTTTCGACAAGGTCATGCACAAGCTGACGACTGAGGATCCGAACCTGCACTTCCTAATCAATAAGGAGAGTGGGGAATACCTGCTGAGCGGTATGGGCGAGCTGCACCTTGAGATTACTGCTTACAGGATGCAGGAAGCAGGGCTGAAGGTGAAAACCAGCAAGCCCATCGTGATTTATCGTGAAACAATAAGCCACGACTATAAGGGCCCAGCCATCATGGGCAAAAGCCCGAACAAGCATAACAAGCTCTGGGTTACAATCGAAAAGTTGCCGGACGAAATTCTTGAAGCAATAAGGTCAGGGAAGATTTCTGAGATGCAGACTCGGGAGGAGAGACAAAAAACCCTCAAAGGATTCGGGTGGTCAACAGAGGACGCACGCAACGTTGTCGCAATTGAGGGCAACAACATACTCGTGAACAGAATAAAGGGAAGGCAGTACGTTGACGAAATAATGGATCACGTAAAATCCGGTTTCCGCGAGGCCGTGTTCACGTCAGTTCTAGCAAAAGAACCAGCCTACGGTCTGAAAATAGATCTGGAAGACGTCACGGTTCACGAGGACCCGGTGCACAGAGGACCAGCGCAGATATTGCCAATGACTTGGCGCCCAATCTGGTGCGCGTTCCTTTTGAGCGATCCGAAGCTCTTGGAGCCGCTCATAAGCTTCGAATGCAAGGTTCCAAACGAGTTCGTTAGCAACGTCATAGCAATAGTTCAGAAACGCAGAGGCAAGGTCTTGGACATGATCAACGAGGAAGACATGATTGTCGTGAAGGCTGAAATGCCCGTTTCCGAGTCCTTTGGGCTTGCAGAGGAATTGCGATCGTCCACGCAGGGCAGAGCGTTCTGGGCCACGCAGTTCAGCCGCTGGTCTCCCGTACCAGAACAGATGCAAGCAGAAATCATAAAACAAATACGCGAACGCAGAGGACTGGCTGCAACGCCGCCGAAAGCAGAGGAATTCTTCGAGGACGCATAAGCCCCACCTTAAACCCTCTTTTCATCCTGCAACCATTTGGTCTTGCGATACTGAAAAAGCTTTATTGATTCTGGAGACTATGGCCTTTTGAGGCGAAAAGGTGACGATTTCGGCTTGCTGTAGCTGGAAAGACCAAGAGGCAGAGTACACTTTGAAAGAGATATCGAACCTGCTCGTAGCGGTTTCCAGCATAATAGAAGCGCTTGATTTAGGGATCAAGCCTTCAGGGTGTTAGACATTGTTGAACGTTATTGTTCCGTTGATTGCAGGGATAGCAGTTGGATATTTCCTACGAAACAAGAAACACGTAGATCTCGGAAAGCTTATTTTTGGAGCGATTGTTATCCTAATCTTTTCAATGGGCTTCCTAATTGGTTCGAATAATGATTTACTGCAATCAATGCCCAAAATCGGCTTGAACGCCTTAGTCATGGCTGTGCTCGCTATCTTCTTCAGCATTATCTTTCTGAAGGCTTTCAAGAAGATGGTGAAACTAAAATGATAAAATACATCTTAGCCGCGCTTGGTCTTGGCATTGTCGCAGGCTACTTGAACAACAATTATGCAAGCCTCATTAGTAACGTGTGGATTTCAGGGTACTTGCTTGATTTTTCGCTTATTCTGTTATTGTTCGTCATGGGTTTCATGTTTGGAGCTGATAAGGAAGCGGTGCCCAAAATGAGAAAGGCTGGATTAAGGATTCTAGGCGTTCCTTTTTCCATCGCTTTAGGCAGCATAGTAGGCGGCCTAGTGGGCGGTTATCTCTTAGGCATCAACGTCGTTGGGTCGATGGCCGTCACTGCAGGCTTCGGATGGTACACTCTAGCCGGACCGCTTGTCGGTCAATTGCTCGGAGCTAATTTGGGAGCATTGGGTTTCGTTGTCAACTTCCTCAGGGAATTGCTGACCATACTGACTATTCCGTTGACGGTGAAACTTGACCGCTACGCACCAATAGCGTCGGGAGGAGCAACAACAATGGACACAACCTTACCCATCATCGTAAGATACTGTGGTTCCGAAACACTGATAGTAGCCTTCTCCAGCGGATTTGTGCTAACCGTGATTGCACCATTCACGATAACTGCAATAGTATCTCTGATTCACTAGAAGTTGGGTCTAGTTTGCATGTATGCGGGAAGCGTTTGCTAGCCACTTAACGGAATATCTGGAGAAGTTAACGCTGACTGCGAAAGGCTGGCGCAGTCGATGCTGTTCTTCTGAAGCGCGCGCGAACTCTTTGAGCTAGGAATTGAGAGGTTCACGTAGCAAAATATTTTAATGCTCAGAAGTAACAATACGAGTGGAGATTTGAATGCCCACAGCTTTCGTGTTGATAAACACCGAGATAGGGTCAGAAGCCGACGTTCTGAAAGATTTGAAAAAGGTTGAAGGAGTGGATGAGGCCTTCGCCGTCTACGGAGTCTACGACATTATAGCAAGAGTCAAAGCAGACACGATGGACAAGCTTAAAGAGACCGTCACCTGGCGGGTCAGAAGACTAGACAAAGTCAGATCGACACTAACGATGATAGTAGTTGAGGAAACTGCACGCAAGTAACACTAACCTTCTTTTTTTGTTCTTTCTCAAATGATGCTGCCGCTAACGCGCAAGACCAAATTGACTACCTTAGATAGAACGCGAAGAACTGCTTCTGCGTGGGACGAATAATCCTTTATTATGTTCCATTCTAATCTCTAGCTCGTTTGAAAAATGAGCTGCATCTCATGACTAAGAAAACAATGCACATTGGTCTAGACGACACGGATTCGGTTAGAAAAGGATGCACAACATATGTTGCTGCTCTTCTGGTAGAAGAGCTTCGAGGATTGGGCGCAAGATTCATTGATTATCCAAGCCTGATTAGGCTTAATCCGAATGTTCCATGGAAAACTAGGGGAAACGGATCCTTATGCCTGAGAATACAGTATGATGAAAAGATTGAAAGAAAGATCAAGGAAATCGTCATTAGTACAGTTGAACAGTTTTCTGACTTGGAATCCAAAGGAACCGACCCGGGCATAGTCTTCTTCTGTGGAGCGACGATTCCGAAGGAAATCAAAGTTTTCGCAAAGAATACCATCAGCCAAGTTGTGAGACTCAAGGACGCACTCAGACTATTGACTAGATTTAGGGCCGAAGCGGTAGGCTTCAAGAGCGGACGGGGAATCATAGGTAGCCTGGCAGCGGTCGGAGAAACTCTTCAAGGAGACCACACCTACGAAATACTTGCATATCGTGTTCCAGAAAACTGCGGCTCAAGAAGGAGAGTAAATGAAGCCACAATTTTTGAAATGGACGAGAATACGGCACCCTTCACATTCAACAACATCGACTTTGAGAAAAAAAGGGTCATAATTACGCCTAGAGGACCTGACCCGATCCTTCTTGGCGTCAGGGGCGAGAGTCCGGAAACTGTGAAGAAAGCCTTTGCAATGGTTAGAGTTCTTGAACCTGTTGAGAGATGGGTGATCTTCAAGACAAACCAGGGGACTGACGCACATCTGAAACGGGTCAAAAGCTTGAGTCAGATAGAACCCTACAGTCCAGTGATCGCCAAAGGGATCATATCAGCAAACCCCAGAATCATTCCAAGAAGGCACGTGATTTTCTCGATCAGCGACAGGACCAAGCAAGTTGACTGCGCAGCCTACGAGCCCACAGGAAGCTTGCGCCATGTTGCAGCAAGATTGATTATCGGAGACAAAGTGGAAGTTTACGGTGGTGTACGAGTTGCTGAACGAAACAGACCTTTGACGATAAATCTTGAGAAAATCCGCGTACTGAAGCTTGCACAGAAGACCATGCATCAAAATCCAATCTGCAAAAAATGCGGAAAACGGCTGAAATCCATGGGAAAGAACAAGGGCTTTAGATGCGAAAAGTGCGGTTCACGATACGTGGACCTTCAGAAAATTGAGACCAAGCTGAAACGCGACCTAGAACAAGGGCTCTACATGACAGCAACTAGATCTCAGAGGCACTTGACGAAGCCTTTCAGACGATATGGATTAGAAAAGCATCGTGGGACAGTTGAAGAGCTGATTGGCGAATGGCATCATCCTTGAGTTATTTCTCATTCACCTTGAAGATTTCGCAGAGCAGCTGATACAGTTCATCGCCACCTTCAACTCTTGAAAACATGTCCCTCTCAGCCTTCAATACACGCCCCATAGTCTGATATGTTTGCCTCCATTCCAGTTCCCTCCACATCATACGGTGGTTTTTCAATTCAATCCATGCACGGAAAACCAGAACGGAAAACATCCCCAGAGTGAGAAGAAGGTTTAGCAGATATAGATCCAATATTCCGTCCGTGACTCTTCACCTCCATGCCCTAGTCTATTGCTTCATCTTATCAAGAAAATGCATTTAAATCAAACTGGCGCGCGCTGGCTTAACGCAGCTTTGACGGGGATTATCGGGGATGCTGAAATAGGGACAGATTGGAAAAGCTTGCTGGTTCATGGTGTGGTCCTATTTATCGCGCTGGCCATTGCACACATTCCAGCATCCACCATAAACCTTGCCGTTCCAGGCTTGACCACAATGGCAGTTCTATTCGTCGTAAACTGTTTTGTCGGTGGATTCGCGGCTAGGACCGCGGCTGGTTATTGGGAAGAAGAATATGATGATGATAATGGCAAAATGGTTTAAATTAGTGTGGCTCGTTAACCCTTTGAAAACTGGAGATTCATTCAATCGTCGGAGTGTCCATAATTGAGAAGGTTTCCCGCGGAAGAGTATAGTTTGCCGTTTTTCAAAGAAGTGGGTTACGTAAGGAAGCTGTGTCCCAAATGTGGGATATACTTTTGGACGCAGAACTCAAGTCAGGAAACTTGTGGAGAAGCGACTTCTGAAGGATGCGCAAGCTACACTTTCATAAACAATCCGCCTACAAAGAAAAGCTACGGTCTACGCGAGATGCGTGAGGCCTTCCTATCCTATTTTGAAAAGCATGGGCACACTCGCATAAGGCCATACCCTGTTGTCGCAAGGTGGCGGGATGACATTTACTTAACTCATGCAAGCATAATAGACTTTCAACCCTACGTCACCGAAGGAACTGCTCCTCCTCCGGCAAATCCGCTTGTGATCTCTCAGCCTTGCATTCGCATGGTAGACATAGCCAATACTGGCCCAACCTTCGGGAGGCACCTGACCATTTTCGAAATGGGCGGAGCCCACGCATTCAACTATCCAGACAAGGAGGTTTACTGGAAAGACCAAACAGTAAGATACCACCATGATTGGGTTACCCGAGACCTAGGCGTTAAGTCTGAGGAGATCACCTACAAAGAAGACGTGTGGGTCGGCGGTGGAAACGCAGGTCCGGACGTGGAATGCGTCATTAGAGGCCTTGAAGTGGCAACACTCGTCTTCATGCAATACAAAGTCGTCAACGACAAGTTTGTCAAACTGCCTATACGGACAGTTGACACTGGCTACGGAATAGATCGCTACGCATGGCTTTCTCAGGGATCGGCAAGCGGTTTTCACGCAATCTACGGCAATCTTCTCAACAAGATATTCAAGATGGCGGGAATGACCAAAATCGACAGCAAATTGCTAACAAGAATAGCCAAGTTCTCAGGGCTAGTAAGCCTTGACAAAACTGCAAGCAGACTCAAAACCAGAAAGAAAGAAGCTGAGCTTGTTGGAATAAGCGTCGAAGAGTTGGATAGATTCCTAATACCAATTGAAAATGTCTTTGCAGTTGCAGATCACACAAAGTGTTTAAGCTTCATACTTTCCGAGGGAGTAGTTCCTTCGAATATTCAAGAAGGATACTTAGCCAGGCTTCTTTTCCGCCGAATCTATAGGCTGTTGAAAATGCTTGAAATTCCAGACAAGCTGTATGAAATCGTGGACATGCAGATTGGCTTCTGGTCAAAGGATTACCCACACCTTGAGGAGATGCGGAGTGAAATCGCGGAGATGCTTAAGGTTGAGGAGGAGAAATTCCAGGAGACAATCAAGAGAGGCGAGGGAATGGTGAAACGCATCTCCGCCGAGTTGAAGACCAAGAAGAAGAAAGAAATCCCAATAGAGACTTTGACTGAATTGTATGATTCTCACGGATTGCCGCCTGAAATTGTCAAGCAAGCGGCTGAAAATGAGGGGTTGAGGGTAGAGATTCCAGACAACTTCTACGCTTTGATTGCCCAAAGGCACATGCAAGTTTCCAAACCTGCGGAAGAAGAGAATGTAAAGCAAGAGGAATGGCTTGAAAACGCGGTCTCAAACACTCCGGAAACGAAACTGCTCTACTATCAAGACCAGTACATGAAAGAGTTTGAAGCCAAAGTTCTCAAAGTGTTGAATGATGAGTACATAGTTCTTGACCAAACTTGCTTCTTCCCTGAAGGCGGGGGACAACCAGCAGACGCCGGCTATCTAATGCTTCGGAACGATAAAGCTGACGTTGTTGACGTTCAAAAGGTCGGCAGAGTCGTGGTTCACAAGCTGAAGAAACCATGTGCTGTGAAAGGGGGAGTCGTGGTCAAGGGGGTTATTGATTGGGACAAGCGTTACAGCCTCATGAAGAATCACACGGCGACCCACGTGATCGGCGGAGCAGCAAGACGCGTGCTCGGACAGCATATCTGGCAGTTTGGAACTCAGAAAGGCATTGAAAGTTCTAGACTTGACATTTCACACTATCGTAGATTGTCACTGAAAGAAACGCAAGAGATAGAAACCTTGGCTAACCAAGCCGTTCTTCGCAGCATTCCAGTTGAAACCGCTTGGCTGCCCAGAAACGAGGCTGAAAGCCGCTACGGTTTCAGGCTGTATCAAGGAGGAGCGGTGCCCGGAAAAGAGATTCGCGTCGTTAGAGTTGGAGACTGGGATGTAGAGGCATGCGCTGGGACTCACTTGAAGAATACCAGCGAAATCGGGTTTATCAAGATAATTCATACAGAAAGAGTTCAGGATGGAGTCGAAAGACTTGCATATTCCATTGGAATCCCAGCTGTAAAAGCCGTGCAGCGAAATGAAAGATTGCTTGTGAAACTCACAGAGGCTTTGAGTGCGCCGCTGGAGAAATTGGACAAGACAGCTGAGAAAATTATGCGGGACCTGAAAGAAGCTAATCTTGAAAGAAGAAGGCTCATCAAGGAATTGGCAGTGCAGGAAAGCGTAGCTTTGGGAGCCAAGGCAGAAGCTGAAAAAAGCAAAGAAATAGGTGGAATCAGGCTTTTGATACGCGATTTTCGCGAATCAATTGACGTCGACCGCATGGTACATACAGCCAGCGAAATAGTCAAAAGCAGTGACCAAACAGTGACGATATTCTACGGAGCCAATGACACGAACGCAAGAATATTGGTGATGGCCGGAAAAGGCGCAGTTGAAAGAGGCATAAACGCTAACGAGATAGCTCGAGAGGCATCTGCAATCCTCGGCGGCGGAGGAGGTGGGAAGATCAACTTTGCGCAAGGCGGCGGATCAGAAGTCAAGATGATGCTAAAAGCCGTCAAGAAAGCCGAACAACTGCTGAGAAGGCAACTAACGAGAAAAGCCTAGAGCCATAGCAACGCTCGCCGAAGCCTCAGCTCCACTTTCTCCCGAGAACTGGCTGGAGCAAACTATTAATTCAACCCAAGATAATAATCCTATTGGAGAAGGAAAGAAGGCACATGAGCAGGATACGGTTTGCCGTAGTGTTAACGTTGCTGTCAATCAGCTTGTTGGCCTCGGCATCCAGTATGCAAGTGGCAAGAGTGAGCGAAGCCGCCGTTGTAGGCACCGACTACATGCGCATAGTCTTCTTTTATGATTGGCTGACCACGTTTCCTGAAACACGTGTTCAGGCCCCCAACAGCTATGCTATTAGAATAGCTAACGCAAGACCACAAGCAGTTGTTATCAACACTCACATGTGGAACGAAGAATTCCTGAATCTGGTGCCCGAAGTGGAAAACATGTTCCACAACAACGGCATAGAGATCTACGCCTACGTAAACACGCAACGAGGAGACCGACCGCTTACTCAGGTATTTGACGAAATCGAGCGTGCAATGCTTGCTGGCGCTGATGGCGTGATGTTCGATAACGTTCCTGGATTCCCGTCAGACAACGAGAACACAATGACGTACTATGAAGAATGCAGAGACAAGACAAAAAGCTATGGTGCGGACAAGATCGTCTATTTCAACACGGGAACCGCGAATAATGATGAAATGATCATGACACTTTGCGACATGCTTGGAATAGAGTATCATTGGGACGAACTGCTTGATAGTCAACCAGGTTCACACTGGATAATCAACTACTCGCCTCTACGTTTTGTGGCTTGCAGTATGCAGTTAGATGACCTAACTGCAAGAGGCTACAACGTTACCTTAGAAACGGGGGTCAGAGACACGATCAACTGCTGGACAGCTGGTCACGTTGCATGGTTCTACAGTGCAAAAATAGAAGGCGTACGCAACCATGACGTGCCCACGAAGTGGCTGCCAGACTGGTTCGAAGAGTACACAGAGCAAATAACGCACGCCAAGCTGTCTATCTTGACAGGAGATGTCAATGGAGACAACAAAGTAGACATTAAAGACATCACCCTCATAGCCAAAGCGTACGGTTCATTTCCGGGGCATCCTAACTGGAATCCATTTTGTGACTTCAACAACGACGGCAAAATAGATGCAAGAGATTTCTGCTTAGTATGCGTGAACTACGGAAAAACATATCCTTGAGCGTGGTTTTCCAAGCGTGCGCGTTCTGTTTGGCTTAAAATCTAGATCAAGATGAATATGTACTAGCCATATCAAGCTACTTTTTGATTAGGGCCCTTGCCGCAAGTCTCACTGCCTGCTTGCTTGAATATCTCGGTCTCCAGGCGGTCTGAAGAAGCTTTTCTATGGATAGCTGCATAGTCTTCACGTCGCCTTTCCATCCTCTTCCTCCGTCGACTCCGCCTGTGAACTCATACTCGATGGATGATGCGCCCATTTCTTTTGCCACAATTCTAGCGATGCACTCAACGGTTACATTATTATCTGAGCCTACATTGAAGACGTCGACTGTTCTTGTATCTTTCTGAAATGTCTTCGTCAGATGAATCATCGCTCCGATACAGTCGGTAACGTGCATGTAGGATTTTGCTTGCGTGCCGTCGCCGAGGATTTCAAGTTTCTTGCGATTTGCCTTGACCTTTTTGACGAAGTCTACTATGACTCCGTGATTTGATCTTGGGCCTACAATGTTTGCCAGACGTAGGATGAGTGCTCGGTGATTGAACATATAAGCGTAGCTTGTAATCATGGCTTCACAAGCGAGCTTAGAAGCGCCATAGGTTGAAATAGGCAATAATGGTCCATAGTCTTCAGACGTTGGAATCTGCTCGGCTTCCCCATACACGGTGGAAGTTGACGTGAAAACTATCGTCTTCGGCGTCCCACCTCTTCTTACAGCCTCAAGCAGGTTGAAGGTTGCCAGAACGTTTTCTTCAAAGTGTATCTTGGGATCAACTTCGCCTACTCTGACTTCAGGATTTGCTGCGAGGTGGAAAATTGTGTTACAACTTCTCACTATTTGCCTCAGCCTTCTTGGTCTTTTCAAATCCTCTTCGACTAGGACTAGTGAAGGCTCATGTAGCAGATGTTGGATATTCTCGATCTTGCCGTTAGAGAAGTTGTCAAGCACCGTAACTTTACAGCCTTCCTTCAGAAGCCTCTCGGTGAGGTGGCCGCCTATAAACCCGGCTCCACCTGTGACAAGAGATCTTCCTCCAAGCATTGCTTTGCCCTTCCTGTTCTGCTCGCGCAAACGACAACCTCAAAGGGTTGGTGAGCCAGAATAGTATTTAGGATTTGTCTCCAAAGATGCTTTCAAGAGTTGCGCGATCACCATAAGCGACCTTAGTCTCTCGTACATTGATGCATCTATTCTGGTCTTCGAAGTTCGTCGTGAGAATCTGGTAGAAAGCAGCATAGTTGGGTTTGGGTATCGGCAGCCGCCTTTTCAAGTGTACTGGCTGAATGATTGCCGATATAACAGACTACGCTTAGCTTTCTTCCGCTAGTAATTGCGTACGACGCTCGCCGACGCCAAGATTAGTATTCAAAATCCCAGTTGCCAGTCTGCCCGTTACCTGTGCGCATCACTTTGCCGAATTTCAGCTTGATGTTCCCTTATCACCGCGACCGTAGCTGCAGTTACTGTTAATGCGAGCAGACTTGAAATTTCGGAAGTCAAACGGATGCCCCATGGAGTGTAGTTCAGTACAAAGCCTATTATTGGAACAAGAGCTAGACTCACTCCAATGCTTAACGCTACGCGTTCCACCGGATCTAAACTTTTCTCGGGCGTCTTCAAGGATGGCCGTCCGGGAAAAAGTGCTCTCATGAACGAGTATCCAGGAAGCCACAAGACAAAGATGGACCCAACAACATATCTTGCATAGACCCAAGGATAGAAATCTTCGGGTACTGTGAACACTATTGCTACTGTTAAGATCGCGACAGCCAAAATCAGCCAATACCAAAAAGCTTTCTCTGTTCTCAGGTATACGCCCAGCTCTTTTGGAGCTTGCGCTGATGTTTTTGCAAGCCTTATTTTTCCTCCGCTCTGCAACCTCAGCACGGCTTCGACTATTGCTTTTTCCTGTGCTTTCGAACCTGCCTTCACGTAGTTAACAAGTTGCTGAACCGTCTCGGGTCTTTGCCTATCTACGATCTCTAGCACGATTTTATCCAATTCTCTCTCTGCTTGACTTTGGTCCAATTGTCTTGATCTCCAGAATCGATTAATGCTTACTTGTGAAATATAAGAACGCACGAACACTTCAGAGTGTCTGCTCTAATGGTTCTGTTGAAGCGTACAGAGCAGAGCTTTCGACGCCTGACCATAGGAACCTGCACAACGGCCTTAAGCCACTTGCATCCAACTGCTTCGAAAACGCTTCGCTTGTTCCCAGCGTGCACTACGCGGGTATAGTCATATTAAGCCAAAGACCCACAGAGCGGTTGTGAAATTGAACCGCATTCGCCTCACTATCGTAGATCCAAAGCTCAATGAAAAGCTGATAGTAGCAGCCCATAAGGTCAGCATCCCACAAAGCTGACTTATCAACACTGAAAGCCACATCATTGATTCGCAGGATCCCTACGTGCGTGCGATTTTCAAAAAAAGAGACATTGAACACCGAAAAGTTCAACGCAGCTTCCCAAGTCTCATCACTCCGTAGAAAGGCACGGCATTCATACAATGGCTCAAGCGAGCTAGGGGTCCCGAGTGTAGAATTTGGCAATGGTTCACTTTGATTTCTAAACTTGATGTATACAACATAGTAAGCAGATGAGCGCATATGATTACCCACGTCAACATAGACAAGGTAGCTTTCGCCCGCTCTAATGGTGGACGTATAATTTTCCGCCATGTGCTCAGGACCCAACATCCAGAGTTCAGAGAATTTTTCGCCCATTGGTAAATGCAATACTAGGCTTAAGGCTGGAGAAGCACAAAGTAGAATGCCTATAAAACCCGCAACGACAAACATGGCTTTGTAGTCTTCAAGATTCAACATTTACAACAGCCTCTGGTTTCATCTTCAGCAACCTGTGTAGGTAATGATTGCTGAACCAATGCCAAATAAGAACTAGCACTATAACAAATATTATGGAGCTTACAATGGTAACTGTGAGCGTATTCCAGAAAGCTTGCTGAGCATTCTTCAAGGCATTGTCCTTCATGGCTAAAGCCTCATCCGAGACACCTTGCAATGCTGCAAGGCATTGAGCAGTCTTGTTGGCAGCCTCTTCGGAGTTTCCACTTCTGTAATCCACTTCAGCTTGGGCTAAGAGCATTCCGGCTTGGTTCATCTTCGTTATTAGTGCTGAAACGTTTGCCCCTTCTTTCTCGGTTGCCAAGACTACTCCAAACGTCTGTTTCAGAGCATTATCGACTTCGGCAATCTTCGCAGTTTCATCCAGGCCGTAGGCAACAAGTAGAGTTTTGGAAGCCAAGCCCGTTAGCAACAGAATGAGCCCAATAAACGTCAGGATTTGAG
The DNA here is from genome assembly GCA_964475545.1 of uncultured Candidatus Bathyarchaeia archaeon. GTDB lineage: Archaea > Thermoproteota > Bathyarchaeia > Bathyarchaeales > Bathycorpusculaceae > DASPTR01. The sequence continues at coordinate 33,394 of CAYYXF010000002.1, read as the reverse complement.
TAATGCGTCGGCTAGCGCGATTCATATGCGGTTCCTCCTAAATGAACCATGTCTTGAATTGGTTCCTTTTGCTGGCTCGCACATTCTTTCAAGGGCTTCTCGTTCAAGCATCATCTTCTGAACCCGATCCCCAATTTCTAAGTATCTGCCTGAAAAATCCTTGTATTTTTCTAGAAAAGTCTTTCCTTTCTCAGTAACTTCATAACCGTTGTGGCCAAAAGACATGAATCCTAGCTCAATGGTCTCCCTCAGGTATTTTTCGAGGAGTTTGTAACTCAGGTTTGCAGCGTACATTACTTTGGTCTTAGTTGCGCCATTAAGGGCAGTGCCCAGAACATCAACTATAATCTCTAGCCTGCCTCTGTACTTCACCATCAAAACACGACCTTCGACAAGAATATTGAACTGGCGATGAACAATTATTTTTTCCGAACTAAATAGCAAATACGTTGGTCAGCTTTATGGTTAGACTTATCATGAAAAGGATTGAAAAGACTATTGCGGCGTTCCTCACCCTTTTCTTGCTGATGAACACGTTTATTTTGCCATAGAACTCTGAAATCAGTTCTGATGTAAGGACTAGAATCAAAGCTGTTACGGCAAGTAGCAGTGTCAGATCTGAAATGCCTAGGGGAAAAATCATGGCCTGAAGCTACTCCTTCAGAATCAAATACTCTACCTGTAGTTCGTTACCGTCGTCGCTTGTATGCCAGTTCTTTATCGCCACTGGTTTCTCAGATGCCTCAGCCAGAACACAAGCAATGGCGCTACTCAATGGACAGCCCAAGCTATTGGGGAAGCTTGACAGGTTAGTGATATCTTTGAGCAAGCTCCTATAAGCTGAGCTTCTTACTCCGATACGAACTGTGTTATTTTCAGCTTCAAACTCGAAGGCTTGTGCAATCTCCAAATCCTTGGTTAAGACTTTCAGCAATTCTCCCCGCAGATGTTTCATGTCTGTTTTGGCAAAGCTCTTCTTAAGCGTTTTTTCAAGGAGACGCACAACTCCTCTGCCAGGAGGCATTATCAGAATGCCCTTCGGCTTTTTGATGAAGAGATGGTCTTCCCCATTCTGGATCTCTTCTGCTGTCGGCACCACTATGTTCTTCTGTTTAGGTATGTAGACTTTGGTTTCTGAACCTTTGATGTAATTCGATGGCAGATGCACTGCGTTGCCTTTGTAGTTGAGTTCTTTGATGATCCGACCAAGCGTTTCAAATGATGGTAGAGCCGTGGCATCAAGCAATGACATTTTCACGTAGTCCTCAGTTTGGATGTAGGTTATGATAGCACCCCAAAACACTAATCCTAAGCCTATGAAAGCAAGTGCACTAGAAGCATATGCCATAGATGCTGTTAGGACGACGAGGCCAAAGCAAAGCATAGACCAGCCCAAAACCTTTGCAGCAGTGATGTTTATGGTGAACAGGTGCTCTGTTTCTCTTCTCGCAGGTGTTTTTCTGGGCTTCTGCATAACCATCTCATTCTGCCGGGTTGAGTCATATTCACCGTTTAAAGCGGTCCACTTTTGATCCGATGATGTCACTCCAATCTCGGTCTAACACGTCTGGTGCAACGGACATGGCAACAATCAAAGCGCGCGCGCTGTGTCATGTTTCCTTTTCATCGATGCAACAAGAGCCGATACGGTCATTAAGAAGAACAAGGCCGTCAGCGTCCATTGTTCTGGCGTTACGTTGTAAACATAATACTGCCCAGCATTGTTTTCCGACGCCATGTTTCCAGCATTGTCGAAGGCCGCGATCTTGTAGAACACCGATGTCTGGTTCAGTTGACTAGGAATAACAGCGTCGTACAAACCAAACGTTGCGTTGTAGTACATTTGGAGATCATTCCAAGAGCTGGCATTGTCCTGTCTATACGATAATGTCACATTTTTGACGCCGCTCTGTGCATCCGTCACATTGGCTCTCACAGTTACTTCTTGACCCGCTGGAACATCGGAGTTTGGCGTGCGAGATAGATCGTTAATCTTCGGTGGTGTCTTGTCCTCTTTGGGATTCCATGATTCCATGAGTGGAAAGTTGTCTCGATTAATTGTGTTGATCACGTAAGGTGTATCTCCGATTCCATCACTTCCGGTCATGTTCTGGTAGTATCCTTGATTCAAATCGACGCCTTCATAGTCGCTCCAGTGATTACCGCCGGCGGGATAGCCATCGTCCCAAATATCTGTGCTATCAGGATCCGCGTCCGCCTGCTTTGTGTAGCTGGAGAAACTGTTGTGGTATACCCTGTTGCCTGATGATTCTATGAGTCTGATACCATACCAATTGCTGATAACTTGGTTCCACGTTATATTATTGTTCGTGGAGTTCTGAACCCTGATAGCGCAGTAATTGGTTTGCAAACTGCAATTGGTAATGCTGTTGTTTGATGATTCGAAAAGCTGTATACCATAATTATTGCTTGACGCTGAAACGTTTTCCACAATTGAGTTGGAACTGAAACCAAGCAAGACACCGTTTTCGTTGTTGACCAGAGTCAGGTTTCTGATGATAATGCCGGTCGAATTGATAGCTGCAACGTACCCTGCGTTAGGCGGGATCTCCATGTTTCCGCTGTTCATCAAGTAATAGATGGGTCTGTTATTGATAGTGTTTGATGTGTCTATGTCACTCACAAAATGTGAAAAAACTTCCCCTTCAACTCCGAAGTTGTAACTGTTTCTGCTGATGCTGTTGTTTCTCATGAAGACAGATGAAGCAACTATTGTAATGCCAGCATAATTGTCCGTCACCAGATTGCCTGAAATGATAATCTCATTCGACGCGCTAACCCAGATGGCGTTTCCTCCATTGCGTGTCAATTCATTATTGATCATGTGAGCCCCTTGAGAAGAAAGAATCTGAAATCCGCCGCCTTCATTCAATCCAACATGATTGTTCATGAGCACCACATTTGATGAGAAATACGTGTGAATGCCAACGCAGAAACCCTTGATGCTACAGTTCATTATTGTCACATTATTACGGCCAGTCAGGTCAAATCCATAGCCGGCGCCATTCCCCTGAAGCCAATTGCCATTACCATCTATGGATATATCGTCTTTCTGCACGAAGACGAAACCGGATATGTTGGCTGTGAACGTATATAGATCGCCTGACTGTTGAATCGGCGCAGCAGGAGGGTTCACAGATCCGTCAGATCTGATGTAAATCAAGACCGACTCGGCCTTCGCCGACAGCTTCCACAAGGCTACAGGCATACTTGCAGAAAGCAAGAGGAATATGAGGCCCGCATACATCTTCTTTTTCAATTTGGTCGTCTCCTCAGGGCTTTTCTGAAATCTTGGTTTCTGTGGTGGATGTTTCGTTTTCTGTCTCCAGAACGTTTTAGGCTGGGCAATTTTCGGTTGATCAAAGGTGATTCGCGATATTGCCTAAGTGGCCTGTTTTGTTCGGTGCTCTTCGGGCCAAGAAAACGGGCGCTCCGCATGTGGCGACGAGAAATACAGACTTGCACAAATGTGGCTGTCATCCGGATGGTCACCATGGCTGCATATGTTCAATCAGCATTATTCCAATTTCATTGAATAGACTTGGCCACGAAACTATATAGTCTGGTATGTAATATTCCCCAATACTTCGAATAACGATACGCTGTCTGGGGATACGCCCTGCCCTCACTGGGAGTGCGCTTCAACTTGCGAAATTATCTTCGTCTACGATGTATGCTGACCCAGCTCTCACACTCGGGGATCTGTCTTCCACCGACTGTTTTCGACTTGAAGGAGGCATTGATAACTAACTCCAAGAAGAGAAGCTGTGCTCAACTGCTGATTGCAGTTGTCGCAGAGGCTCTTCAAAGAGGGTATTCTAATCTTGACTTGACTAAGCAGCTCAGTGACTCTTCAGGGCTTCTTAGCTTGCGCACTCCTAAGAAGGCCACGGCCTTTTCCACATTCACTTTTATCTTTCTCTTGTCATCCTCGTTGAAGAGAGGAGGTAATCCTTTGTCAATAATCTGCACTTCTGGCCTGACTTTCCCATTTGTATGTTCAATAATTGCCTTTTTTATGATTTCAGCAAGTTCGAGAATAGTTATCGGTTGAGGGCAATACACATTAACTATGTGAGACAGGCTGCTTTCGTCTTTTTTTGGTGCTCCACCCAAGATTTTTGACGCGTAGGTTTCATAGGCTTTGCAGATGTCTCTGACATCCACGTATAGCATTGGTCTGTACATGCTGTGTTTGAATGGAGTGATTGGTTCTCCCTTGAGTCCTTTCTTTATGAAGATACTCGCAGCAGTGTCGGGTGGCATGTCTTCGCCGAGAACAGTTCCCATTCTTATTATGCCATAGATCTTTGTGGACATTTCATCGTAATAACGTACAATTGCTTCTTGAGCCATCTTAGAAAGCGCGTATAATCTGGCTCTATCTTCAACCTTGTCTGGTCGAAATCCGAATTCTTCATCGACGATCCCTCGCAGATCTCTCTCGCCGATAGTATGCCAAGTGCCTGCTAGTATCATTCCTTTTATTCTAGGGTTTTTTTCAACTGCCTCACAGATGTTTTGTGTTCCGCGCAAATTGACCTCATAACCCAAAAACTTGGATTCGTTTATGAGAGGAATCTGTATGATGGCAGTGTGTATGACTAGATCTACGTCAGAAACGCCTTCTGCTACTTCCTGATAGTTTCTAACATCACAGTGGGCGTGAGCCACAGAGTCTTCCAGATCTTTCGAGGGTCTTTGAACGTCAAGTATTTTAACTTTGAACGATTTCGACAAATGCTTTGCTAATGATCTCCCTATGAAGCCTGCTCCGCCAACGATTCCGATTCTATTGTGTTTCAATTTCTTGTCTCCCATTCGGTGATTAATTATCTCAACTACAATTGCAAACTATATTTACTGGTTAGTTGTGCGACTCTTTGGTGGCACATTCAGCACATGAAATTCTGAGAAATTCTGGGGATTTGGTGCTTCGTCTCAATTTCCAGCGCCTCGTTGTAATTGCTCGACTACTGACAGCATGGTATGGAATGCTAAGAGGCCGTCTTTCTCCTTGGTCTTCGCGTAACTGAAGAATGGTTGCAGTGTTCGGCTGATGTTTCTCTCAACGTTCTGTATATCTGGACCAAAATCAAGAGGGTGAAACCACATGTGAAATGGTGCCCTTTTTGAGATTGACAAGTCCAACATTTTCTTCAGCAATTGCACGTTGGCATTTCGATTGATAAACAGGCTCGGGTGCACGTCGTACAAATTGCCTCTTCTGACAACATACATTCCGTTTCTTAAGAAGCCTCCCCTACCTCTGTAGCAAAGATAACCGTGTTCCTCAAGTAATTCCAAGTGTGCAACGCTGTTTCGGGGAAAAACCCAAGTTCTCGGGGCAATGTTGAACTCTTTCATCCTCCGTGAAATCATTTCTAGCTCTTTTTCGGCATCGGCTTTTGAAAGCTTGCTAAACTCCCTATGATAGTAGCCATGAGCTGCAATGTCGTGTTCAACTGAACATTCGAGCAAGATGCTGAGCAATGAAGCATCAACTTCGAGCAGTTGTCCTCTGACGGCAAATGTTGCAGGCACCTGGGTCTCTTCAAAGAACTCGACCAAGAGGGGAACAGCGATTTCCTCAAACTTCCCCACCGCGCGCTCACTGAGATGGGCGTTTACATTTCTATCGTTCTTGCCATGGTTCAACTTTCCAACGCCACTGTTGCCGACGTCTATGTCTATCGAGACTACTAGAGCTCCTTTTCCAAGCGGCACCTTATGACTGGCAATTTCATGCCAAAGCACGTTGTTGTTAAGTATCAGAAAAGATCGCGTTCTATCCCTCAGACCAGCTAAGCATCGGCTTTGAAACCGCGGCTTTTCTAGCTTTGTCTCTCTGTCTGACATGATTGCTGGATGCCCCAGAAGTGCTGCTAGCCGAACTTTGCATTTGCTTGCTACAATTGATATAGTCTGTGTTCCAACAGGATCCTGAAATTTGAAGGCAGTAGGCCTCTAACAGCTTTCCAACCTGAGACGGCTTTACTTCTAACAGTAAGAAGGGTTCTTGCGCTGTAATCGAAGGGCACAAGCGCAGTGTCCTGTTGGAGGAACTTTGCTCCGAAACGCATCTTCAGATGATGGTAGGTGTTTGTAGGGTCAGATGGAGTCGATCCCATCGAAACGTATCGGAGTCCATGCTCCTCAGCCCACCTAATCAGGTTCCAACATAGATAAGGCGTGACATTGTATCTGCGCAAGTCAAGCTTCCGATTGATTCCGGCGTAAACCAGATAAAGTCTTTCTCCGTGGACGAAACATGCACTTCCACCTATGTTTTGGTTGCCTCTAATGAGCCAGACACGAAATTCCTGCGACGGTAGCATGTTCCACATGTTCTCGAAGTGACTGTAGGAGTATGCGGGGGCATGGATGTGCCTCATGTTGGTGTGGTATAGAGAATAGAATTCTTTCAGGCCCGATTTAGAGCGTATTTCTTCGAGTCTGAAGCTGTCCTTCTCGAAATGCCTAGTTATCTGACGTATTTTCCTTGAAAGCAAGTTCGTCCATATGAACTCAGATGGGGTGGCTTTCAGATCTATTTCGACTATTCCCTTGCTCCGATCTGTGCAGGTGAAAGGTACATCTGAGAATTGCTTTGGAACATCGCCTAGGAAGCAGAGTTTCGCATGCGAAATCTGGTTCTCGGAGCAATATTTCGCTAGGAAATCACGTAGACATGTCCTTCCTTTGACTAGGTGGGCATTATTGAACAGTGGACCGCCATAGTCTGAGTTAGGCAGAGAATTGTATGTGCGCAACAACCAGGGAGCTGTAATGAAACCTGGGCAAACCCCAGCAACTTCTCCCTGATCTTTAACAGTGAAGTACGCAGGAACAAAGCCAAATGATTTCTCGATTATTTTTTTCCATTTTATGGTATGGTAGAATGTTGCTTCAGGGATATTCTTTACGAAGTCTTCCCATTCACTTTCGTTTCTTAATTCCTCGACATGCATTTGAATCACCGAAGCAGAATCGATCTTTGCTGTTCTCCTATCATTTCTTGCAGTGTCGCAAGGCAAGGGAACGCGGATATAGCGCCATTGAGTAGTGCGTGAGGCGAACTGGGCCTTGTGCACGTGACTGTATCAGCTGGCTTTTCAAGACAAATCCTTCTTAGTCTTGGACAGTTGGGTAAGCGTTGCGGCCATGACTCCTAGTGAACGAGACAGAATCACGACCTGATGGATTAGGGGTAACGCCAAATATCTGATTTTTCGGCTGCGAATCCAAAATTCGGCTGTTTGCCAGCCATAATTGAGAATCCATGGCAAACAGAAAGTCAACGCAAATAGCAGCCAAACAAGAGGTTGTCCAGTATAAAGTGCGGCCGTACAAATCACTAAGCAACTAGAGACCCACCCCCAAGACAGAATTATATCCTTCTTTAGATTGTTCTTATGTGCCACCTCAACGAGTGACTGCCCATAATGAAACCACTTTTTCACGAGTTGTCTTATCGAGCTCGGATGGAGGTGATAAGACTTGGCGGATGGGACCAGAAGAAGTTTGTACCCAGCCTTTCGAAGCCGAATACACATGTCAAGATCCTCGCCGCCCTTGATGCTCATGTCAAACTCGCCGATTTTCAGCAACGATTCTTTCAGGTAGGCAGAAGCGCCACCGCCTAGACAATCTGTTTCGCGGATCTTTGTCTCACCAGATGGTGAGAAGCCGAAGAACCTCACTTGGAAACTATCGGAGATCATGTTTTTCTCCAGAGGATAGATGACTCCGCCGACACCGCCTAGATTGCCTTCTGCCCTTTCAAGCGCTGAAGCAAGCTCCGCAAAGTAATTTTGTTCGACAACGCAGTCAGAATCCACAAACGCCACGATTTCCCCTTTGGCTTTCGCCAAACCATAGTTCTTTGCGGCTGACTGGCCCCTGTTCTGGTCGAAGCTCAGGAGCTTCACTGGAAAATTCGAGGCTATCTTGCAGGTTTGATCTGTTGATCCGTCATCTACAACAATGACTTCTTTTTCCGTGGGAGAGGCTTGAATCACAGAATCTAAGCATTTTTCCAGCGTCTTTTCGGCATTGTACGCAGGTATTATAACAGACAGAGATGAATAGTGTCTTTCTTCACGTGCAATGATTTGGCCAATCGGAGATGCTTTGTCTCGAAAACCAGGTATATTTGATACCAGATCCTTTCGGATATTCTCAACGATATTCTTCTTGGAAAACTGCTGCTTCGCAAATCGAAAGGCGTTCTCCGCAATTGTGACTGCATATTCTCTGTTTGCCAAGACGTACTCCATGCCTAGCGCTAGCTTCTCCGGCGTAGGCTCGCTAATCAGATGCCCAGTCTTAGCATGTTGCACGATATCCCTTATGCCAGGGGCATTTGTTGCTACTATGGGCAATTTCATCATCATGGCTTCTAACAGCACTCTGGGATTTCCTTCCATTTTTGAAGGCAAAACGATAATGTCTGAATGCCTCATCGCATTGAATACTTTTTCGCGACCTTGGAAACCTAAGAAGTGCACGTGGCTGTTGAGCTCAAGCTTTTTTGCGAGAGTCTCAAGATTCTGCCGCTCTTCTCCATCGCCGATTATCTGCAAGCTTGCCTGAGGATGTGCTTTTTGCACCTGAGCAAACGCTCTGATAAGCACGTCTGCCTGTTTCACTGGATGGAGGCGTCCGACAAACAGGACTGTTGGTGGCGCGTGTCTGCTAACCCGGCTTTTGGGCTTTTCACTGAAATCAATCCAGTTTGGTACCCAAGTAACCTTTCTTGCGCCAAGTGACTTTGCTTTTTCACCCAAGTTCCCAGCAGTCACCCACACAAGCGTGGCCCTCTTAAAACCAAGTCTCTCCAGAAACAGAAGCAATACGCCTTCCAAACGGCGCTTGTTGACTCTTCTAACCTGGGTGGCAACGTCATAGCGGTAGTGAATGCAATAGGGAATTCTGAACAGCAGGGAAAATATCAGCGGTGAGGGGGAATCAACATTTTCGCTGATCAGAAGGTTGATTTGTCGGCGATTGCGGACTAACCAAAGAAAACTTGAGAAGGAAAAATAGACCCATCTGAGAAAACCCATCTTCGAGAAGACCTTTCTTGCAGCTTCAAATCTTGAATGGGCGCAAGACACATGTGCGACTCCTGCAAGTTCGTCGGTGAAATCCTGTGTGTCTTGAGTGAGCACTGTAACATAATCGAATGTTCTGAACATTCGATACCTTTCTGCTAAGGCGCGAAGATTCCCCTGAAGCTTCGCTTGCTTTAGAGTGGAATCCAACGAGCAGGAAATGACAATCATGCTTCTAACGCACCAAACTCATCTGTTAGTGTAAATCACGAAGTCCCCACTTGAGTAGATAATGCTAAGATTCATGGGCAAGAGCGCAAGAGGATCTGTTAGCGTTCTGAATGTGTCGCTGTAGGTGACCCTATCCAACGGCGAGAATGCAAGGAAGTCATAGTCTTTCAGAATCTCGTTGTTCTTCGTCTGATACCATCTTGAATAGTTATAGCTGTCCATCTGCTTAAGCCCCCAAGAGCCAATCATGCTAAATGCCAAGTCGTCCCCAAAAAAAGAGCCATTAGCATATTCCTTGGACCAAAGACCCGTGTTAACCATGGAATCTGACACTACATATGATTCCATGTATCCTCGAGGTACATACCACTTTTTGATTCCGGAGAGAGACGACAGATTCATGGAGGCAAACAAAAGAGCTACAACTAGGATAGATATGGACAGCTTAACAGTTGTTCTTGCTCGACTCTGCCAGACAAAACCCGCTGCAAGGATGGATAATGGGATGTAGGCGAACCCCCAGATTCGGTAAGCGGCGTTCGAGTACGTGCCTGTCCAGTAGAATGCAAGAGCGATTACCAACAGGATGCCCAAGACTAGAGTCAAGGTAAACAGACTCGATCTTCGCTTTGAACGCAACAGCGATAGAAAGGGTTTCAATGCGAGCAAACCGACAAGCAAAGGCCCAGCAAACATTATGATCAGTTCGAACGGTTCATAGAAGTAGGATGCTGCCGCCATTGTTGGTACGCTAGGGAATGTTAACGTTAACACCATGTCAACAGCATTCAAGAATTTCTCAGAGTATCCCAGAGCCACGCTTAAGGATGCAAAATTGATCCAAGCAAACACGGCCACTATGGGATAGTATGGTCGTAAAATCCAGTTTCTTGACTCGGCAACTAAATACAATGCTAGACTTATGATAACAAAAATGTAAGCTGTGAAGTGATGAGACATGGCAAGTGCAGAAACCAACAGAAGAAAAAGAACTTTGAATTCTGGTCCCCTTTTTCTGCTTGTAATTAGCCACAGACCACCCATGAAAAGAACAATGGCATAGGCCTCGCGGTGCGGCTCAAGCAAAGGGCTGAAACATCCTAAGTAGACAATGGAGGCGAGAAAGGCGGCCCTATTATTCGATAGAAAAGTGCGTGCAAGCAGATAGAAGAACAAGGCCACTCCTATTCCCTTCAGCCATGGAATGATAAACATGACTTGCGAGAGTGGAATAGCTGTCGTTTCAGAAAACGCGGCTAAGAGTATGTGCATCGCAGGATGGACACTATGTTCGGCAGCCATCGAAGTTCCCATCCCTGCCACCCATCTTCCTGTGTCGCGGATCAAAACGACATTCTGCAATTCGAATTGGGTGTCTCTTCCGGGAGAATACAGCGTATGGCTCTGTAGGAAATACATAGAATATACTGCGGCCGCAACCATCAACAGTAGCGCCACGTTGCGGCTTTCACTCTTGGAAACCAGAAGAAGAGCGAGACTTGGAATCGCCAAGAAAAAGAACCAATAAACTAGAGACGGAACCGCAATGCCACGTTGCAGAGCAAGACCACACATGTAATATCCTGCAAGGACAACAATCATCGCCAGCCACAATGCCAGTCTGATTCCGCGCATACTATGCACAGACCTCCTCGTAGGTGGCAACCACTTCTTTGGTAAGCGTTTTGAGCGAAAAGTTTTCGAGAACGGTACGCCTTGCATTCCTTCCAAGTTTTGTTCTGTAGTCTTTATCCTCAAGCAATGTCGAAATGGCCTTGGAGAGCCCATCGGCATCGTTGGGGTTAACAAGAATTCCGTTTTCGCCGTCTTCAATTGCCTCGGGAACAGCGCATATGTTTGATGCGACCACTGGGCACTCACATGCCATTGCTTCAAGTATTCTTATTGGCAGATTTTCATACAGTGAAGGTGCCACAAAAACGTCTGATTCGGCATAAAGCGAAGGCAGAAGCTGATAATCCACGTATCCGAGAAACGTATAGCAACTTCTAGGTATCTTTAGCTTGTCTAACAGGTTAATCCACGGTCTTGTCTGTCCTGCTCCAGTAAGAACGAAATGAGCTTTGTTCTCTTTCAAGACTTTTGGAATTGCATGGATAAGCGTATCTAGTCCCTTTGCCACCGTGAGCCTAGAAGAGAACAAGACTATTGGATCAGGGATTTCGCTGAGAAAACCCTCTCTGACTTTGGGTGGGAATCTTTCAGTATCCACTCCATTGTGTATTACGCGAGTGTTTGCCATGAATGGCCATTTCTGTCGGATCTGTGACTTCATCCAATTCGAAACGGTAACGAAGTTTTCAGACTTCCTCAGATAGAGTTCTTCAGCGACTCTGAGACCACCATACAGAAGGAGGGTGCTTTTTTCTGAGAAGTCCATTTGTAAGAAGCCATTCTTGGAAGACAGAATACCTTCCTTTTGACCAGTTATAGTAGTGTGAAGTGTCGTTACCGAGGGAAACGGCAATTGTCCTCTGATCTTGAGCAAAAGATCAGGCATGTGAGGGAAGTTTGTGTGCACCAAGTCGAAGTCTTGCTCCTTGACCAACCTAGGAAGCTTGCGGTATGTTGAAAATTGCATCTTGGCGTTGTAAAGAAACGTATCGTTAACGGGGCATATCGTAAGAAAATGCACATCTATTTTGCCACCGAAGAGGCGGCGTATTTTTTCTTCTGAATATAGCAGTTCTCCCTTCTCTTCCCGTCCAACTGTAATGACATGAAGATCGATCATGTTGGAAAGCATTTTTGCCAATTCCACACAATAAGTTCCAACGCCACCCCAGTTTGGAAGGAACTCTGAGGTTAGAAGCGCAATTCTCATGTCTTTCATGACTTAGTCCAAACCAATACGCATAGCCACACGCACTTCCGAAGACGCCATATTGTCTCCAGCAAAACTTGCGGAGCATGAAAAGACGCTAGAGCCTTAGGCTTTCCTTTGCCAGTTTAGGCACGTAGTACTTTGCTAACAGCCTGCAACTCGCAGATGCATGTTTAGTCAATGTCCTTGAAAAGAGCTCCCCTATTCTCTGAATTAGCGTGCCTCGGGATATTCTCCGTGCCATGCCTCGTAAGTCGTCATCTGTCAGATCTCTGGAGTCTAGAACAATGTCGAAGGACGAAAAGCGGCTCCAATCATCAGTATTGATCAAACCTTTTTCCCGTGCCTCATGGAAAAGTTTTGTTCCAGGGTATGGAGTGGCAAAGTTGATTGCTACGCTGTCCGGGTCCACTTTCAGAAGAAATTGTAGGGTGTTCTCTAGACTTTGACGATTTTCTGTCGGTAACCCCAAAATGATATGCGCTTGTCTCCAGATTTCGAACTTTCTAGCCACGCTGAAGGCTTTGCTCAAAGTTTGCAGCGAAACTCCGGATTTTGCTTTCATGATTAATGTTGGATCTCCGGTTTCAACGCCGTAGTGTATTCTCTTACATCCTGATCTCGCCATAGTCGAGAGAAGATTTATTGAGGTTTGATCTGCCCTTGCTTCGCAAAGCCAAGAGATGTCTAGTCCTCTTTTGAGAATTTCGTTACAGACGTTTTCAGCCCATTTCAGATTCAGAGTGAAGGATTGGTTCCTGAAGAGAAAGCCCTCGATGTGAGCGACGCTGTAAAGATGCTCCATTTCATCGACGACTATTTTTGGGTTCTGGAAGACTGTTTCATTTCCAAACCCTAACGGGTATGGACAGTAGAAACAGTTGTATGGACAACCCCTGCTTCCAAGTATCGGAACGAACAGGTGGGTGTTGCCTTCAGAATCTATGAAATGTTGGTATTTCTGCAATGGTAAAACTTCGTATTTCGGATGGTACTTCGTGAAATCTGCGCTTTCGCCTTTTTGCGGGTTTTTTCTCACTTCTGAGTCTTGGAGGTACGAAAACTCTGATAAAATCGTAAAGTCCCTTGTTCTTGTCAATTCCGAGAAACCTTTTAGCAGACATCTTAAGCCATTGACATAAGGAAAATGCTCTATCGACGCAAGATCGATATTGCTTCCCAATAGAACCTCTTTAGGCATCACACTGCATACAGTTCCGCATGCGACAGTAATCGCATTAGGTAGTTCTGACTTGATGCGACTCAGGAGTTTCTTGTCTGCATGTAGAGATGGAAGAGAAATCATGGAAACTATGATGTCTGGATCAAATTTCTTCGCCTCTTGCAGAATCTCGCTGAATGAAAGTCCTAAGGCTTGCGCGTCAAGAGCAGAATATTCGCAGCCTGCTTCTTCGGCAACAGCAGCGAGGTATGGCAAGAAGAGGTTGAGAATAGGTCTCTCCAAAGGGCTTCGTCGACCCAGCCGAGTATGCCTTGAAACGCCAAATCCTCCGGCGTATTCTCTCTCGACTATTTGGAACGATGGATCTGGCAGATTGAGGATAAGCAGTTTAGGATTGCTCGAGTTTGACGCCATCCCACCTCACATCATTGTATGCGGTCGCCATTCCAGACTTGCACTATCGCCAAAAAGAGTCTTTTCCTAACTCAACTAGTTCAAACAATTCCGCAACCAAAAGAAGTCCAGCAGATTCTAGTTGGGATTATTGTGTGCGCGTTTCCAGGAATAGGCCACGCATTTTGAAATCAATAAGTGGACTCTAGCAGTATTCTTTTCAGAATGGTAAATGCGTGTTTGAACCGCAGTTTCTTCTCTCCAAGACGTTGTCTGTAATGGATAGGAATTTCCACTATGCCATAGCCTCTTCTCTCTATGTGGTGATTCAATTCGACTTCTATGTCAAAGCTCTTTGATCTAGGTTCCCAATCTTTCAGTATTCTCGAGCGCACAACTCTGAGACCAGTTAGCGGGTCGCGCATTTGCACGCCATTTAATAGATTATGTACGAATGCTAGCATTCTGTTGCCTGTGTAGAGCACGTTACGCATTTCGTCCAACTGGAAGTGATAGTTGAATCTGTTGCCGCTTACCATGCCGACATCTGGATTTTCCTCTAGAATCCTGATCATTTCAGGGATGTGTTCAGCTGGATAAGTGTAATCTGCATCTATGAAGACTACATACTTCGCTTCTGACTCAACACGCCTTATTGCCTGCGCTATGGCTTGGCCTTTTCCTGAACCTTGCTGAGACAAAACCTCAGCTCCAATATTGCTTGCAGCTTCAACAGTTCTATCAGTACTGTTGCCATCAATGACCAATAGCCTCGGCTTCTTTAAATACTCTCGAAGTTCGGTCAATGTGGGACCGATTCCTTCCTGCTCGTTTAGCGCAGCGATTATCACTAATACGGAATCGGAAGCCCCGTTTTTCTTCATTTTCCCATCAACACAGAAACGTTGCTTGTGTCTTGACATGCTAAGTCCACTTTTGGTCGCATTTAAACCGTCGAGGAGAAAAGTTCTATAACAAATCTCCATTTTTTCTGCAACATAATTTGCTTGGCTATAGGTATTCCATCCAAGTACCAGAAGACTGCTCCTTCTAGTCCTTCATCAAGCTGAAGCACGGCGCAAAAGTGAGGAGTTGTATTGTGACAACCTTCGAGTTGATCTGGTCAACCATGCCGTCGGCTTCGCGAAGCGTGTTTAGGACCATTGCTCTTCATTGGTTCGCATATTCTTTCTAATGACTCTTTCTCAAAAAGCAGTCTCTGGAACTCACTGTCAATTTTTGAATATTTACTAGAAAAGTCAGCGTATTTTTCCAGAAATGTTCTGCCTTTATCCGTAGCCTCATAGCCGCCGCCGTTGTGGTAAATAAAACCCATCTTGGTAGTTTCGTGCAAATACTTTTCCAGAAGTCGATAACTTAGATTTGCGGCATACATTATCTTGGTTTTCTTGGCACCTTGCCCTGCGACGTTCAGAATGTCCACTATAATCTCTAATCTGTCTCTGTATTTCGCCATTGAAACTCAACCAAACACGTCTTTTGTGCAAAAAACACGAGGTTAATGTCACATTATATGTGAAGCCAGCCTCTGCCGCCCTTCTTCAAATGCTGCTTTTCTTTCTTATACTTGGGCTGGTTGCGGGCGAACGCTCTGGTTCTTGAATGGGTAAAATTCTTTAATTCGGTTCGAATGAACTTGCCCCAACCGCCGACAGCAGGATCAGGAGAATAAACTAAACCTTGAGACGCCCAGAACTCGATTACTTCCCTGAACACGGGTGTCTTTGCATCTCTGCTTGCAAAGATTACATGGCCACGATCCATGAAGAGAAGCGGATAGTTACGGACGACGACCCCCTCAGCTTTGACTCGATCGTCATAGCGCTCTTTCCACATGAGTTTCCACTCTTCTTTAAGCTTGGCCCGAAACTCATCTTGCCGAACGATTTCAGAACTTTCCGTTAACTCAGTCCCCCCATGACAGGAGCGGGCACGAATTTTCAGTCAACGACGACGATCGAAGCGCCGCGTTGAATTTCTCCTTTCTCATCCTTTGAAACCGAAGCCATAGTATTTAAGCGATATTCTGTGTAACATCTAGTACGAAGTTCTAGAACATTCATCCATTTTTCTAGAAGAGCTCGATCGGAGGGCCTAATGGGTTCGGGCGCGTCGGACCGTGAAGATATCGTACGATACAGAGCTTCCGAATGTCTGATCCTCTTATTAGTCTGAAGAGCAGCGCTCAGCGGGTCGCATTTCCATGAAGAGTCATCCCAGCAAGAGGGACTTCGTGTCTCCTTGTATTCTAATGAAGCAATGCAGAGACATTTTTGAACAATATCTAGAAATGTTAAGGTAGAACATGCGCTAATTATATTAAATCAAAACGACTTATTTTCCAAACACCATGATTTCAATAATCGGCGCAGGCAGAGTCGGAAGTGCAGCCGCATTCGACATCTTGAGATACAAGTTGGGCGACGTTGTTCTAGTTGATATTGCAGAGAATCTGGCTAAGGGCGAGGCACTTGACATGATGCAGGCTGCGCCTGCCATAGAGTTTGATGGAAAAATAAGAGGAACAAACGATTATAGCGAAATTGAAGGTTCAGAACTGGTAATCATAATCGCAGGCCTAGGCAGAAACCCTGGAATGACAAGAATTGACCTTATGAACAAGAACGCAAGCATAGTAAAATCCATAGTAAAGGAAGTAGTAAGATACGCACCCACATGCAAACTCATGCTCGTAACGAATCCAGTTGACATCATGACATACATAGCCTGCAAACAATCGGGCTTCGAAAGAAACAGGGTTTTCGGCATGGGTAGCATACTGGACACATTACGTTTCAGATCTTACATTGCACAGGAACTGAACGTTTCTAGAGAAGACGTTCGTGCTCTTGTTATAGGTGAGCACGGTGATTCCATGGTTTCCCTTGTTGAATATGCCTCTGTGTCAGGAATCCCAATAACGCGCCTGCTTGAGAAACAGCGAATCCAGAGAATAGTCAGACTGACAGTAACATCTGGCTCTGATGTTATCAAACTGAAGGGGGCAACAACCTATGCACCTGCAGCTGTTATCGCTATCATGACAGACGCCATCCTTAGGGGCAGAAATAGGGTCATGGGTGTTTCAACTTGCTTGGAAGGTGAATACGGGTTTTCAGACGTTTCAGTAGGCGTTCCAGTAATCTTGGGAAGAAAAGGCGTTGAGAAGATTCTGGAACTGAAATTGACCGCTCAGGCACGAAAACGTCTAGCGAAATCGATCTCAACGATAAAAGAAGCCATGATGAAACTAATCGAATAGCGCATGCGTGCTGTGATCTCGGATAGCGCGCCCCGCCTAAACTGGACGCAAAGAATCATAGGAAAAGGTTTTTAGTTTAGTTGTTATATGAGAGACTGCAAACGATCAATATGTACTGTGAGGATGAAATGAATGTCTGTGTTTGCAGCACCAGGCGCTTATGACCGTGCCATAACTGTTTTTTCACCGGATGGAAGGCTGTTTCAGGTTGAATATGCAATGGAGCTAGTTAACCGAGGGGCAACCATTCTGGGAATATTATGCCCGGAAGGAGTTGTTTTGGGTTCAGAAGAGAACGTTGAGCCCCTTGAGGAAGCTGAATATTCGTGGAAACTCTTCAAGGTTGATGATCACATAGGCGCCGCTATAGTGGGTTTGAGCTCAGATGCGCGTATGCTAATAGACCAAGCACGTGTTTATGCTCAAAGCAATAAGCTGACTTACGATGAGCCGATTGACGTCGAAGTGGTGACTAAGAGGATAAGCGACATAAAGCAGATGTACACTCAGCATGCAGGGGTAAGGCCTTTCGGGGTTTCGATAATCTTTGCAGGGGTAGACAAAACAGGAAGTCGCATATTTTACACTCATCCAAGCGGGACCTATAGAGGTTACAAAGCCACGGCAGTAGGTGCAGGAAGAGAAACTGCACTTGGCATACTCAAAGAGGAGTATCGCGAAAACATGAGTCTAGAGCAGACCATCAAGCTTGCTGTGAAATGCTTAACCAAAGCACTGGAAGCTCGGCAGTTGCCGCCCCGAATAAAGATAGCGGTAATCTCTTCAGAAACCAAGAAGATGGAAATGCTAGCTGACGACAAGACTGAAGGTATTGTGAAAGAGTTAGGCGTGGGCAAGTGAAAAAAGGATGAGTGAGAAGTACACCGTTGCCCGCGCAACAAAAGACAATGAGCACTTCGAAATTCTTGTAAAACCGCAGAAAGCATTAGACTATCGCATGAACAAAATCTCTGCAATAACAGAAGTTCTGGCCGCAGAAACAATTTTCTCAGATGCAAACAAGGGGACAAGAGCTTCGGAAGAAAACCTGCGCAAAGCCTTTGGGACAACAGACGCATTGAAAGTGGCAGAGACAATACTGAAGACAGGAACTCTGCAGCTGACAACTGAACAAAGGAGAAAAATGGTAGAGGACAAAAGACGACAAATAATAGACTTCATATCGAGACAATCTGTAGACCCTAAGACAAATCTCCCGCACCCCCCGTTGCGCATAGAAAATGCCATGGAGCAAATTCACTATCCTATAGATCCATTCAAGCCAATTGAAGAACAAGCGAAAGACATGGTGAAGCTGCTGCGTCCTATTCTACCACTAAAAATGGAACAGTTGTCTGTAGCAGTCACGGTGCCTACCCAATATGCGGCGAAAGCCTATGGAACAATCAAAGGATTTGGAACAATGAAACGAGAAGAGTGGCGTGCAGACGGTTCATGGTACGGGATTTTGGAAATGCCAGCAGGCTTATATGCTCCCCTACTAGAGAAACTTGGGGACGTAACTAAAGGCAGTGGAGAAGCGAAAATAGTCTCTTAACCGAATGTGTAGCACTAAATTATTGGGTGTAAGATTATGCCAACGTTTTTTGAACCGAAACAGATCGCGACGCCAGGAGACCTGCTCGCAGAAGGCGACTACGTTGCAGGAGAAAACACATACAAAGAAGACAAGAAAATCCTCGCTTCCCGAACGGGACTCGTCGAATACGACAACAAGACAGTAAACATCGTTGGGCTGAAGGCTTTCTATATACCTAAACCAGGGGATATTATCATAGGAACAGTTGTCGAAATCGGATTTAACGGGTGGACGATAGACATAAACGCGCCGTACAAAGCCTTCCTTAGGCCATCAGACGTTCTCAGCAGACCTTTCAAACCGCAAAAAGACGAGTTGTCCCAAGTACTCGACAGCGGAGACTTGGTCGTCGCCAAAATAGTATCCTATGATAGGACACACGACCCGCAGATTACAGTTGCGGAGCCTGGGTTGGGAAAAATAACTAAAGGTCAGATAATAAAGATCACGCCGACAAAGATCCCTCGGGTAATAGGCAAGAAGGGATCAATGATATCCATGATAAAAGAAGAGACGGGTTGCCAGATAATTCTCGGACTTAACGGCGTAGTGTTGGTCACGGGGAAGACTCTTGAGGAAGAGCAGGCAGCTCTGATGGCGATCCTCAAGATCGAAGAAGAATCTCACACGAGCGGTCTTACAGACCGCATAACTCAGATGCTTAGGAACGAAAAGTCAAAACGGGAGGAAACAAAGAATGAATGAAAAACCAGAGAAACTGATAGATAAGAAAGGATTGAGGTTGGATGGGAGGAAACCCGGCCAACTTAGGTCGGTGAAGCTTGAGGTGGGTGTGATACCGAACGCCGATGGTTCAGCGTACATTGAACAGGGAAAGAATAAAATTTTGGCGGGCGTGTATGGTCCAAGGGAAGCGCATCCAAAGCATCTTGCGCTTCAGGACCGAGCAGTTTTGAAATGCCGCTATCATATGGCTCCTTTCTCTGTCCAAGAACGCAAGTCGCCGGCACCATCCAGAAGAGAAGTTGAATTATCAAAAGTCATTAGAGAATCTTTTGAACCGGCAATCTTCCTGGAATATTATCCGCGAACAATGATAGACCTTACCATTGAAGTCTTACAGGCTGATGGCGGGACACGCTGTGCAAGCATAACGGCCGCGTCATTGGCGTTGGCAGACTCCGGCATTCCGATGCGGGACTTGGTAGTGGCATGCGCTGCTGGAAAGGCAGATGACACAATAGTTTTGGACTTGATGGATGAGGAGGACAAGCTTGGATCAGCTGACGTTCCAGTTGCCTTTATGCCCAACTTGAACGCCATAACACTATTGCAAATGGACGGAAAACTAAACCACGAAGAGTTTGAGACCGCCGTGAATTTGGCGATTGAAGGTTGCAAGCAGATCTATGCTATGCAAAAGGAGGCCCTCAAAGCTAAGTACGTGGGTGTTAAGGAGGAGGCTGAAGAATAATGGCAGCTGTTATTGCTAAGATAAAGCAGAAGCAGATTGCACAGCTGATTGACAAGGGAAAGCGCCTTGATGAAAGAGAGCTGACCGAGTATCGCGAAATCAAAGTTGAACAGGGAACGATGGAACGTGCAGAAGGTTCTGCAAGAGTTCGGATTGGGAAGACAGATGTGGTTGTCGGGACAAAAATCGAAATGGGCGAACCGTTTCCTGACACACCAAACGAAGGAGTCCTGACAGTAAATGCTGAGCTTGTGCCACTGGCCTCGCCAGGCTATGAACCTGGTCCACCAGACGAGAACTCTATCGAACTCGCTAGGATTGTGGATAGAGGAATTCGAGAATCCAAGATGATTGACACGGAGAAACTTTGCATCGAACCTGGGAAGAAGGTGTTCGTTGTTTTCGTAGACGTTTACGTGCTTAACCACGATGGGAACCTGATCGACACTGCCGCTTTAGCTGCAGTGGCCGCACTGCTCAATACGAAGATGGCTAACTATGAAATTGAAGACGGTGAAGTCAAGACCAAACAGGGTTACATGCAGCTCCCCATAAGACAACATCCCATAACTGTAACTTGCGCAAAGATAGGCGATAAGCTGGTGGTTGATCCCCAGTTGGAAGAGGAACAGGTAATGGATGCTAGACTGTCAATGGCAATCGATGACGACGGCGATATCTGTGCAATACAAAAGGGCGGCACTGGATACTTCACGCCAGAACAAGTAGTCGAAGTTGCCAAACTTGCAGGAGAAAAGGCTAAGGAAATGCGGAAAAAACTAGACTGGTGAAGGCACGATGCGGCATAGAACCAAGAAAGTCGGCCCTACACGCGGGCTTGGTCCACGCTACGGATCAACCGTTAGAAAACGATACATCAAGATTGTTGAGGAATTGAAGAGACCCCACACCTGCCCACAATGCGGTTTGACCCACGTCAGAAGGGAAAGCGTTGGCGTGTGGAAATGCAGAAAGTGCGGGTTTACCTTTACCGGCGGAGCCTACACGCCTACTACAAAACTGGGGATAGTTGCGAAACGAGTTGCAAAGGGAGCCCCAGTAGAGGAAGCGATGAAGGCAGAAGAAGCTAAGTAGCGACGCTCTTTGATTGGTTCAAGCGGACCGACACGATCACGTACGCTCTTTTTCTGAGAACCATAGAGACATGTAAGCATATCTGTAGCTCATTTTTTTCGTCTGCAGTATCTAAGAAACAGAAGTTTAAGTATTCAGATGGCAACCGCTAATCTTGATGAATTGGAGATGGCTGGGGAAAAACAAAAGCTCAGCAAAGCAAGAATTGGAGCAATTGTTCTGATGGTCACAATGTTCATCATTGCGGTTTCGTTGCTTCTCGATTCTCAGATTGCGCATGGTCCACAGCCTGAAATTGTTGGCTTCAGCTGGGAAAATCATGCTGGTGACTATCCGCGATATGTTTCTGTTGAAGGCACCATTTTAAGCTCAACTCCGGTTGCAGCGAAAAATGTCACCCTAATAGTGGACATATACGTCGAAGGTGTAAGTCCACACGGGTGGATATTGTGTAAGACTGAAAACATAGATCTAGGCAGCATTCCTGGAAACTCTTCAAAACACTTCAGCGAGAAGTCCAGTACGACCTTGGCCAATACTACGACTTCCGTGCGATTCGCCATTATTTGTGTTGGACCAGCTAGCTTAGGATCTTTGAAGCCTGATACAAAATGGCAGAAGTGTTATACGTCAGCGAGATTTGTAGCTTCCAGAGGGCTAGAACAACTTGAAGTCAGCTGCCAAGATTAGCTGTCGCTTTTCGAAAAAGAGGCATGCAGAAGTGGTTTTTAAGGCTCTGCAACCAGACGTTAGGAAACCGGC
Organism: uncultured Candidatus Bathyarchaeia archaeon; assembly: GCA_964475545.1. Taxonomy (GTDB): domain Archaea; phylum Thermoproteota; class Bathyarchaeia; order Bathyarchaeales; family Bathycorpusculaceae; genus DASPTR01. Next base: position 11,490 of record CAYYXF010000002.1, on the reverse strand, counting down.
GACGCTTCGCTCAAGTTCAAGCCTGACGAGAGAGGATGGAATTCTGGTTTTGAGAGTCAGTGCGAGAGATACCGCGGCCTTGCGGGCTGCGCTTAACGCCTATTTGAGATGGATAGGTTCGTTGAAAAGTGTTTTAGAGGTTCTCGAGAGAAGCTAGATTTGGCAAATGCAGGTTTTCTTGCTTTGAGTCTTGAGTGCGGTGAGAATGTTCGTGGTCTTATGCTTTGATGTGTCTGCTTATTGGCTGCAACAGCAACTGCAGCGATAGCTGCAACCATGCGGGAACACTGGTTTCACATGTGCTATCTTGGCAAAGGTACTGCGGGACAACCATGTTGATCTGGCGTGTGGTTCGCGTGTTTTTTGCTGTCCAATCTCAGGTTGCCTTTGACTGAGAGCAATGGACATACGTCTGCGGCAAATGGAGAATGTGCCCTGAGAGAATGCTTAATTAATGGCTCCTCTTATTGCTGTCCAGAGTGGAAGGATAGAACGTGAGTGAAGAGATTTCGAAACTTCCTCCTCAAGTTCAGGAGCGTTTGCTTAGAATGCAGCAGCTTCAGCAGACTCTTCAGTCGGTTCTGGCTCAGAAGCAGCAGGTGGAACTTGAATTGGCAGAAATTGGGCAGGCCTCAACTGAAGTCGAGAAGCTGACTGATGATGCAGTCATTTACAAGTCAGCAGGATCGCTTATGATAAGAGCGGAAAGAACAAAGATAACCGCCGATTTGAATGAGCGGAAAGAGCTGCTTAACACAAGAGTAGCGATTTTGACAAAACAAGAAGAACGGTTACGAGGCCAATTGAAGGATCTGCAGACCAAGCTTCAACAGGATTTGAATCCGGTTTCACCTTCGTCCCAGCCTTGACATTTTTTAGGTGAAATTAGTGGAAGACGAGGGCATACTTGCCTTGACCAGTGAGCAAACTGAAGAGTTGTGCACGATCGCAGAGGAAGCAGCCAGAAAATATATACTTTCTAAAGTTCCAAGAAAGAGTATAGAAAAGCTAAACGTGAGCGCTGAAGCTGAAGGCACAAGACCGGTGAACTTGGAAATAGAAGTTGACGTTGGCTTGTCTCCTATGTTGGAGGAGTTTGACGTTGAGCAACTTGTCAATGAGGCCGTAAGAGAAGGGTTCAGATCGGCTGAAAGATATTTGGGGGAGCTAGAGTGTCATTCGCGGAAATAACTGAAATCTTGGACACGTTAGATGCCAAGCTTGTTGTCTTGTTATGCCACCACAACGCAGATCCTGATGCAATCTGCTCGGCTTACGCCTTGAAAAGCTTGCTGAAGCAGCTGAGGCCGAAACTTGAAGTCGAGATAGGAGCAGCTAATGGGATCAGCAGGCTCTCGAAGCACCTTCTCCAGCATATTCCAATTGAGGCGAAAGAGTCGCCAAACGTGGAGAATGCTGATGCAATAGTGCTTCTTGACACAAACACAATCCAACAGTTGGACAGTTTAGCTGAAACAGTCAAGAAGGGGAAAGCGCCGATAATCGTGATTGACCATCACGCAGCCCACCCAGATACGCTACAGTTGGCAAAACTCTGCATCACCAACGAAGAGAGCTCATCAACATGCGAGATCATCTTCAACTTCTACAAGCAGACAAACGTCAAAATCGGCGGAAACGAAGCAAGAGCCCTCTTCCTCGGCATAGCCTTCGACACGCGGCACTTCGTACTGGCCAATTCGTCAACCCTAAAAAACATTGCTGAACTGATTGATTCCGGCATAAATGCACAGGAAACGCTACCTTTGCTTTCCCTGCCTATGGATTTCTCTGAGCGAGTCGCAAGACTAAAAGCATGCCGAAGAGTCAAACTTTTTAAGATTAACGAATGGGTAGTTGCACTTTCACATGTCAGCGCCTACCAAGCCTCGGCTGCGAGAGCCCTGATCGAACTGGGCGCCGATGTTGCTGCAGTGGCAGGACAGAAAAACGAAGACATAGAAGTCAGCCTGCGGGCCACGCGCGACTTCAATAAGCAAACTGGCCTCCACCTAGGCACGGACATCGCCAAACCGCTGGGTGAATACATACGTGGAATGGGCGGAGGACACTCCACAGCAGCAGGAGCCAACGGCGTAGGAGATATTGAATCAAGCCTCAAACGCTGTTTATCTCTTTTGAAAGAGAGATTGGCTAATCAGCGATGAGTAGCTACTCTTAAATGAACCACGCTGCCGCTTACAATCAGGCAGGCAACAAGGGCATGACGGTAATTGAAACAGCAAAACTCACTTACACTTATCCAGGCGCGACAAAGCCGTCAATAGCAGATGTTTCCATAAGAATAGAGAAAGGCGAGTTCGCACTGATCACCGGTCCGAGCGGCTGTGGAAAAACAACGATATGCCGCTGTTTCAACGGGCTGATTCCCCACTTCTATCAAGGCGAACTAAAGGGCAGGGTAACGACTGCAGGGTTAGATGTTGCGAAACATCCGATCTACGAACTCGCAAAACATGTAGGTCTAGTTTTTCAAAACCCCGAAAACCAGCTCTTTGCCCTATCTGTTGAGAAAGATGTGGCGTTTGGTCTCGAGAACCTGGGTGTTCCGAGAGAGGAGATGCGCAGAGGAGTGGACGAAGCGATGAAGCTGACGGGAATATACGATTTAAGAGAAAGACCGCCACATGAGCTTTCCGGGGGTCAACAACAGCGCGTTGCCATAGCTTCAGTTTTGGCCATGCAACCAGAAGTCATAATCCTCGACGAGCCGACAAGCTTTCTTGACCCACTAAGCGCGAAAAGAATCTTTGAAGTAATCTATCATCTCAACAAGACCCTCGGAATAACGGTCGTGCTGGTCGAACATAGGCTTGACTTGACAGCAAAGTATGCTACTCACATAGTTGTAATGGACGAAGGAAAGGTAGTTTTGGACGGAAACCCTCGTGAAGTACTGCGCTCAGAAGAAGCCCGTCTGATAGGAATCGGGATTCCGAAGGCAACGCTGCTATACCAACTACTTAAGGGCAAGATGAATCTCGGCGACACTGTTCCCTTGTGTTCAGAGGAAATGGCCATGCAGCTGAAGGAGGTACTGCAGCGCCAATGATTGAAGCCAAAGACCTTTATTTCAGATACCCAAATGGCGTAGAAGCCCTAAAGGGCATCTCAATAACCATTCGAGACGGTGAATTCATAGCTATCATGGGGCAGAACGGTGCTGGAAAGACAACACTGGTCAAGCATTTCAACGGACTGCTCAAGCCAACAAAAGGCCAAGTGACTGTTGATGAGACTGACGTTGCTAAAGTGAGCGTTGCTACTCTATCTAGAAACGTGGGCTTCGTCTTTCAAAATCCGGATCATCAGCTCTTCTGTGAGACAACTGAAGAGGAGATATCTTTTGCATTGAGAAATTTCGGTTTCAAAGAAAGCGTAGTAGAAAACCGGGTGACTTGGGCTCTAAACCTTCTGGGATTAACTCAGTACAGAAAAACCTCCCCTTTTATGCTAAGCGGAGGAGAAAGAAAACGCGTGGCCCTAGCTTCAGTGCTGGCGTGGGACCCGAAAATACTCATACTGGACGAACCGACAATAGGGCAAGACTACCAACAGAAAGAAAAACTCAGGCAGTTTATCGTGCAGATGAAAACCCAAGAAAGAACAATGGTAATGGTCACGCATGATGTCGAATTCGTTGCAGAATGTAACCCAAGAGTACTGCTGATGCGAGAAGGAAAAATCATCGGAGACGGTGAGGCAAGAAACATCCTAACAAATCCAGGCATCCTAAACGCAGCATCCATTGTGCCACCCCAGATTGCCCAAGTTTTCCTAGAACTCTCACAGCAACTGCCAAAGTTGGAACTCCCAAAAACGGTCATTGACCTATACGAGGCTCGAGAAAAACTGCTAGAAATCTTGGAGAAAGAGAGCAAATGAGCGTCTTTGACGGACTCAAGTTCCGGAAAGTCCATTCGCCCATTCACAATCTAGATCCGAGGATAAAGTTCATATACGTTTGCGCGATCTTTGCAGTTGCGATAGTTTTTGGGGAAATTCTGCCGCTAGCCTTGCTTTTTCTTGCGCAGATTCCACTTGTCATATTGGCCGGAGTCAAACGTGATTGGCTTCGCTCGATGCGAGGAGCTGCTTTCCTGGCAATAATGATATTCCTTGCGAACCTACTTTTCCCGTTTATCGGCGCAGGCTACGTACTGACTGTGAAAAACTTGGAAAGCGCAGCTGCTATGACCATACGTTTCATAGTGCTTGTTGAATCCTTCTCAATTTTCTTCTTGACAACCTCACCTGACCATTTGGGCCTAGCCCTTGAGCAAACACATGTACCCTACGAACTAGTGTTTGCGTTCACAACAGCCGTCCGCTTCGTTCCGGTTCTAGCTGAAGAAGCCCAAACAATCATGGACGCTCAGAAGGCTAGAGGTTTGGAACTTGAACGTGGAAACTTTCTGAAGAGGATAAGAAACTATATTCCGATTCTCATACCACTCATCGTCAGCGCTATCAGAAGAAGCCTTGAACTCGCAGAAGCCATGGAGTCGCGAGCATGGGGAGCTACGAAAAGACGCACCAACTTGTACGTACTCAAAATGCATAGAGGCGACTTCATCCTACTGGCCATAACAATCGGGGTCATAACCACCGCAATCTACGTTCGTTTGTTCGTTCCAATCCCATCTTTAGGTGAGCTTCTTACCCATAGGCCCTAAACCACAATGCTTTTAATGCGGGCATTTGTGTAATGGGTCGTCGGAGCCTGCTGCTGGTTGAAATGGTTTAGAGCTGCAGCAAACGAGATCATTGAGTGCATCAGGATTTCTATGGACAAGCTTGACATCAAAGAAGTCGAGCATCTAATCAACGTTTTGTTAGAATCGAAAGACCAGAAAATATTCACTGTGGGTATGGGAAGAAGCGGATTTGTTGCCAGGGCATTTGCCTTGCGGCTGATGAACTTGGGATTCAATGTCTACTTCTTAGGTGAAACTATAACGCCGGCTGCAGAAAAAGGAGACCTACTGATTGCTGTTTCAGGCACGGGTTCGACAAAAATGGTTCTGACTGCAAGCTCAGCCGCCAAGGACATAGGTGCAACAGTCATTGCAATCACATCCTTCCCAGAGTCTCCATTGGGGGAAATTGCGGATCTGGTCGTTACAATCAAGGGAAGAACAAAGGCTGGCATGCCTAAGGAAGAGGACTATTTGGCCAGGCAAATCATTGGAGAGCGTGAACCGCTGACCCCTCTTGGTAGCATCTTCGAAAACAATAGCATGGTATTCTTGGACAGCTTGATAGTAGAACTAATGCATCGCATGGGCAGAACTGAAGCGGACTTGAAACGCAGGCACGCGACAATAGAATAAACAATAGACTAGCGTTCAGAGACTCGCTTCGCGTATTCTTCTGCAAGTTTCAACGCCAGTCTGCCATCTTCAAGAATGAGCCCGCCGCGATAACCACAGTTCCTACAGTCCCACAAAGACCTTAATTGGGGCAAACCAGAAGCAAAGAAGATGTCGGTTGAGCCGCATTTCGGACAGAATTTCACGGCTCTCCGCGTCTTGTGCTCTGATTTGGCAGCGTTCATCTTACCGTGGAGTCGTTCAGGATCCGACTTTTGCTTTCTGGTTTTCCTGAGCAGTCTTTTTTTCGGAAGTTTCGGTCTCTGAACGCGTTTAGCGTCTTTGACTTCCAAGTTAGACTCCTAAGAGATAGGATGCGCGCACCTGTATTAAAGGAGCGTAAAGATTATGCGTGCGTATGGCTTATTAAGACTAACGACACACTATATTGACAGTGATGAAAGAGCACAAGACGCCCTAAACCTGGGAGAGCAATGCAAACAAGTAATAAACCGAAACAGAAGATAGCAGAAGCCCTAGGGGAAACTGTAACAAATTCGCCCATAATAATAGGTGAAGAGGCCAAGAAACCAGCTGTTTTCAGAGAAGTCTACCCAATACAGGAACCATACGTTTACGCAGCAATTGTCAAAGAACCGGAAACTCAAAGAACCCGCTACGAAATCATAGAACCAACACTTCAAAAAGAAGAGGAAAAACAACTGCAAGAGATCAAGAACCTCCTGATGGAAGAGGTGGACGTAGATCTAAAGGAAATTGAAACCAGAGAAAAGGCAGAGAATTATCTGAAAGAAAAATCAAGACAGATAATCAAGAGATATCACATAAGGACTCCGTCTGAAGCTGTTGACAAGCTAAACTACTACATACTAAGGGACTTCATCGGTTACGGAAAGATAGACCCGCTCATGAAGGACCAATATATCGAAGACATATCCGCAGACGGAACAAACATCCCAATATACATCTGGCACAGGATCTACGAATCAATACCCACAAATATAGTCTTCAAAGGCGAGAAGGAATTGGACTCCTTCATAGTTCGCCTAGCCTATCTGGCTGGAAAGAACATTTCCATAGCTTCTCCAATTGTGGATTCATCGCTTCCCGAAGGCAGTCGAGTGCAGCTAACATATGGAAACGAAGTCACGAGAAGAGGCTCAACCTTCACTATTAGACGTTTCAGGGTTGATCCCCTAACTATCTCAGATCTGATCTCGTTCAACACTCTGTCTTCGGAAATGGCTGCTTATCTTTGGTTTGTTATAGAAAACAGAGCCTCAGTCATTGTCGCGGGCGGCGTTGCTGCTGGGAAGACAACGATGCTGAACTGCCTTTCAATGTTCATAAAGCCCGAAATGAAAATCGTCAGTGTAGAAGACACTCAGGAGCTTAACCTTCCGCATGAAAATTGGATACCATCAGTTGTAAGAACGGGCTTTGGACATGAAGATAGGCGAAGCGGCTCAATAACACTGTTTGACTTGTTGAAAGCTGCAGTAAGACAGAGGCCGGATTACATTATTGTGGGTGAAGTGCGCGGGGAAGAGGCCTACACGCTCTTTCAAGCCATGGCGACTGGACACTTGGGAATGAGCACAATACACGCAGAATCTGTTGAAACAGTAATAAACAGACTCGAATCTGAACCGATGAACATTCCGAAAACACTGATAGCAATGGCGGATGTCATAATGGTTGTAACCAGAACCGAGATTGCAGGAAGACCAGCGCGAAGAACAAGCACAACGACTGAACTAGTGGAGCTCAATCCAAGAACAAAGGAGCTACTATCCGAAGAGGTTTTCATATGGAATCCAAAGGAAGATGGATTTGCCTTTTCAGGCCATAGCACCATTCTGGATAGACATGTGAAAAAGCTAGGTCTAGGCGAAGAAGATGTCAAACGCGAATTGTACGCAAGGAAAACAGTTCTAGAATGGATGGTTGACAAGGGCATCAGACATCATACCGATGTAGCAAATATTATTCGAGAATACTACGCTGATCCGCACCGCGTTTTCCAGAGGGCCCGAGTTGGACTGAAATGAAAAGTCACAGATCCATAGAAGAAATCCGAAAATTCTACGATCGCCTAGTGGCCAAACTTGCGCGGTTCTCAAAGCGACAGGAAAGAAAAGCAGAACCGTCTGAGAAAACGACCCTCACTTCTGAGAAGCCAGAATCTGTAGCATATCAGATAATTGGAGAGAGAACAGAACGCGTTCTGCCAATTTTCCAAGGATTAGACGTACACTTGCAGAGGTCAGGCGTCAAGATCAACTTCAAAGCATATGTAAGTCTGGCAATGCTTGCGGCTTTTCTGGTTTCCTTTACCTTGTTTGCGCTCATCCCATGCCTACTTATCTTTTGTCTCGGAATACCCCTTTTGCCCTCGTTTCTATTTGGCCTCGGAGCAAGCCTTTTTGCGTTCGCCTTCTCGATAATCGCATTCTATGCCTATCCAATCTACCGCGCTGACAAGCTCAAAAGAGAGTTAGAAGATGAACTACCCTTCACAACAGGCTACATGTCAATACTAACAAGTGCAGGGGTCTCACCTGAGCGCATTTTCCATTCACTTTCGAATCTAAGCACTCCACTGGCAGTTTCAGCCGAAGCTAGGGATATCGTTAGAGACGTAAATCTTTTCGGACTAGACATAATTTCCGCTCTAGAAAGGGCCGCAAAGAAAACCCCTTCAGAAAGCTTACGAGAAACATTCGAAGGGTTCATCTCAACAATACATTCAGGAAGTAATTCAACTGCTTACCTCCGTGAGAAAACCAGACAGTTCATGAAGTTAAAGAGAATAGGCCTTAAGAAATTCTCAGACACTTTATCTCTTCTGTCAGAGTCCTACGTCACTCTGCTCTTAACAGGCCCACTACTTCTAATCATAATGCTCTCAGTAATGGCAATGCTCAATCAAGGCAACTTGGGACTATTGAGCCCAGACCTTCTACTAAGCCTGCTCACATATCTTGCGTTGCCCCTAGGTTCGATAATATTCCTGATAATTCTAGATGCCGTGATCCCGAAATGGTAATGAGAAAATGCCAAAAATAGAAAAAAAACTGAAGAAAATAACACTGATCGCTTCTGTTACAATAGCTATCACCATAATCACCATCGCCTACTTCCTACTCTGGGAAACCACGACATTTGACGAATCTGTCTTTTTCGCCATTACTATCGCAGTTTTTCCCTCAGCAATCTTGAATTACGCTGATTTCAGATGGCGAAAAGCCATAGACGAGCATTTGCCTGACCTTTTCAGAAGCCTGGTTCAGGCCAAACAAACGGGAATGACCCTCCCACAAGCCATAGAAGAAGCCGCAAAGAGAGACTATGGTCCACTTACGCCGGAATTGAAGAAAATGAATGCCCAAATCTCATGGGGAATGAGTTTTGAAGAAGCTCTACAGGCCTTGGCAAAACGCGTCGACACAATTCTAGTCCAGAGAACAGTGCCTATGATAGTTGAAGCAAGCCGTTCAGGAGGACATGTGGAGAAGGTTTTTGACCCCATGGGCAAGTTCATACGGACCACGCTGTTGCTTGATAATGAACGCCGAACCCAAACAAAGCCTTACATTGCAATAATCTACGTGGCTTTCTTCGTTTTCCTGTTCACCATTATTCTCCTTTTCAGATCCTTTTTCGTAAGTGTAGAAGGCTTACCTACACTCGGTACCAGCACCATGTCACCAGCTGAAATGCAAAGGTTATTCTTCCACATTATGTCAATCCAAGCGTTTTTCAGTGGATTAGTAGCGGGGAAAATGGGAGAGGGAACAATAAACGCCGGGCTAAAGCACAGTCTGGCTTTGATGCTATGCGGCTATGTTGCCCTAAAACTCTTTCTGTGAGGAGACAAGATGAAGCAAAAACTGAAGAAACTGTGCACGAACAGAAGGGCTGTGACCCCCGTTCTAAGCAATCTGCTGCTCATGATTGTAGCTGTCGTAGCAATGGCTCTTGCCACGAGCGCCACTTATGTCATAACAACAAACATGGGAGAAACCATGAGCGAACGTATTGTCATAGAGGATTTATGGTTCAACAATTCAACAGGCCACATTGAAGTCTATCTTCGCAACGTGGGGAAAGTTGCGATCCAAATTTCGAGCGTGTACGTAAACCGAAGTTCTCAAGCTTTTGCAGGACCTTTCAATTTGGAAATAGGAGAGCACCGATGGCTTAGCATCTTCAAGAACTGGATTCTTGACAGCTTGTATTATGTGGATATCGTTACGACTAGGGGGACTCATGTTGGAGGCCACTATAAAAGCTCTTCGTGATAAACGCGGTGTCAGTAACGTCATAGTAGTCATGCTCAGCTTAGCTCTGATAGTGATAATAGTGGCAAATCTAGTGCTCCTAAGCTATCAGATGAACCAATTCGATTGGGAAAGAGCACAGGAAAAAATCGAAATAATCGACGTGCAGGGTCAAAACTTCACTTTCGGTAATGATGGCCCCTTGACGGTGCGCATCATTTCACTTTGGATTGTCAACTCCACCCACCACGAGCATTATGACGTAGATCTCTTCATAAACTCTGGAGACAACTTAACATGCCTACGAACAGATATGACACTTCCATCTCAGAATTTCCTTATCAGGATTGTCACAGAAAGAGGAAATTCTGCAGTCTTCATTAAGCACTGGAATTGAAAGCAGGTTGTCATGCTAATCCCCGATGTGAAGCATTCTTTCTCTTAGAGCCTTTGTGGCTTCCTTTTCATTCTTCGCTTCTACGACTTGGATCTTGTACAGCTGAGCCATCTTCTTTCCGTTTTCGGTTATTCTCGGTATTGCGACTAAATAAGCGTCGCCTGGCGAGACATCGAATATTTTTGCAAACAAAGCGATTACTGGCTGTTCTGATATGATTCCCTCACTGGAGGTTGCGACATCAATTACTGTTACTCTTTGCGTATCTGCTCCTTTGCGTGCCACGATGTCAAATCCGTGGTTTGCACCGGATTTACCCTTGAGAAAAGCTGGGCTTTCAACGGTGAACCCCTGATTTACGAGGAGCTCCCTTATAGGGGTCATCAGTACCAAGCCAAGAGTGACTTCATTCTTTGCTTCGTCTCTTAGGCTGTAGGAATAAATGTTCTTGATCATGATCTCTTCGAAAGCAAAATCTCCATGACAGTCCCTGCAGAAATGCGAGGCGACTGGAATATCGAAGCTTTTGCCACAATCCCGGCAGGTACACCAGACGCCGGCCCTTCTGTGGTCAATGTCAGGTCTTTTTAGTTCTTCATGGCATTTTGGACATACGAGTCTACCGCCTTTGTGAAAGTTTTCCTCCACGTCCATGTATCCACATTTCACATGTTCAATCAAAGAGCTTTTTTGGATGTCAAACGATTTGCAGTGCGGGCAATAGTAACGCACAGAAATGTTTGTAGAGCTGCATTTCGGGCAATACAGGAGCTTGTCAAATATTCTTCTTTGAAGAATTCCAGCTTCGCAGAGCTTGTTAAGGAAAGCTTCTGCACGTAATGGGTCGCCCACGATGGCTTCAGCCGCCGGATAGCTGTAACCGACGTTTGGAGTGAAGACTGGGTCAAATTGCTTTATTTCACCACTGAGAAACTTGCCTAGAAAAACCTGTGTATCACGGTCTTTGTACAGTTCGAGCCGTTCTGCCTTTCCAGCTTTCGACATTTTCTCCCCAAGTTAGCTTTTTTTGCAAACCAGTTCTGAACGTTTCCAAGTTGTAACATCTATTGCTCTCAAAGCTGTTAAAATTATCGCCTAATTCCCTTTAAGCATTTCCCGAAAACACAAAAAAAGCTTATCAAGAAGAGTCTCCAAACCTCATACAGGGGCTTTTAGGGATCTGTTCCATTCGCTGTGAGACAAGCTGACAACGTAGAAAGCGCGCGCTCAGGGTTTCTTAGGCCTGCTTGTGAGTGAGGGCTTTCTCTGCGGCAGGTGTGATGGGTCAGGAGTGGCCGCACTTAGGCGCCGATGTTAGTTGTTCACGTGTTTCAGTTGATTTGGGGGTGTGGAAGTGGTGGAAGCTGGTGGCGGAGTGTTGCTTGGTCTACATGTTTTCTTGTCTGGAAGAACATGAAGTGTTGCCGGTCCAACATTAAAGTGAGTATTTCCTATG
>CAYYXF010000001.1:0-98164 GCA_964475545.1 uncultured Candidatus Bathyarchaeia archaeon | reverse complement strand
CGCCAAACAAACATCAGAGCAACCCATGATCCGCTGAAAGCTTCGTGTAGCGCGCGCTAAGCATTTGAGAGCACAGATAAAAAGCAACATAAGCTTGAAAGAATCAGTACTATTCAGGATTTGGGGCGACAAGCATGATTGATGAGATTCTAAGCCTAGTTGAGAAGCATGAAGAATGGCGTGGAAAACAGTGCTTAAACCTTATTCCATCAGAGAACGTAATGAGCCCAGCAGTGCGAAGGCTACTCTCCTCCGAACTTTCACATCGCTACACGGCTAGAGACCGATTCTATATGGGAACACGATTCACAGACGAAATCGAACAATATGGGGAGAAACTGGCAAAAGAAGTATTCAAGGCCGAAGTTGCTGACCTGCGCCCGCTTTCCGGCCACATTGCTGACCTGATTGTTTTTGCCAATTCTGCAAAGCCAGGCGACGTACTTATGTGCACCTCCCCTGAAAACGGCGGATATCCTGGAATGTGGAAAGAAGGGCTCGCTGGACTTCTCAAACTCAAACCTCACGCCTTCCCATTTTCCAAGAAAGACTGGAACATAAAAGCTGAAGAGGCAGAAGAAGCCATAACTCGCATCAAACCTAGAATCGTGATCTTCGGGGCAAGCCTGATCGTTTTTCCACAGCCAATCAGCGTTTTAGCAAAGGCTGCTCGCGAGAATGGCGCATTTGTCGGTTTTGACGGTTCACACGTCCTTGGGCTTATTGCAGGCGAACAGTTTCAAGACCCGCTGAGAGAAGGGGCACATGCCTTGTTCGGCTCAACCCACAAATCCTTCTTCGGACCACAAGGAGGCATAATATTAGCCGACAAGGAACATGGCGAACGCCTGAAGGAGAAGATCTACCCAGCATTTGTTGACAATGCCCACTGGAACCGCATAGCCGCTATGACTTTAGCACTGGCAGAAATGAAGGAATTCGGCAAAGCCTACGCAAGACAGATTGTTCGCAACTCCCGAGTTTTGGCTAAAGCTTTGAGTGATTACGGTTTTCCGGTTATCTGCAAGCATTTGGGCTTCACTCGCTCGCACCAAGTGATCTTGAACTATGGCGACTACGAGAAGGGCAGAGCAGTAGCGGAAAAGCTTCAAAACGCAAATATTATTGCGGACTGCGTCGTCAGAATCGGCACGTGCGAGACCACCAGGCGTGGAATGAAAGAAAAGGAAATGCTGAGAATAGCCGAACTCCTAAAAAGAGCAATCATCGACGGAGAACCGGCAACCAGCATCAAGAAGGATGTGGCAAAGATGAGCACTGAATTCCAAGAAGTCGAATATTGTTTCGCATAATGAACTATTTATTAACCCAGTTCCCCTCCGTATCTTCATCCCAATACATTCAGGTCAAACAGTGTTACCTTTGGAAACCTCGATTCCACCTGAACTCGTGCAGACGCTGAGGAGACAAAAATATCACCTCGTCGGCCGACACTCAGCAGTCAAAAGGTGTAGGTGGCTGCATGAAACCTTGGTTCACGGCAGGTCTTGCTACAAGCAGAAATTCTATGGTATCAGAACGCATCGATGCATACAGATGACACCTGCGCTATTCAACTGCACACAGCAATGTTTGTTTTGCTGGAGAGCTCAGAGCGGCGATCTTCAACTAGCATGGGACGAGATGAAACTGCCAACGTGGGATTCGCCCGAAGAGATTGTAGAAGACAGCATCAAAGTGCAGCGCGCAATCCTGAGCGGGTACAAGGACAACTCTAAGACAGAACGACAGAAACTCAAGGAAGCCTTGACCCCTAAACATGTGGCAATAAGCCTGACAGGCGAGCCAACACTCTACAAGCAAATAGGAGGACTAATCCACGCTTTTCACAGAAGACAACTGACAACTTTTCTGGTGTCCAATGGAACCATGCCGTCAACCCTGGCGGAAATGAGCGAAGAGCCAACACAACTTTACATTTCAGCATGCGCTCCAGACAAGAAGACCTTCAATCAGATCTGCCGCCCGCAAATTCCAAGGGCTTGGGAGAGGCTCAATGAAACATTAGCGATGTTGCCGAGCTTCAAATGTCCTTCAGTGATCCGGCTAACGTTGGCTCAAGGCTTAAACATGAAAAAAGTAGAAAGCTACGCTAAAATCATAAAGAAGGCAGCCCCAACGTATGTTGAGCCTAAAGCGTACATGCACGTTGGTTTCTCCAGGCTTCGCTTGGGTTATGAGAATACGCCAAGCCATATACAAATACGCAAGTTTGCAGCCCAACTGGCAGGTGAAACCGGCTATAACATCCTCGATGAGTCTGTGGAGAGCCGAGTTGTACTAATGAGCAGACTTAAGAAACCAATCTCATTTGATAAATAGCAGTATTTCTTGCAAATGATTCCGTTCTTTAACTGCCTTAATTGAGTTGAGCGTTTTCATTCGAATCATATGAGAACAAAACTTATATAGTATCTCGACCATTGCCCTTCATCTTAAACCAGAAATTGAATCGAGGTGTGACACATGGTCAATGAAGGAAGAGGACGACTATTCAGAAGAAAAGACGGCAAATACCTGATCTACCTGCCAAAAGACCTAGCTGAAGACAGCATGTTCCCATTCAACGACTCCGACTCGATATTCGTAAAAGTCAGTTTCAAAATCGGAGACACTACAAAGCTCCTCGTTGAGAAATGGAAAGAACCTCAGCCAGAAGAATAGCGGTCAAATATCGCAAAAAGAGGCTTGACCGCACTCCATCATCTCCATTTTTTGTAACGCAAAAATACTTATGTTTCCCGCGCCTAAACTGCCACAGGCGCCAATCATAATGTCATCGCTAAGACCGGTACTCAACGAAGTGAAGAACGAACTCAAAAAGAAGGAAAAGATCCGAGAAAACGCTCAAGAGGATATGCGAAAAGCGACAAGCATCTCAAAGCAAGCAATTCTCTACATTCACCAGAAAAAGATGAAAGAAGCCAAGAACCTGATTGAAAAAGCCAAACGAATTATCTTAAACCTCACCAGAACCTCCAATATGTACCCGGAAATCGTTCACGGCGGCATGTTCGACGCTGCTCGGCAAGAATATTCAGAAGCGAACATATTTCTGAGGCTGATCGAAGAATCGAAGTTTCCCACGCCTGAGGATGTCGGGGTTCCCTCAATAGACTATGTGCTCGGGTTAGCAGATGTCATAGGTGAATACAGGCGCCTAGCCTTGGACGCGCTGAGGGAAGGCGATGCAGAAAAGGGAGAAAAATGCCTGCTGACAATGGATGAGATCTACGTTGAACTCATGGCTATGGATGAAGCCTACATGATGGTTCCTGGACTCAGGAGAAAATGTGACGTTGCCAGAAAGATAATCGAGTCTACACGGGGAGACATAACTCAGGAAGTACGAAGAAACGCGTTGGAGAAACATCTTAGGCAGCTGGAAAAAATGATGAAGAAAAGCAAAGTATAGAATGCGGAAGCTTTGAGTAGAATGAGATGATCACGTCTCGCAAGATGCTTAACTTCGTTGAAAAGGCTCATAGAGCACAGCTACGAATGGCCAAACAAATCGTATTTGACGACAGATTGCCTGAAAAGATCCGCTTCGTAGCTGGAATAGACGTTGCATACGTGAAAGATGTATCCATCGGAGCCGTAGCTGTTCTTGATTATGAATCTCTCAAACTTGTCGAGACGCAAACCGCGACTTGCAGGACGCGCACGCCTTACATTCCTACACTGCTTGCTTTCAGAGAAATCCCTCCTTCGGTCCTTGCCATCGAGAAACTGCAGTTGCGACCTGACGTTTTTCTTGTGGACGGGCAGGGGTTCGCCCATCCGTATCGCTGCGGATTTGCCAGCCATCTTGGTCTTGTGATAGGCCGACCAACGATAGGAGTCGCAAAAAGCAGGCTGTTTGGCAAGGTTGAGAATGGAAACGTTAGAAAGGACGTTGCTTTTCTGAGAGATGAGCATGAGATTGTCGGCGCTGTGGTCACCACAAAACCTGGAAGCAAGCCGATTTACGTTAGCGTCGGTCATATGGTCTCATTGGAGACGGCCATTGGAACTGTTAAGACATGTACGCATAATGTTCGAATTCCGGAGCCGCTTCTGGTGGCTCATAAGATAGCCAATGAGGAAAAACGAAAAAGCCATATCTAATGCCGAACTAACAAGTAGATAATGAAACGCAAACGGCTTAATCCACAGCTCGAATCCTTAGCAAGAGACATTCAGGAAGAAGGCCTTCGACAGAAGGTCATTGACCTGTTAAGAAATCCGACCTTTGAGATAGATGGGAAAAAGCATCTAGGCTTGCCTTTCGAAGTTTCGCCCGCTGGAAGGTCAAATCATCATTGTTATCCTAGCGGCTACATTGAACATATCGTTTCGACAGCGAACATCGCCTTGGCCATGTGCACGTCTGTTGAAAAGGTCTATCATGGAAATGTAAACCGCGATCTCGTTTTAGCGGGAGTGCTGTTGCACGATGTTTTCAAGCCAGTCACGTACTCTGTGGGTAGGGATGGCCGCTACAGCTCGACACGTTTGGGCGATTATCTTGACCATTTGTCAATAGCGACATCAGAGCTTGTGCGGAGAGGTTTTCCGTTAGAGCTGGTTCACGTAGTCGCGGCTCATCATGGAAGCTATGGTCCAATCAGACCGCATAGTATCGAAGCCTTGATCTGTCATCTGGCAGATGCAGCGGACAGCAGATTGAATAGTGAGATGCTCAATGCGGCATCATATCTTGCCAGAAAAGCTGTGGGCCAAGAATTGTTTGGACTGAATTCGAAGGAAGCCTTCGAAATAGTTCGTTCAAAAGATACTGATGGCTGGCCAGGCGTGGCTAAAGCAGTTGAAAAGATAAAACGAACAAGGAAGACACGTAAGTCTTAATAGTTATCTTAGCCGAAATTTGGAAAACGGTGCGTCAAGATGGAAATATCGTTTGAGGAATTTCAGAAGTTGGATCTGCGAGTCGGAAAGATTCTGGAAGCAAACCAGATACCGGGATCACGAAACCTCATAAGAATGATCGTCGATTTCGGAACCGAAAAAAGACAGGCAGTGGCAGGACTGTTACAGTACTACAAACCTGATGATCTCGTAGGCAGAAAATGTGGTTTCATACTGAACCTCCAAAGACGGAAAATGATGGGCGTCGAGTCCCAATGCATGATTTTCGCGGCTGAAGACGATAAAGGCCACGTTGTAGTCTTGCAGCCTGAGAAAGACATCGTTGAAGGGAGCAAAATCCACTAGTGAACCTCGGCAATCAGACCTTTAGCCTAGTAGCTTGGTAATGGCCTCGGCTTTTTCTTCACTTCCAGCAAGATATTCAATCATTTCTGAGTCCAATTCTAGCCACTTTGCGAGTCCTGCAGCCATTTCTACGTTATTTTCGAAGATTATTTTCAAGTATGGAACATCTTCCTTTGCGGCCCTGAAGGCTGAGATGTGGCACCTGCGTTTGACCTTTCTTCCTACGCTCAGCTTTGTTGCCCGCTCAGCTCTAGATCTTGACAGCATTTGTATACGGCTTGGAAACCTGAAGGGTATCCAGCCTACAGCCTTGCTGTTCTGCCTTGCCATTGCCACGCCTGCGGTCATGTAGTCAATAACATATCGCAGGAAGCTCCAATCTTGTGTGGCTCGAATTCTGCCGCGATAAACGTCCGCGATTGAAAGAGCATCCATAGCCCTGACTAGATCTTGCGGGTCGGTCAAATGGTCTGGAACGTTCTCGTATATCCACTCGAAAAGCATGTCAATGTCTATGTCAGCCATGTTCACGGCCTGCTTTGCACTGGCACACGTTTTCCCGTATACTATCATTCTTAGCACGTTGAAGATGGTGTCTTGCCTGTCTCGATAACCTAGCCACGAAACATCGTCATAGCTCAGCTTTTTCTTACCTTGAGCCAAAGCCTGCAAGTCGTTCAAGGCTGAGCGAATGTCGCCCTCGGAACGTTGAGCAATGAATTTCAGTGCACTCTCACCAGCCTCAATTCCTTCATCATCACATATGGCCCTCAAGTGCTTTGCAACCTCTCCTACTGGAGGCTTCTTGAACTCAATCAGAAGGCAGTAGCTACGCAGGTTTGAGAATCTAGGATCGTAGGCACTGTTAGCAATTAGGATTACTGGGCATTGCGCAATCTTGACCACATCAGTAATTGCTTTCACTCCGCCCTTGTCCGACGTTCCTGTTAGTCCATCGAGTTCATCGAGCAAAACGATTCTTTTACCGCCATACAATGACCCAAATTGCGAGGCTAGGCCTGCGAAACGGTTTATCGCGTCTTCTGTTCTATAATCACTTGCATTCTTCTCTACAAACTCCATGTGCAAATCGTTTGCCAAAGCTTCAACAGCAACCGTTTTGCCGATGCCAGGAGGCCCGTATATGAATACAGCCCTCTTCTTAGGTATGCCCTTGTCCCATGACTTCACCCAGTCAACAAGACTCTTGATCGTTTCCCTGTTCCCTATTATTCCAGCTAGCGACTTGGGCTTGTGCTTAACGGTCCAAGATGCATACAACAGCTTGCACCTAAACAGAGTTCTTCAGTTCCAAACCAGCCTCAACGAGCCTAGCTAGCAATGCGCTTAGCTGGACCTCTTCATCTGCACCTTCAACAAGTCGGAAGTCAACTTCCCCTACAATGTCAGCCAGCTTTATCTTCCACTGTTCCGGAATTTCAGCTCTAAAGAGTTCTGAATGAACTTGGCGGATTATGTCGCTTCCGGCTACTCCGTATTTCTGAATCATCTCTCGGAGTTGTTTCCTAGCCTCGATGAAGCTTCCATCCATAGCGGTTTTTATCATTTTCTGCACGTCCGCAGGATGGGCTCTTCCAGTAATCGAATAAACCACTTTTGCGTCGACTGGTTTCCCCAGCGAAGCCGCCGCCTGCAACGTGTTTATTGCTCTTCTCAAGTCTCCCCCGCACACTTCAAAGATTGCATCCAAACCTTCAGTTGACACTTTGACTTTCTCTTTCTGGGCTATTTGGTCCAGGTAACGGTCATGCTCTTCTCTGGGTAGGTATGTAAACCGGAAAGGGGCACATCGAGACTGAATGGGTTCTATTATTTTCCCACTGTAGTTTGCACACATGACGAATCGGCAGGTTCCCGTGTAACGCTCCATCGTTCTCCTCAGCGCCTGCTGGGCATCAGAGGTCATGTTGTCAGACTCATCTAGTACCATTATCTTAAAGGGAATTTCGCCGATGGATTTCATCCTTGCAAAAGTCTTCACAGTCTCCCGAACAACATCAATTCCCCTTTCGTCACTCGCATTCAACTCCATCATATGCTCCCGGTAGGCATCACCGTAGAGATCCCTACACAAGCAAAGCGCCGCAGTAGTCTTTCCCGTTCCAGGAGGCCCAGCAAAAATGCAGTGAGGCACGTTCCTCGATTTGACGAAACTCTTCAAACGTTCAACAATTTCCCTTTGGTTAACTATGCCATCCAACGTTTTTGGGCGATACTTCTCCGCCCACATTTCAAAACTCAACTATCCAGCCTCACAGCTTATAGTCTGGTTCCAAGCGTTAATAAAAGTATATTTGAGGCAGCAGGTGTAGTTGGGCTATTCTTCCTCCAAGAACCCAGTCAAGAATACTGCATATTCGCAAGGATGTTCGTTCTTGAGCAGTGATCTGATAATTTTTATTCTAGCCTTTTTCCCATGTGAAACCCTTGAAATCACGTAGTCGAGGACCCTCTTGCGCAGACTGCAGAGCCATGTTTTCTGCCCGGATTTGACAAGCTTATAGTACGGACATGTCTTGTATTTGAGAGTGAAACCTCCCTCAAAGTATTCGATCTCCAGCTCCACATCAAGTTCCCGGTACATGTCGATGATCCTGTCACCCACCTCTCGAATTGTCCACGGATAGTCCTCCGGAAACAATTCATCAATAGGTTCCCTTATTTTTTCAAACGCTTCCTCACAAGAACTAGCTGACATTTCATTTATCAAAGCCTCCATCAGTTTCTTGCGAGGAACTGGCTCGAGGGCTGGTTTCTCAAGTGGTTTAAGCCTGAAGCTTAAGAGGTTCTGAAAAACTGTTGTCTGGATCTCGTATCCAAGCTCCTTGAACATTGATTCAGTCAGCGCACGTTGACTGTTCATGACGAGCGCATCAATTTTCTTGAATATTATGGTGAAGTGTTCATCGTCGACAAACCGCGTTTCGGCATCAGGCTGGACGGAGCTCATGTTCTTGAGAATGAAATTCTGTGCCAATTTTCTGATCTTCTCCGGGTCATTCCTTGCTAATATGCGGATCGCATTCGAAACGCGGGCACCCATGGTGCGATATATTTCGTTGAATTTATCCTTGCTAGTATCGTAGACTCTGGACGCGAACGAATTGTATACTTCACGTGGAATCGGAATAACATCTAAGAATTGTTTGCCTATTGTTTGAAAGAGACTTACTTCCACTATTTGGTCTAGCAGGCTTTGATCTTCTGGACCTACATATCGAATCGAGACATTTACTGTTGTTTGCTCCGCAGTAAACTTCAGAAGCTTCCAGCCTCGTGTGGCAAGAACAACTGAAAGCATTACTATTGATAGTTTCGCAACTGAGGCTGTGGTCGACTGGAATGATATGTCTAGAGTGTTTTCATCAACTTCGCGCAGTATCTTGGCCTGCTTGAACCAGTTCATTCTTATGAATGCAGAAAGCAGACTCCTAACAAACTCCTTGGGCTCCTTTGGAAGTTCACCAGTACCAAGGGCAATTCTAAGGTCTTCTAGAAACGAGCTGAGATCCGTTATTGGCTCTTCGAGGTGTTTTTCAGCCCAATTCATGAACGCTGGTCCTACCAGCATCAGCGTATTTTTGAACAGGCTTGGAGTAGCACTAGATAGCCTTCTTTCAATTTGCTCGCTCAGAGATTCTCCGAACTCCTTCTTTCTTAGTGGATACATATCCTGTCGCGTCATTCTAACTGCAACATCTTCTCCCATCACACGCATTTCAAAGGAGACTTGAAGCCCTTCCAGAATTGTCGCTATTTGGAAGGCCACGATTTCTGGGAGACGCTTGAAGGCACTTGGTCTTAAAATCACTGTGCTATCGATCTCGCTGTGCGAAGCAATTTCGAATATTCGGGTCAAGTCCTTCATTTCTTCGAGAACTATCATGAACTCCTTGAAGTTCGATGGTTTTTTCCACGCAACTGAACCTTTTAGTATTTCAACGGTGTTCTTTGCCTCTTCCTTTTGTTCAGCAACAAAATCTTGAATTGTTTTATCTCCGATCGCCACTTCCAAGAGGCTGTCAACCGCTTTCCTTCCAATGGAGGTTAGATCCAGAGCTTCTCTAAGGTTCATTTGCTCCTTCATCTTGGTTTTTACCGCGCAATCATCGCACGAACCAACCCGCTCGACTCTGAGGAGTGTTTCTAGTGCTTGCTCAATAACGCGATTTTTCGCCCCATAAGTTTTTGCCAGTTCTTCAAGCATGTCATCTGTTTTCCTCGTTATTGTGGTGTGCAAATGAACAGCCATTGCTTTCCCTGAGCTATGTTTTGGGGTGGCTTCTATTAAACATGTTCATAGAATGCGCGCTGTGTACAAAGTTCAGAAAAATGAGAAAAAAGGTATGTGTGATTTACTCGTTGACAACCGGGACAAAGCCTTTGTTCTTGCGCAAGAACATTGCGTCGGCCACTCTTTTTATCGCGTTCATATATGCCGCGATTCTCATGTTCACGTTGTATTGCTGCGCTACGATCAAAACATCCTTGAATGCGCCGACTATCGTGCTCTGCAACTTGGTGCGGACATCTTCCTCAGTCCAATAGTAGTTCATTTGGTTCTGCACTTGCTCAAAATAGCTGACAATGACGCCCCCTGAGTTTGCCAGTATATCTGGAATTACAAAGACCCCATTTCTGAACAGTATCTCGTCCGCGTCAGGTGTGGTCGGCCCATTTGCGCCCTCAGCAACGATTTTTGCCCTTATTTTGTCAGCATTCGCTCTTGTAATCTGGTTTTCCAGAGCTGCAGGAACCAGAATGTCGCACTCCAATTCTAATATTCCCTCGTTCGTCACGCTGTCGCAGTCCTTGTAACCGAGAACAGAGCCTGTCTCGTCCTTGTACTCCATGACTTTCTCTGGACCCAAGCCCTTTGCGTTGTATATGCCGCCTTTTGAGTCAGAAACGGCTATGATTTTACATCCAAGTTCGTGGAGCAATTTAGCAGCATGGAATCCAACGTTGCCGTATCCTTGAACCGCAACCTTTGCATCTTTGAGTTCCATGCCAAGATGCTTTGCAGCTTCGATCACAGTGTACATTAGACCCCTCGATGTCGCCTCATTCCTTCCAAGTGATCCTCCCACATCTATTGGCTTTCCAGTGACTACGCCGAAAGCGTTGTACCCAACCATTTCGCTGTATTCATCCATTATCCAGGCCATTGTCTGCGAGTCTGTGTAAACATCCGGTGCAGGCACATCGTATAACGGCCCTATGAATCTAGCCATCGCACGCGTGTAGCCTCTTGTCAGCGCTTCCAACTCCCTTGGAGACATTTCCTTAGGACTGCACCTTATTCCGCCTTTGCCTCCGCCGAGTGGTAGCCCTGTCACTGCGGTTTTCAATGTCATCCAAGCTGACAACGCTATTACTTCATCCAACGTCAAGTCAGGGTGATATCGTATACCGCCTTTTGTCGGGCCAAGCACATCATTGTATTGCACTCGATAGCCAGTGAAAACTTGTATGCCGCCGCCATCCATGACCACTGGGATATTCACTATCATAGTTCTCATTGGACGTTTTAGCATTTCATGCATCCCGGGGTCTAGATTCAACTTTTTTGCTGCTATGTCCAGAAGCTTGAGTACAGCTTCATACGGGTTTGGAGAAGCGACGATCGGTGCCAATGTTTCTAGTCTGATCGACATGGAAGTCTGGAGTTTCTCCATTAGGTTCTGGAAATTTTCTCTGGCAACTTCGCCGTTGCCGTTGGAACTTCCAAAAAACCATTGGTATGCCTCGATGATTGATTCTGACCTTTTCGCCGTAAACGAGCCGGCTGGACTCATTTTTGGGTTTGCTGAAAAGTAGTCGATCATGGTGCGGAGCATGTTGATTTCCTCGTTTGATAGTTGGAGAACCTTCTTTATTGGGCGTGGTGCTTCTACATGAATGTACTCGGCCTCGTTGACTTTTTTCTGAAGCCCTTCGAGTATTCCCCACGCGTCGGCTTCTGATATGCCAAAGTTCTCTGAGTACGTGGTTACAAGCGCGTAGTGGGCTGTTGTGTAGCTTTCAATCTTTGCCGTCAGTTCAGGTTTCTCCACGAAGAAGTCGGTCATCAGCTTTATCATTCCCAGTTCTCGTCCTGAAAGTTCTATCGGGTTCAACATTCATCTTACACTCCTTTTGCGTGAGATTAGTAAAGCCATGTTCAAATATAGAAACCTTATGTACATAATGTACACGCTTGAACAGCCATGTAGCTGACCTAAACATTTTTAACAGCCCCAATCAATCAGAGAGTGGAGAGTTACCATGCGTAAACACGAAGACAGCATGTTCTCAACTGGAATAGAGCCTCTGGACAAGCAGTTGGAAGGAGGGCTCTTTCTCGGCGAAAATGTCGTGTGGGAAGTGGAATCTGCGACGTTTGCGCGTGAATTCCTATACTCTTTTATGAAACAAGGTATAATTGATGGAAACCAAGTAATCTATCTTGACTTCATATATCCACCACAGGCAATCATGCTTCACCTGAAGCCCCTGATCAAGGCGCTGCCGGAAGGCTGGGAAAACAAACTACTCGTCCTAGACTGCTTCACCGAATCTTCAGGCCAAGGCGAACTAGTGTTCATCGATTTCTACGATAAGGCACCATCATGGATCAGAAAAGTGCCCAGCTCAAAGGACCCTGAGCAGTTTCACAGATTCTTTGGAAGAATCGAACGAGAATTCGTCAGCTCTGGCACAAGGCTTGTCTTCAATAGTCTATCATTGATGGAGCATGTCTGGGGAAATGAGGCAGTCAAGGCTTTCTTTAGCCATGTCTGCCCAGCCCTATATGCCTATCAGACACTAGCATACTGGACAATAGCCAAGAACGCACATCCAAAAGAGTTCTGCGCCCTAATCGAGCACATAACTCAGGTTGTCATCGATCTATCCAAGGCGGGCGGAAAAAGGTTTATAGAAGTCAGAAAAGCGGGCGGTCGATACAATTCGGAGACATACGAGCGCCGCGAGTATTCAGTTGAAGGCCTGAAAATCGAATTCTGACAGGAGTACAGTCATAGTTTTTCGATGTTCATGAATGTTCACAACTCCGTCAACCTAAAGCAATACTTAAATGCAAAGGGGAAATACTGATCTAATCCAAAACTTGAAAACGTTGAGGAGAGAGGAAAATGACTGAACGTGTACACAAAAACAGTTCCTACCTAAATGGCAAATCGACAACAGGCACTCAAACACGTGTGAAGGACACAAGCCCGACAAGTGGAATGTGCCCCATCTGCATCCGCGATTGCCCATTCCTGTGCGAAATAAGCCTATCAGCATTCAGAGGAAGAGAAGCACTCTACCCAGAACCTGCGCAATTCGGCTCCAGCACCGCTGGAGCACTGAAGGATTTCGGATTAGATTGGTCGCACTTCAACATACAAGCAGGACTCTTTGAAGCAGAAGGAATTGAACCGGACTCCGACAAGACGATTTTTCCGAACGTTAACATAGAAACCAAAGTTGGAGGAATACCGCTAAAGATCCCAATTCTAAACGGCGCATTCGGCTCAACCGACGTCGCAAGACTGAACTGGGAAGGCCTAGCAGTAGGAGCAGCGATTTCTGGAGCATCGATCATCGTCGGAGAAAACGTCTGCGGCATGGACCAAGATGCCCAGATAACAAATGGAAAAGTCACAAATTCAAAAGAACTGAAGCGCAGGGTTGACCTATTCAGGAAGTTCTGGGACGGGAAGTACGGAGAAATAGTTGTCCAAACAAACGTTGAAGATCAGAGGCTAGGCGTCGACGTCTATGCTATCTCGAAACTTGAAGTGAATGTCATTGAAAGAAAATGGGGACAAGGAGCAAAAGCCATCGGAGGCGAAGTTCGAGTCAGAGACCTGGAAAAGGCAAAGCTTCTGAAGAAGAGAGGGTACGTGGTAATCCCAGACCCCGAGGACCCAACAGTCCAACAAGCCTTCAAAGAAGGAGTGTTCAAATCTTTCGAGAGACATAGCAGAGTAGGTATACCAAAAGAGAAAGGCTTCGTAGAAGATATCGAATGGTTGAGAAAACAAGGCGCAAAGTATGTAACGCTCAAGACTGGCGCGTACAGACCCTCCGCTGTCGCCTACACGATGAAAATGGCGTCAGAAGCCAAAATTAACTACGTATCCTTCGACGGCGCAGGAGGCGGAACCGGCATGAGCCCAGTACCAATGATGGATGAGATGAGCATTCCAACTGTTTACTTGGAAGCCATAGTTCTGAAATGTGCACAGCTGCTAAAGAAGAAAGGACGCTATGTCCCGGACCTGATCATAGCCGGCGGTTTCATCGAGGAGACATCCATTTTTAAGGCCATTGCAATGAGCAACTTTGGAGACGGCCCGTTCATAAAGGCAGTGTTGATGGGACGATCGCCAATAACCGCAGCCTTCAAAGGAAGCTACTTCAAGCAACTCTCTGAAGAGGGCAAGTTGCCAAAAGCTTTTGCTGACAAGTTCGGTGGTACACCTGAGAAATTCTTCATCGCTGCACCAGAGCTGAAACATAAATACGGTGAACGCTTCAAGGAAATACCATGGGAGGCCGTGGGCGTCTATACCTACTTAACTGACCGAGTGGGCGTTGGACTCAAGCAACTCCTGGCTGGCAATAGAAAATGGAAGCTGGAACTCGTTAGCAGGAATGACTTGATGAGCCTTTCTGAAAGAGCTTCGAAAGTCACAGGCATAGCCATGCCCGACGAAGTAGAGAAAGGCGCGATTGAGAAGATTCTAGGCTAACACTCCCACCTTTTCTTTTTTCCAGAGTCATGCAGTAAGCCTTAAATTATAGCATTTTATCAAGCTGAAAAACACGGTAGGAGATTGCTGTGGCAAAAGCCATATCACCATACGGCATCGCGCTAGAGCAGTTGAGACTTGCAGCCGAAAAACTTGACCTGGACTCTGGAATACATGAAATGCTGAAAGTCCCAAAACGATCACTCACAGTTTCCATCACAATAAGAATGGACAGCGGAGGAATTGGCGTCTTCAATGGTTGCCGTGTGCAGCACATGGACGCAAGGGGTCCATTCAAAGGTGGCATCCGCTATCACCCAAATGTTGACCTAGACGAAGTTACAGCACTGTCAATGTGGATGACTTGGAAATGCGCAGTCGTCGACATTCCCTACGGCGGCGCAAAAGGCGGAATCTGTTGCAACCCTAAGAAGATGTCAAAGGACGAACTGGAGAGAATGACGAGACGATACACAAGCATGATTTTCGATTTCATCGGGCCATACCGTGATGTCCCTGCTCCAGACGTTTACACAGACGCTCAGACGATGGCATGGATAATGGACACGTACAGCCAAATCAAAGGTTACAGTGTTCCCGAATGCGTCACAGGAAAGCCAATCAGTATCGGCGGCTCAGAAGGAAGAGCGGAAGCCACTTCACTAGGCGTTGACATCTGCGCAAGAGAGGCAGCCAAGCAGCTCAACATGAAGCTAAAAGGAGCCACAGTTGCAGTTCAAGGATACGGCAATGTAGGCTGGAACGCTGCCAAAATAGCCCACGACTGGGGCGCCAAAATAACGGCGGTAAGCGACTCAACAGGCGGAATCTACTGCAAAGAAGGGTTAAACCCATACAAAGTGTACGAACACAAGCAAAAAACAGGATCAGTTGTTAACTTCAAGGGAAGCCAAAACATAACCAACCAAGAAGTACTCGAAACAAAATGCGACATACTTGTACCAGCTGCCCTAGAAAACTCGATAACAAAGGATAATGCTGACAAAATAAGGGCAAAAATCGTTGCTGAGGGCGCAAACGGACCAACTACGCCTGAGGCAGACAAAATACTCTTCGAGAAGAGAATTATCCTAATCCCAGACATCTTGGCCAACGCGGGCGGAGTGACAGCGAGTTATTACGAATGGGTTCAGAATCTTGAACGCGAGCATTGGCCAGTAGAAGAGGTAAACACGAAACTGGAAACCAAGATGGTTAAGGCCTTCAACGACGTCTACGCCGTTTCAAAGAAGGAAAAATGTGAAATGAGAATTGCCGCGTTGATGCTCGGCGTCGGCAGGGTTGCCGAAGCAATAAAGACCCTAGGACTGTGGCCCTAGCAAAAGGAAGCCTTTTTCCCACTTTTTTATTTTTCTTAAAACCCAATGGGCATCTGGAATTTTATTTAGGCATAATCTAGGTTTTTAGACTACGATTCTTATATTTGGTCGCGACAGTTACGTCTGAAGAGGGAGAGAAGGAAATCATGCCACACAAAGTGTCTGCAGAAATCGGCAGTCTAGATTTCAGTTTTGAGCACTCGCCCAAAAAGATTATCGCAAATAGAAACTGCCAAGAAATCAAGCTCGCCGGCCTAAATGTAGGCCCTTATGAAGAGGGAAACGAATATGAACCCTACTATTGGGTGGCTTTAGAACTTGAAAAATCGGGAATTGCCCACTTTCGTGAAGACGAGAGCCTAAGCGTGGCCAAACTCAACAAACTCCAATGGTCCGAACGCGTCCAAACCGTAGGACAGATATCCAAATTGCCTGAAACTTTCTACCCAAGACTCCGAAGATACCTTACAAACCTGAAAGATTCTGCTAAAGCCCCAGAAAAAATGTTGGAAAACGAGAAGGCTAGACAGCTAACACAAGACATCGTGAATTCTAGACTGAGAAAGATTGTCTCAATAGCCTCTGCCCCAGCCCAAACCGAACAAACACTCAGAAATCTAACGGGGGAGGAGAGAATTCTCTACGAGCAACTCTACACGCTCATCAACCAATGGCGGACGCAGATATTGGAATATGAGGAGGCAGAAGAATGAAGGAAGGACTGGAAACGGTTGACCCACAAGAGCAATTCCAAGCGTTTCTGAAAACCGAAAAATACCGCCAAAGAATATCACAAATGGCAGTAGGAGGCAGAACATCAGTAACAATCGATTTTGAAGACCTGTTGGTCTTCGACCAGAGCCTCGCCGAGCAACTCTTGGAAAGACCGGACGAGTACCTGAAACACGCCGACAACGCAGCCTATGATCAGCTGCGGATAGAAGACCCCGAATATGCTGAAAAACTAGAAGCCCAAACTGTCAATGCAAGAGTGGTGAAGCTACTGGAACCTGCGCAGTTGCGCAGGCTTGGCTCGGACCACATTGGAAGGCTTGTGATGGTAGAGGGCATTGTTGTCCGTTCAACACCAGTTAGGCCAATGGTAATGCAGGCAGCGTTCAAATGCAAAAGATGCGGCGAAATCACACCGGTGAACCAGACAGGGCAATTTGTCAAGGCTCCCTTCGCCTGCAGCAATCCTTCTTGCGCCGCAAAAGGACCATTCGACTTTGTACAAGAAGAATCAGCATTCATAGATTCACAGGACCTTCGCCTTCAAGAAAGGCCTGAGGATCTTCCTCCGGGACAGCTTCCTCGCACGTTGAATGCCAAGCTTGTGGGAAGCGAAATAGTTGATGTGGCGAGGCCAGGAGACCACGTTTCGATCGTTGGCGTGGTTCGAGCTTTCGCTCCCGCGCGGCCTGGAGTCGGGAAACTTCGCACCTTCATCCTATTTCAGGACGTCAACTCCATTGAAGTGCTTGGGAAAGAACCTGAAACCTCATTGCCGTCACCGGAAGAAGAGGAGAAAATCCTTGATATTGCAAAGGATCCATGGATACACAGAAAAATAATAAGTTCAATTGCGCCCTCAATCTACGGATACGACCACGTGAAAGAGGCGATAATGTATCTTCTTTTCGGCGGCGTGCAGAAAACTCTTCCGGACATATCGATAAGAGGAGAGATCAACTCGCTCTTGGTAGGAGACCCGGGAACAGCGAAATCTCAACTTCTTCAGTACGTGGCCAGAATCGCGCCGCGTGGATTGTACACTTCTGGACGCGGAACAACTGCGGCTGGCTTAACTGCGGCCGTCATAAGGGAGAGAGGCGGAGGAATGACTCTTGAGGCTGGCGCCCTTGTGCTGGCTGACAAGGGAATCGCGTGCATCGACGAAATGGACAAGATGCGCCCTGAAGACCGAGTGGCCATCCACGAGGCTATGGAGCAACACACCGTTTCAGTGGCCAAAGGAGGCATCGTCGCCACGCTGAACGCTAGAACGGCAATACTTGCGGCTTCCAACCCCACCTTAGGAAGGTATGAACCACATCGCACAGTGGCAGAAAACATCTCTCTTCCAGTCACGATACTTTCAAGGTTTGATCTGATCTTCGTATTACGAGACGTCCCAAACAAAGAATCAGACATCAAGATGTCGGCGCACATTCTTGAAATCCACAGAAAGGGACTGAGCCCTGTGGAGCCTCCGATACAAGTTGATCTTCTGCGAAAATACATAAGCTATGCAAAGGGGATCAGGCCAACTCTGACTCCTGAAGCAATACAACGCCTCAACGACTTCTATTTGGCAATGCGATCGGCAAGCGAAGCAGAAGGCTCACCCGTGGCGATAACTGCACGCCAACTCGAATCTTTGGTCCGTATTGCTGAAGCAAGAACCCGCTCAGCACTCAGGAAAGAGGTTTCAGCCGAAGATGCCGAAGCCGCCATAGCCATAATGAAAAAGTCTCTTGAAGAGGTCGGAATAGACCTGTCTTCATACAAGATGGACATAGATATCATAATGACTGGGAAATCGAAGAGCATGAGAGACAAGCTGCAGGTCATTCTGTCGACTCTGATGGAATTGGAGAGGGAAACGGGCATGGTTGAAAGAGCAGCACTGTTGAATGAGCTGGAAGAGAAATACAAAGTTTCAAGAGGCGAGGCAGAACGCCTGATCGGACAGTTGTTACGTGAGGGAACGATCTACGAACCCAGAGAAGGGTATCTGAAGAAGACATAAGCGTGGCAGAAGGATCAGATTTCATCACTCTGAAATAGCACGACGCTGACGACGAAATTAGATAGGTCTTAGCCTATGCTGGCAGTTGAAGCGTCGACGTGAGCCCAATCGGGTAGGCTATCATGGCGCGCGCTCGATCTGAAAACACTACGCGCTCGCATTCTGAATTCCCAGGTCCTTGCCTGATCCAAAAAAGACACGTAGGTTACGAGGTAGATTGTCTAGGGAATCGGGGTCTGCAAGGTCAAGATTCTTCAGTTTTTCCAAGGTTGTACCGGGTAGGTGATCAAGGAGTCGTCCTCTAAGAAGAAGCTCAGTCTCTTCTTGCGAGAATTCCTCTCTTTCCACAATCCAATTCAGGAAATGCCTATCTTCGGGGCAGACTCTCTGACAGTGAAGACAGCCGTACAAGCAATTGTGCCAAGATGGGTCGATCCAAGTTGGAAATGGAACATCACCCTTCCTCTCATTGCGAAATGCAATGCATCGTTCAGCATGAAGCAGAAAGCGGTCCGATGAGATTGCGCCAGTCGGGCAAGATAGACGGCAGGCTTGACAGTTTTCACACTGTTTCATCATTCGCGCTTCTCGCCATGTGTCCTCTCGGCAGGGCATGCCGGAGTAAACGGCTACGAGCTGGAAGAAGCTTCCCATACCTGAGACATAGGTAATGTTGTTCCTTCCATATTCAGCCAGTCCGCTTCGAACGGCCAGTAGCTTCAGAGGCAATGCAGTTCGAGCTATGTTGTATCCTTTTTCCTTAAAGATTCCGGTCAAAAACTCTGCAACGCGATTCGTTGTTTGTTGATAGGCTACGTATGTTGGCGGAAGGATGAGCGCCTTTCTTTCGCCTTCAAATGTGAAAGTGGCTTGAGCTTGTGGGCGAGGAACAGCAACTACGGTTATGGATTTGGCCTCCGGCAGGCTTTCAGAAGCTTTGAAATCATAGAAAGCAAGGCGCAACCGATAAAACTCTTCGTCGAATAGTCCTTGATTGAAACGTTCTTCGATTTCTTCCTGCAATTCAGGAAGGTGTTGGATAGATACGACGCGTCCTTGATAGCCACGTTCTGCCAAGTGGAGTAACAGTTCCTTAGTGTACGCATCCGCAGGTGCGCTTCTTTTTTTTGCACGCATCGTCTTAACCACCTTAATGGATCTACGTAGGTTACACATCAACGTCAGATATAAACTTATAGCCAGCGACGACATAATTAGGTGGTTAGAAGAGACATGTCAGAACCAGATCCGTGTAGCCTGAAACTGATAGGCGGATGGCTATGCCTCGATTTTATCAACACAGTAGACTGCCGAAACAGTGACCATTCACTCGAGGTTCTCTCCACATACCCAAATCTCGTTTCATGGAGCCAACATGCCAGCATCCTAACCAACGATGAAGCCAGAGACCTGCTCCGAGAAGCAGCTCTTCACCCTGCAGACGCGAAAATGATTCTGGAAAGGGCTATCACGATGAGAGAAGCGCTTTATCGGATTTTTTCCGCGATTGCCAACCATCGTTCGCCAGCCGCTATCGACATAGGCGCACTGAACGCGGAAATGTCTGTAGCGATGGCGCACGTGCGCCTCAGGTCTGCAGATGCCACAAACCCTTGGACGTATGCTTTTGAAGACAGGAAACTCGACCGGATGCTTTGGTCGGTCATTCATTCAGCAGCGGAGCTGCTGACCTCCGATAAGCTGGACAGAATCTGCGAGTGCCAGGGAGAGAACTGTGGCTGGTTGTTCATGGATATGAGTCGGAATCGCAGTCGCAGGTGGTGCGACATGAAAGACTGTGGTAATCGAGCGAAGGCTCGACGACATTATCAAATGACGCGTTGCAAACGCTCTCGATAGACCGTTTATGAGCATTAGCTCTTGGAGGATTCCTCCGATAAGCTGGGAGTAGCGAAAGAGGAATGAGAAAATCAATATTGCCTTCCTTAGCTATGTTGAGTGCAAGAGTCCGTTCTTTCACGGGATCTAGCTTCGCAATTGAATTCCTAGATAGGAGAGCAATTACTCTGAACGTCTGGTTCCTGATTGCCTTAGTTGTATCACGAGGATAGGATTCACCTCCTAACAATTTCAGACGGTCGTACCAAACTTCGTACCCTTCCGAAGCCAGTTCCAAAGCTAGCCAATCAGCAAAAACCCAATCCTCAGACGCGTAACTAATTAAAAGGTGCTCTCGAGGTGGTCCCTCATTTGATTCAAGGGGTTTCATTCTATTGTCCGAATACCCTGAACGAACGGAACTTCATAATGCTTTTTGAGGCATGGCGCGCACTCATACCCCTTCTGACGACGACTAAAGCACGCGTTATAAGAAAGGACTGGAAAGGCAGCCCTTTTCCCAGGAAGGGCAACACTAGGAATAGTCACAACAATGTTGAGCTTGCGACACGCCATGTTCTTCCAAAGAAGAATACAACATAGGGCAACGACAAACTGTGACTTTGTCCCGCAGTATCCAAGCATTCAGATCAACTGAAACAAGTGAACAGTCAACATCGCCACCCACATCCAACTACTCCCGAATAGTTGCAACTAACGCTGCAGGAATGATGGTGACTAAAGTACAGGTCCAAGCAAACATAGCCCAGCCAACCATCCAAACATGGCAAACAACAGAAACCAAAAACACAAACACCCATACTAACGCGCGATATGATCAACAACATGATTTATTTCACAGAAGCGCTAAGAAGGCTTAGGGATTCAATGGTTAACAGGGATGACGAATGAAAGCTGTGATGGTCGTTGTTGGCACTCGCCCTGAAATCATAAAAATGGCACCAATCATAGAGGCCCTGCAAAAACGTAGAGTTCCGCACATCTTCGTGAATTGCGGCCAGCATTATGATTACAACATGTCCAGACAGTTCATTGACGACTTGGGGCTTCCGCCGCCAGATCATGAATATAGATTAAGAGCGTATTCACAAGGGGAGCAAACCGCACGCATACTAACGCAAATGGAACAATTGATGAAGGACGCACGCCCGTCACTCGTTTTGGTCGAAGGAGACACAAACGGCGTTCTGGCGACATCACTGGCAGCGGTCAAGCTTGGAATCAGCGTCGGCCACGTTGAAGCTGGACTGAGAAGCTTTGATCTCCGCATGCCCGAGGAACATAACAGACGCCTGACGGATCACCTATCTGAGTACTTATTTGCACCAACCGAAACAGCGGCAAGCAACTTGAAGAGAGAAAGCGTCTGGGGAAAAATCTACGTGACAGGCAACACCATCATTGACGCTGTGACTCAACACCTTCCAATAGCAGAAGAAAAATCAAGAATATTGGAAGCCGTCAAATTCGAAAGATTCGCTTTGGCAACGGCACACAGAACAGAAAACGTGGACAATTTGAAAATCCTTGAATCCTTTATTGAAACCTTTGCTGATGCCCCGATACCAGTCATATATCCTATGCACCCTCGAACGAAAAAGAGACTAAGACAGAACAAGATCTATGATAGAATCAAAAAACTTGGAAACATTCAGGTTCTGCCACCACTCGGCTACTTGGACTTTTTGGTTCTTATGAAGAAGTGTGAGATGATAGTGACAGATTCCGGAGGCATTCAAGAAGAAGCTACTGCACCATGCCTGCGAAAACCCGTGCTGGTTATTCGTCTTTCGACTGAGCGGCCGGAGGCCGTCGAAGCTGGCTTCGCAGAAGTTGTCGGCACAGAAAAGCGTAGGATACTGGAAGCCATGAATAGGACGCTGCAGAAGCGAAAGGAATTGCCATCAATCTCTCCCTATGGGGACGGGAAAGCAGCTGAAAAGATAGTAGCAACAGTGCGCAAGGAGTTGAGTTCCTAGCGCCCTTCATGAAATATACGTGATTTTCTTGTCTTCCTCTTTCCGTGTTTCCTCAGCTTGCAGAGCCCTCTTTTCCTCAATCTTCTGCAAGCGGGTAACCATCTTTTCTGCCTTTGCAATTTCCTCGTTCAAGCCGTTCAAGTTGAGGTCGAACTTGAACATCGCATGCAATACTTCCAGCACGCTTTTGGCGGCCTCTGGGTCAGGTAGGTATCCTCGGGTTTCGCCCAACAGGCAAAGAGCTTCAACATTTCTGAAGTGTGCCATTCCAAGCACCAGACCAGCTGTACCTACGATTGGACTTCCTGTCGGGCTTACTACGGCGCCTGCGCTGAGGGCTCTTTCTAAGAGGCTTTTGTCTGTTGCTGCCGCGACTACTTTCGGTTTGTCCTGCGTTTCTATTCGATATCCGCCTATTGTTATTATCATCTTCACTTTATGTTTCTCGGCGAAACCCAAAAGGTGATCTGATATCTCGTATTGCCCTTCGATTGTCTGTGCCTGGCTGTCACCTGTGAAAAATATCAAATCATTCTTCTCATTCTTGTTCTTCCAATAGTAAAAAGTTCCGCTTAGGAGTCTGACGCTTCCTTTCTTGCTCACGAGAACGAAATATGGAAAATGCGGTGAATAAAGGCTGGCGAATTTCTCGGCCTTTAATTGCCTGATCAGGTATCGGATGGCAATTTTTCCGACGAGGCCCAAGCCTGGAAGCCCTTCGATCAGAATTGGATTGCTCAGATCGACCGTTGTGGTTTCCTTGATGAAAGTCTCTTTCACTTTGTTGAATCCTCCCACTTCAGGAGCATTCTATACTTGAGGTATTTGTCATCAGGTGAGAATTTCGGCGGATGGGGAACCCGAGTTTTCCCTCCGCAGTATGGACACGCGTCTTTCTTCAACGTGTAACTTCTGCATTTCTCGCATCTTCTTAAGAGCCAAACCATCACTTTTCCCTTCGAAAGACCCCTTGCCCGCCTGCCTTGCTAACATTTGAAACAACTGTTTCCGCCACTTTCTGCAAGACATCCTCTGCGTTCTTGTAGTTGTCCGCCATGACTTCTACGCGGTATTTAGGCGCTGCGACTACGTAAAAGCGAAGTTTGGCAGTTCGAGACTTTTCGGCTTTTTTGGCATTCAAGAAGGCTTCCTTGATGACTTTGACACCGTTTGGTCTCATACAGGTGACTTCAATAATGCCTTTCACCTTAACCATAGGGACATGGATTCTTTCTTGTGCAACCGTGACGAAAGCATTTGCGAGTTCCTCAGATATGCCGATTTTTGTCAGAATTTCGGGTCCTTCTTTGACAGCTCTTTCAAACCCTTCATACAGTCCATATTCTTTTTCAATGGCCGTCCCGGCTTTTTCGTAGACCTGTTCTGGCGACAAGCTCATTTTGTCGGCGACACTTCTGACAAGGGTTTCAGCTTTTCGCTCCTTCTTCCAAGCCATCATCTTTTCGATTTTCTCTCTTTTGGTCACCCTTCTGAGAGACAGGTCGATGTGTCTTTTCTCTACGTCCACCCTCAGGACTTTCAAAACAAGTTTCTGTCCTTCCCGTACAAAGTCGCGGATGTTTCGAATCCAAGATGAGGATATTTCTGAAACGTGCAATAGACCTTGTTTGTCGTATTCGTCTAGTTTTGCATAGGCGCCATAGTCAGCAACGCTCTGTACTGTGGCAATTACCAAATCGCCGGCTTCAGGCCATTCCTGCTTGGTTCGAACTGCCATCGTTGCGCCCGTCCTTATTCGAAAATTGCCACTATTTCGCCTTTGATTTTAGCTTTTCCACCAGAAGGCTCTGCTAATTCGGTTCCGCAAACGTTGCAGTTGACCTTGTTTACGACGCTGCTGAAAACTATCTGCTCGTTCCCACATTTCAGGCATTTGACACGGACGAAACTGCTCCTAGGTCTTGGAATAAGTCTCTCCCATTCTGCCATACTACAAACCTCCTTAGGCAATCACCAATTTCCTTAGTCGTATACCATCTTTATGTCTTGTGCGACCGCAGACCTTACACTTCAGCTTCAGAGTCTGCTTCTTGGTAGTCTTTGAAAACTCCCTCTGAAGCGGATATTTCTGCCCACCATACCCACGTTTCTCCCTATCATGGTGGCGTTCCCCTTTAGCCAAAGCCCTCCGTTTTCCGGCTTTGTAGAGAGAAACCGAATGGACTTGATGCTTCTTACATTTCGCACAGTAAGTCGTGACTTCTTTCGGAACATTCACCTTTACCACTACAGCCTTCCATAGAAAAGACAACCATGTTCTTATACTTTTTCGCTATCATTCCAACGTGCTGATCCACATCAGAATGAAGGCCTAGTCACCAGCAGCAGAAGAGACATTGCACCCTAGCTGACTTCAATTCTTTCAGCCATATGCTGTTTGGCGAGGATTTTTGCATTATCAAGAGGCAAGGAGGCAACATCTTCAGCCTGAAACGGCCCGTAAGGTTTCATATCTGCGCCTATTATTGCTGGAACCTGCGTCAAGAAGCGCAAGACAGCCCTTTTGCGCTCCTGTATAGCCTCAAACTTTGGCTTGCGTCCTTGAAGAACTTCTTTGGCTAAAGTTTGGAATGCATCTGAAGAGGCGGAAATGTTTGCGAAGATTCTCTCTTCGTCACTCGTCAAAACATCAGGTGGAACCTTTTCGCCCTTGGCGGCTTTCTTAACTAGCTTTGTGTAGCGAGCCCGGACTAATTCTCGAATCATGCGTTTAGCATTTTGTGTCTCTTTCTTCAGAAGATTCGCCTTTGCAGTTCTCTTATCGAGCATTCTGCCTTCTTCCGCGAGTTTCCTAACGTAATCAGCAGTTCTGTTGTAAAAGTCGGGTGGAAGCGTCGCAAGTTCACTATTTTCAAGTTCTTGCTTCCAGACCTTGTACAGTTCGTCATACATTCTACTCTGCTACCTCTGCCCTTTTCTTACAGATGAGGAGTATAGCTGCTGCTGTCGGCAACTCGATCCTCTGATTCTTGTATGGGCCAAAAGTCTCATCACCGAGCCTGAATTCTGGCGCATCCGATACGAAGACACTTGCAGTTCCCTTCTTAAAGGCTACTGCGCTCTTGAGCGGATCAAAAGCTTCAATGCTTGATATCGTAGACTCGATCTTTTTCAAACCAGTTTTTCCATGCAGGGCACCGACTAACCTGATCAGGCGATGTAAGTCGGTTGTGACGACAGTGTCTATTTTGGCGGACATAGATTCTGTGCAACTATCAACTATTTTTCTCCATGTTTCGAAGCCTAGCCCTTTTACGGCACGGTAAGGTCCCACATCGTTCCAGCTTTTCAAAATCGTTTCTCTCTTTTGAATTATGGTCTCAACGACATTCCGTCTCAGTCCTAGCTTGGCACAATCCTCTTCTTTGCCCTTCAGGATGAAGTCGTACATGCATTTGGCGATTCGTCCACGCCAACCTGAATCATCTAAGTGAGGTACATTTGGGAAGCTTGGCTTGCCAGAGCCTTTTTTGTCCAGACTGCTAAAGCCCATGTCCAGGCCCAGACCAGAGACATAGTCTACGATTTCTTTGCGTGCAACAGCATCAAGTGCCTTGATCGACTCGTTTTCAACGTGGACATGGTAGCCGCGATGACCTGAAAAGAAAGCGTGCACGCTCTTTTCGCAGAAGCCAAAGTCCCTCAACAACATATCCAGAAGCTTGACTGTTTCGTCCTTCGCGGATTCTAGACAGGCTTCACATGGCCAAGTTTTAGTATCGAATTTTTGTCCGCCACATATTGGACACTTTTCAGGGGTAAGACCTCTCCCATCGAAACCACATCCACCACAAGTCCAAGTGTCATGAACTTTGCCACAGCCAGTAGTTATGTGGTCAGCGTCAATGTCAAAAATCAAATCTGCCCCCAACCAACCCTTCTTGTCCATTTCGGCCTGAGGGTTCTCGTAGTATGCGCATGAAAAATAGGCATCTGAAGGAACACAGGTTTGCAAGAACGCTTTCAGGCCCTCGCTTTTGCTGAAACCTTTGTGTCGCAGCATTTGTCCTTCAAACAGGGCGAAGCCAAATTCACGGCTTTCGGTGAATGAAGGCGAAAGAATACTGAATGGGTTTTCCTGGTAGTATTCTGCAAATTTCTGTTTGATGAACATCAACGAGGATAGGATCAACTCAGTCTAACCTTGAAAGAAGAACGCTTGAAGAGTTTTATAAGATTTAGTCGTGCGCTTAGGCAGAACACTGCTCTCTGCTCTAGTGTCAATAAAAGGCAGCTTGTGGAAGGCTAGATTCATAAATAACGCTTGTTGTAGATATGAAATAACCATTTCCAACCAATGAGAGACAATGGTTGAGGAACGCTGAATGCAAGACCGTACACAGAAAAGCGAGAGGTACGCCGATGTCTTCAAGAAGGCTTTGCCAATCCTCTCATTCATAGTACCTTTGATCATATTGTACTCTCTAGACCCGATGGTTTTTGAGAAGACTTGGAAGGGCAGGATCTTCGATATTTTCTTTCTGTGGCTGGTTTCGATGGAACTGATTCTAGGGTGGGAAAAGATTCAAAGCAGGCTTGCAGGAGTGTTCTCCGCACGAACTATTGCATTCGTGTTAGCTCTTCTACTACCTACCATATACGTTAT
This sequence comes from uncultured Candidatus Bathyarchaeia archaeon, assembly GCA_964475545.1. Lineage (GTDB taxonomy): Archaea > Thermoproteota > Bathyarchaeia > Bathyarchaeales > Bathycorpusculaceae > DASPTR01. Next base: position 71,603 of record CAYYXF010000001.1, on the reverse strand, counting down.
TGCCACCAATTTCTATGGGCTGAATACTGCGATTGTGAGCTTTTCAATTGCCAATAATATTCCGCAACCTTGGGCCGGCGCGATGCCTCTCTCGGTGGAATATCTGGTGTTCGCGATGCTTTTCATCCTGATAGTGTTGCTGGAGTATGGGACAAAGGGGTTGGGCAAGTTTCTAATCTCCACAGTTTTTCTTGGGATTATCGGGATGATATACATGATAGACAACATTTATCCTAATGGTCGCTTCACTCCCTTTCAGATGATTGTTCCCACGACGGCTGCGCTTGCAGCAAGTGTTCTGGGAGCGATGGGCTATCCTGCGTACCTGAACGGCGTGGCTCCTGATGGTGGTTCTAGATTGATGGTTCGAGTAGCCGGGGGAAATTGGGCGCAGTTCAATGTGTCGTGGCCATGTTCGGGCGTTGAGAGTCTTTTGATTTATGCGGTTACCATTCTGCTGTTTCTGAAGGATAGCGCATTTTCTTGGAAGCAAAGAGCAAGATATTTCATACTGGGAGCCGTGGTCACATATTTGATCAACGTTCTCAGGGTAGTCACCATTGTGGTCATCGCGTTCAACAATGGCCAGGATGCCGCCATGGCTTTTCATGACTATTATGGCCAGTTGTATTCTATCACTTGGATAGTTTCCTATCCTCTGCTGATAATTGGAAGTCGGATGATCTGGGCGAAAATCAGAGAGTGGAGAACTGCGAGACCTGTGGTGCAGGTATGAGTGTTCGTGTTTTCTAGTTTTAGTTTCTTGCCATGTTTGGATTATTGATGACATTATGTCTAACTGGACCTGCTTCTCAGTCACGGGCTTTTTCCTGGCGTTTGGTGTGACTGTTCCAGAGTGAGTGGGTTTAGGTGGCTATGTTGAGTGTTCACGTGTTTCAGTTATTCTGTAGGGTGTAGGAGTGGCGGTTGCGCGTCACAGTGTCGTATGGCCTATGCTGCTTTTTCGGCTGAAAGAACATGTGGTGTCGCAGGCTCAACATTGAAGTGAGTATCTCCAATGTTGCTCTTCCTAGGAATGGGGCTGCCGTTCCAGTCTTTTCCTATTCTTGCGCAGCGCGCGCTTTCAACCAAACACGTTTCACCTAAGTCCTCATTCTTGATAGACAGAGCCGCAATAATGCCAAATCCGAGGTACACGTGGGGTTTCGCGCCGATCCTAAGCATTGCAGCACGAATCTTAATTCTAGTGTGCCAAGGAACCTATCATCAGGCCGATGGCCATAACTAGTGTTTTCGAGCAGAAAAGAACAGCACACCCTACGATTATTGCGGGATGTTTACCTTGTTCCCCCAGAAGCTCTCTTAAAGCCAGAAGCGAGTGGTTGACCATTGGCCATAGGATCCGCTGCTTGGTACGCCTCGCAAAAGTAGGCATGGTGTTGCCATAGCGGAAAGACTTGAACAATATCTTTCGAATTGAGGTGGGCTCATAGTGACAGAGTTCAGATTTGACCCACGTTTCTCTTACATTCATTCTCCTAGCTCTTTTGTAGAGGTCGTAGTCTTCCCCCCAGACTAGGCCATCATTGAACATGCCCGCACGAACTATCGCTTCCTTTGTGAAGAACCGGGGGTCGCCTGCTAGAATGTTTCTAGTTGCTCCATACTTCTGTTCAATTCTTCCGTAGATATTCTTCCATTCGGCAGAGCAGGAACCCCAGAAGTCTTTTCCCACGAAAACTTCCGGAACCTTAACCATCCCTGCACCTTCTTTTTCGCATTTTTCAACGCACTCCTCGATAACCGAAGGCGATAAGACTTGGTCTGAATCAACAAGAAAGACGTATTTGCCCGTGGAGTTGGCTATGCCCATGTTTCTGGCTGAGGCAGGGGTGGATTTTCGCTGTATCATTTTGGTTTTATACCGCGCCGCAATTGCTGTGGTTGTGTCAATGCTTAGGTTGTCAACAAGTATGATTTCGATCGGGGAATAGTTCTGATGGTGTATGCTTCTGAGACATTGTTCGAGTGTGGCGCCTGAATTGTAAGTAGGAACTATTATCGATACTTTAGGATTATCCATGGGTTTGCTTCCAGCTAGCCAACAGGTGTACTCGTAACAGTTATGTTATCGACGTAAGCGACGTTTTCTATACCGTCGAAATCGTAATTGACAATTTCCATGATGAGGGTAGCGGGGAGACTCGTGTTGAAATTCTGAAGCCACAGGCTGCTTATGCTCGATGGGCCCTTGAACTCGCAAGTTTCCACAGATTGATTTAGCAGCTGGGAGTGCCTGTAGTCTCGGTAGACTCCGTTTGGAGTCGTCATTATCAAGGTTTGGTTGCGATAAATATTAGAGATCAGTATGGCGAAAGTGTCCTGGCCATTGAAGCCTTCGGTGGCATTCAGGCGGAATGAAAGAGTAACATCGGAATCGTTTTGCACGAAGATTCTTCTTGTGACGTAAGTCGCATGTCTCCACGTGAAGACGGTATAAATGGCTTGAGAGGTGATTCTTAGGCTTCTTTGCGAATGGTTTTCAAAGTCATTTTGTATCGTTACGTTTCCTAAACCGTTGCCTTCAAAGAAGGCTTGCCATCCGTAGTCATCCCAACGTTCATGCTCGAAGTCGTCCAGAAAAACCGTATTAGGATTCGTGTAATTGAGTTTGAAAAGGTAAGCGTTGCCGAAGCTTTTCACAAGCTCAAAGTTTGGATTGCCGAGAAATAGTTCAGGATTCCATTTGCGCTGCTTAAACCACCAGTAGGCGCCATTAGAGCCCACGTACACGTGAGATATGGACAAGTTGGAAGCGAGATCATACACTGTTCTGTTCACAACATTACTGTCAAGAGAACCCAACAAAGTCTGATACGAAAGACTGAAGCTGCTAGCAGAATACGGATAGACTATTCTGTGATGTGAAATAATCGGGATGTATAGACCAGGTTCATATAAGCTAACTAGAATTACCGCGTTAGAAGACAAATTCGCTTGCATCCACGTCATCAAGTCAAGGTCATCTTGAGTTGTGACTGCAAACATTCGATAGGTGCCACTCAGACTGTTTGGGTCTATCATTATCCTATGATATATGAACGGGGCAGTTATCAGCGCAGGAATCACAACAGCTAGCATCAGATTGACACGAGAGAATTTCGAAGAGAGCCTTGACAACCATGTAAATTTCATCCCCTTGATGAGCCGCGCGAGTTCCAGGAAGAAGGCCAGTACGAAGAGATTCAGTGAGATTGCGATAATTATGCCTTGATGGCCCCATGATACTATTTCGAAGTCTCCAGGAAGAAAGAATGCAATGAAGGACAGTGAAACTGCAGATAGGAAGATGGCAGAAGCGTAAGCCAACATAGACTTCATGTTATTGGATTTTCGATTTATCCAAACAAGCACGCAGAGGCCAACAAGCGGAAACAACATCAATAGTCGCAACTCAAAATACGGAGACAAATTGTCAAAAGCCCATTGCACAGCTTGAGTCAAAGCAAAACCTTGTTTCTGATACCCGGAAAAATCCTCCGGAATGCCGATGTTGTGCCCAGGGTACCGATAGAAGGCAACGAACCTATACAGGAAGGGACTCAGAACAAGCAGGCTGACCGAGAATATGATGACGAATTCGAAAAGCTTGCGGCGCACTGATTTCGACTTCGTAACAAGCCAATAGATGGAAACGAGAGCTGCGACCATCATTAGGGTCTGCAGATAAGTAACAATAATCGCTCCAGCTAATCCTAAAAGCAGACCAGCGGCTACGAGTTCCTTGTAACTCGCTTTCGTTTGGGAACGGATTAAGGAATAAAGGAGCCCTAGACAGACAAGAAAAAGGGGAAAGCCCACAAGGAAAGGATTTGCTCCCCACGCAACGAAGAGAGGCCAGCTGGAAATAAAGGTGAAAACAAAACTCAGACCCAAGTAGTATTCTCTTGCAAGACTGAGCTTCCTACCCAAAAAGTAGGCGCCAAACACGGTCAGCGCCTTGAAGAGGACACTCACATAAAAAACGACTTTCGGAATTATTATATTTAACGCATAGTTGCCAAAAGCAAAGATAACATGGGACGCTTGCGGATAGATGTTTCCTTCTTGTAAGTAAGGTTGCAGAGTCAATGGTACATAGTTGTTTTCCACAATGACTTGCGTTTTAAGAGCGTGTATGGATTCGTCGAATATACCGCCGAAAACATAGCCTGATATGGCAGTGAGGTCAACGAGCAGGACAATTATGAACATCGCAAATAGAGGCAAATAGTCATAGAATATAGCCTTGTTATCCCCCAAAAAGGCGCGTATTCTGTCCGGTTTTGTCACCTGTCGCAGTGCATTGGAATGGGCGAAGACAGAGACGCCAAAGCCCAGAACTGTTAGCCCGAGAATAATGAACCGATTAAAGAGCATAAGCGGCAGCATAGCAATTACGTAGAGGAGCAGCCCACCAAGATAGACGTCTAGAATGCAGATTTGCACAAAATCCAAATCTGAAAACAATCTTAGATGGCGAAGCAAGTAGAACCTCAAAGGCTCACCGTTAACTATCATAAGAAACATGAAAAAGAGCAACTGCAGGACTAGGAGCACCATCAATTTTTCCCTTATAGCCTCTCTACACATTCCATACTCTTAAAAAGATAACGATCTCCTTCTGAGTAGCCCATTATGAACACCTCTGACTCTTATAATGCTTGTTCGCTGTCGGCACAGGAGCCGCAAGTCCAAGCCAGCAGCTCCGATTCATTAGAAAACCATAAACGGCAACAGCGGACACTTAAAATTGGATAACATGAACGTCGCAGTCTTTGTCGAGTATTTTCCACCCAAGCTCGGGAGTGATAGAAGGATATTCGAGATTATGAAAAGATTATCGCAGAAACATGAGATACACTTCATAGTTTTCCCTCCGATGCGAATGTTGTTAAGAGGAATGCAAAAGAATGAAGGCGTTGACAAGCTTCATCTCCAAAAGATAACTAGCACCGAAAAGCATGCGAAAATCACGGGCCATTTTATTCCAATATCAGCTAGAATTGCCAAGATTTGGCAATATTCATTCCCACTAGCATTTCTCTTGACTTCCGTGTGGGTACTAAAAGAGGCTGCGAAGGTTTTTGGAAGGATGAAGCCAGATATTATTGTGCTGAACTATCCGAGTCCCTACACTGGCTTGCTCGGACTCACATTGGGAAGGCTGTGGAGAAAACCCGTTGTGCTAGATTTTAATGATCTAATAGCTCAATACGCTATAGAGCTCCTTAACATCAAAAAGAGTGGCTTTATGGCCAAGCTAATTGTCCTTATCCAAGAGTTTATTGCCAGAAACTCTCGAAAGGTCACAGTACCAACACGGTTTATCAGAAACTACGCAGCCTCGTTAGGAGTACCTGAAAGGAATTTAGTGACAATTCCCAATGGTGTTGATACAAGCGAATTCGATCCCAATCGATACGCTTCTGTTCGAACCGACGCGAAGTTAGGTAATCACAACAGGAAGACATGCCACTATTATGGACGCCTAGACGCATGGGCCGGGCTGAACATAATATCAAAGCTGTGTGACAGGGCAAGAGAGAAGGGATTGAATGTGAAGTTTGTGCTCACAGGAAGCGGAGCAAGCAGGGAATTCTGCAAAGAAAACGCTATTTTTCTGGGAGAAACGCCACACGAAAAGATTCCACTTCTATTAGCAGATGCAGATATTGTCCTGATTCCCTTTCCCAGCAACGAGGTCTCTAACGCAGCAAGTCCACTGAAGCTCTTTGAGGGAATGGCCATGCAGAAACCTGTAATTGCAAGTAGGGTAAGTGGGGTTGAAGATGTGATCTCCGACGGAGAGAACGGTTTTCTCGCGGACCCCGACAATATCGATGAATGGGTTGAAAAGCTTGAGACTATATTGGCTTCGGAAGCGCTTGCTGCGAAGGTAGGGCAGAATGCGAGAAGGACAGTTGAAGTGAGGTATGACTGGACATTTCTGGCGAACCAATTTGACCAAGTCTTGAACGCAGTTATTTCTAACAATGGAGGATTGCGAGAAACAAACTGATGAAATGTGACTGCGAATGCATATAGTACAGGTTACGCCGCGGTTTCCACCAGCGATTGGAGGAGTAGAGGAGCATGTTTACAGGATTTCCCTTGAACTCTCTAAGCGTGGCCACAAAGTAAGTGTGGTTACTTCCGACGACATTGATGGCAAGAGCAACTCCGTCCAAACTGAGAATGTGAAGGGGATTGATGTTTACCGATTTCCGTTGTTTATGTCGAAACTGACTAGAGAGCTTTGGTTCATACCAGGCATTTTGCAGATTCTGGGTCAGATCAAGGGTGATGTGGTTCATGTGCACGGGTATCGATGCTTAAGCTCATGCACTGCAGCTTCGCTTTCCCGGCTAAATCATGTTCCAGTGATCCTGACGCCTCACGGCATTTATCCTTCGCGATCCGTCTCCAATGTCTTGTTGAAGGCAGTTTTTGATCACACCGCTGGACGTCTGCTTCTCAATTTCTCTGACAGAATAATAGCGTTAAGCGAGCACAATGTGCGTCTGATAATGCAATTAGGAGCATCGGCTGATAAGATAACCGTCGTGCCAAATGGCGTCAATACAGAAGAATACACGCATGAAAAGAGTCAGAAGATTCTGAACGAATTAGGCTCTGGTGATCCAATACTGCTTTATGTGGGGAGAATCGACTGGAACAAACAGATAGACAAAGTCATTGAATCAATGCCGCTTATATTGAAGGAGTTTCCATCCGCAAAGTTCGTCATTGTCGGCCCCGACTATGCAAATCTTTCAAGCACATTGTTAGGCTTGGCCTCAAGACTCGGGGTCAAGCATTCGCTTGTCATGGCAGGGAAAGTTCCAGCATCGAGACTGAAAGAATTCTATTCTAGCGCGGATATCTTCATTTTGCCGTCTTCATACGAAGGGTTTGGTCTAAGCATGCTAGAGGCGATGGCAAGCAGAATCCCAGTAGTTGTTTCTCCGTTCGGAGGCCCGGGCGACATTTTGAAGCATCGAGTGCATGCGTGGCTGCTTCAGAGTGTTACTCCTCAAGAAATCTCTAGATCGATCCGCGAAGTCTTGACAGATCGTCAGTTAGGAGATACGCTTGTTGATAATGCTTTTGAGCTTATCAAAAACAAGTATACATGGGAGAAGGTTGTTGACAAGCTGGAGTTTATTTACGGTCAAGCAATCAGAAAAAGTAGCTGCAAACGCTAGAGAATGCCCGCGATGTTGTTCAACTACGACGTATCAGCTTCTCTTCAGGACAACTTTCAGCAGGATGTAACGGAAGAATTCTTTTATTTCGTTGATAGTGAGTTTTGATTTTCCTTTCTTTCTGTTAACAAAGGTTATCGGAGTTTCTCTTATTATGAATTCGCGGCGGTGGGACTGCCTTATTGTTTCTATTTGGATTTCATAGGTCTGGCTGTGCAGGTCATTGACTATTTGCTTGACCAGATCAGTTGAGTAGCAGCGCAGGCCGCTTGTATAGTCGTGTATTGCTGCTCCTACTAGAAAAGAGGACAGTAGGTTGGCGACACGACTTATCAGCCATCGAACCATACTCCAGTTTGCCACTCTTCCACCCTCGCAATATCGGCTTCCTATTGCAAGTCCCTTTACTTCCTTTGCTGCTGAGACCACTGATGGAACATCTGCTGGGTTGTGCGAGTAATCTGCGTCCATCGTGACTATGTATTTGGGAGGCTTCACAAAGGATAGAAATGTTTTAAAACCGTCTGTTATTGCGGTTCCAAGCCCGGATTTTTTGGGTCTCACAAGAAGAAGTATATTGCTGTATTTCCCCTGAAGTTTCCTCACCATGTCTGCCGTGTGATCTGGGCTTGAATCGTCGATAACTAATATGGAAATGTTAAGGTTTAGTCCTTCAATTTCATGAACTAATTTTTCAATGCTTGCCGCTTCACAATATGTTGGTAGAATCAATCCGACTTCGGAATTTATCCCTACGTTTCCTTCCACCGATGGAAAGTCCATTGTCGGCTGATCACCTTTAGTATTAGCGTTCACTTAAGAGCACTGGATATATAAAAGCATCCCTATTGCAGATTCTTTTCTATGCCTTGGAGCCAGACGCCCTCAGTTTCCGTCTATAATAGGCCAATGGGTGGCGTATCGTCTGGCACAGCACTTCAGGACCAGGGCAGACCCCATGGGTTTTTAATGTGTCACATCTCGGGGGGATGTAGCGGGTTCTTGAACCTTTTTCTCCCGCAATGTGCTCAACCTGATAACGTGTCACCCTCTCGCTGAAGTCAGAAAAGTTCCTGAAGAGCTCGATCACTTTTTCGGGTGACATCCCCACGTTTACCAGGAATGAGGTAAGTGTGAATCGACCAACATGGGACAAGTGCCTGCCAGAAGTGAAAGCTTGGTATAGAACTTCTATGCACGGTGGAAAAGCTGTTTGCACAGTGATTTTCGGAAAGCCTTCCATCTCAGCTTTTCCTATCTTATCAACTGCCAGCTTCTTTATTCTCTCAGCTGCTTCGATTATTATTGCTGGGAAACTAGGCCGCTCTCTTATTTCTAGTCGCTTTTCGATATGCTTGCGAACCTCTTCGCTCAATAGCCTTGTAGCTTCATTTCTCGTTAGGTAAACGTTGCCGCTAGACAGCAGTCTGTTGACGAGTTTCCATTTCTTGTCCCGCAAGTGTGTAGTGTTGTTTACATAATCCACGAAGCTCAGCGAGAACTCGCATGGAATCTCAGCTCGATTGTTTGTTGTCAGCTTCCAGCTGAAATTCTCTGCGATCGACAAGATTTTTTCCCTAGACTCAAGCCTCATTTCTTCATGTGCCTGTTTCGCCTCAGCCAACGCATATCGTTTCTTTATGAAACTGTTCTCGGTTGCGATTACTAACAGGATCGCAGCTGGGAAGGACAGAATTTCGATTTCAGCATTTCGCAGCTTGACGCCAGTCATTGTATACAAGATTGCTTCTTCAACCCTTTCTTCGGCACGTTGAAGAACAGTGGCCAAAGCTGGGCTTGCCAGATCTTCGACTTTCAGATCAAGTTTCTTAACATAGTCTGTGGTTTCTTTGAGAAATGGGTATTTTGCCAGGTCATTCTTTGTGAATCTGGCGGCAGAGCGTTGCATCTTGTTTTTCTCGTTATTCTGTTTCAATTCTCGGCGCTAGATAGAACGCCAGTTTTCCACCTTTTATTTGCTGAAAGTCAAGCTTTATTGGCATGTCTGAGGAAAATTCCAGCGTTGCAATATCAGAGGTGGCAGATGCTGCCTTGATGATTTCTGTAAGGTAACTCAGGCTGAACGTTGCCTTTGAAGGCTCTTTCGTTTCCAATTCCAGTAATGTGTCGCTTCCTTTCTGAATGGTTATGGTTGCGCCCATAAGGTCGCCTGCCGCGTTGAAAACCAGTTTCTCAGGGTCGGCCTCAAGCTTGACGTGATCGCTCACGAGCTGAGCATCCTCTATTGCCTGAGTTAGACCATCAGTTGTGGCCTTGACTCTCACGTTGAAGGTCAATTTCGGCGTTGGAACCTCTTCCTCTGACGCTTCAAGAGTAGGCATCGTAAAGTTCCGCGAGTACTTACCGGCTATGGCGACTTGCAGACGCCCAGTCTTCTCATCAAGAGATAGCCCTACAACTTCGTCTTTTCCAGCTCTCTTCAACAGTTTCAGCAGTTCAGTTATGTTTATGCACATTTTTGCAGGCGTATCGCACACGTACTCTTCAAAAAGGGTTCTAGGCCACTCGAAGTCTATCATGGCAACCCTAGACGGGTCCATAGCGCGGAGCTTCATGCCTTCAGAGTCAAGCTTGAATGTGGCTTCATCAACGAGGATCGAGATAGACGTTATCATGTCCCGCAGAAGCTTGGCATCTGCGACCTTGAGTTTGAACATTGAAGTCACCTTCTAATTCGTTATGCTCAGTTGCTAATAAAAGACTTTACATATTAACCTTCAGCCCGGAATTGGAGGGTTTTCAATCGTAGTCCTAAGCAGAATAGCATGCATTCGACTTTTGTGGACCGGGATTTCTAGGAGTGTTGCTGATAGGCCAATGCCAATCCAGCTGCAATTAGTACTAATGCCGAGAGAAAAAGACCAGCGAAGAATTCCCAAGCAAAGGGGGGAATCGCCCTGAGCAGGCTGAGTGCCAACAGCAAAAGTAATCCACCAACTATCATGAAACGTCCCCACTTTGCCTTCGTCTTCATTTGAACACTGTCTTCTATCGCCCAGTATCATTGCTATGAGATTATGACTTGTGGAAGAAACTTGCCTCTAGACGTACAATGCTCAGCTGTATTCTCTGAATGTGTATTCGCATTTCGTGCAGCGTAGGAACTGCGTTGAGGATTCGTCTGCGCCTCTGGTCTGAACCTGCCAAACATAAGCCAAGTTGTTGCCACATTTTGGGCATTCGATTCTTACTGTGGGCAATGTTCGAAGCTTCTGCTCTTCCTTGCCAATTACTGCGACAAGCTGGTGCGGGTTGGGCTGGATTACTTTGGCAGCCTTCGGTTCAACCTTTCTTTCGGATACTCGTTTTCTGTAGCCGCATTTTGGACAGACCATCACTAGCGCCGCTTCCTTGCCGGCTTTTCCCTTCTTGGGTGCGAGACGAGATCCGCACTTTGGGCAAAATTCCATGCTAGCATGCTCCATTGTCCGTTTGTTTTCCCTTAGCAGAGTCTCTTTTAAACCTTTTCTTGTTCCAATAAAGATCGTCGCTAAGTTGCTCCTATGCTGATTCCCGAAGCGATTAGATGTGCTACTCGCAAGGCTTCGGGAATGTTACTCCTTGTAGAAGTTATCTGCAGGGTTTTTTCAGCGTCCTCCTTACAAATTCCCGCTATCTGCATGTAAATTTTAGCATTCCTGCTTCTGGTGCATACTTCAAACAGTTCGTCTGTTCCTCGTATGGCATTCCAACGTTTTTCGCTGTGCGGCAGATTTTCCAGAGCCCGTCGAATTTCTGCAAAGTTCGGTTTGTCTCGAGTAACTGCTATGACGGGAAGCCGTGTTTCCCTGTTGAGCCTTCTGATGTCGACAACATTGAAGCCTGCGCACGTTACTCCATTAAGCATTATTACCCTAAGTTGCTTGTAATGAGGCGAGTTGACTATCATGGAAGCTATCTTGCGATTGGCATCTAACCCATCCACCTTCACTTTCGTATGCATCACGCCGTCAAGCCAGTATCCACCGCGAAAGACCACTCCGACGATTAGGGCAAGACCCTTCACATGAGGGGTAAATACTCCATCGTCAACTCCTAAAACTCGAATTTCAGGCTTGACAACGCGAAATCTTTTGCACGACAAAAACAATGCCTCAAAGTCGCTAGAAAATATGAACGCACATAGATTTATAAGCTGATACTTTGGTCAACTAACATCATGCTGATGGAAACCATCATAGCCAGTTTCCTTCTAATATGTCTGGGACTGTTTTTCGCGGTTAACCTGCACAATATCTTGGTGACGCATAGAACAGAAGACGCGGTGACTCCACATGCAGAGATTGACCGCCCCTCAGGCATCACCGTAAGCATGGCAGCTCTAGGAACACTGGTCTACTTCATCGAAGCCATCCTGCATCCCCTCCTAGTTTTGGCTAATTCTATCTCATTGCTAAGCCCTTTCGTCTTCGGCCTCCAACCCACCTTTATTCCCTACGCACAAATCTCAGGCCTGCTCCTAACGACATTTGGATACTCCCTATTCCTGTGGAGCGTCGTCGCGCGTGGACAATATGCAACCTCATGGGCAATGCGCGACAAACACAAACTTGTCACATTGGGGCCATACCGGTATGTGCGTCACCCATCTTATCTCGCCTACTTCTCCATGTTTATCGGTCTTCTCGCAATCTGGCCAAGTTGGCTCACACTAATTCCGCTTATTGCAATCCCCGGGTACTTTCAAGTCACTTTCCAAGAAGAAAAGCTCTTGGAACAACGGTTTGGTCGCGAATATATGGAGTATCAAAAGAAGACTGGACGCTTCATTCCCAAGCTTTGGCAAAGAATTCGCAGTCAGGAAAGCCAAAGTCGGTGACGTGCTCAAAGTTGAAGAAAAATGTTAGAATGTTCTCTTTCATACCGACACATAACAGCCTGACTGGAGTCATGACAGACCACAGATTGGCATCACTGGGCGATGCGTTCGTCAATCTTGTCTATTCTTTGGCTCTATCAGGCAAGAATGGCAGACCTTCTGGCGCGAAAGTGAAGGGTAGTCTTCTTGCCGAGGGGCTTAGAAGAGCTGGTTTGAGACCTTATGCGCCATCTAGCATGACTAGTCATGAGTTGGCCGATGCAGCTGAAGCATTGATAGTCTACGCTTGGCTGCACGGTCACATTACCTTAGAGGAAAGTGTGGCAATGCTCGAAAAAGACGATGATCCTGCTGAGGCTTTAAGTAGGCTTCTTGAGAAGATAGTGGAGAGAATCAAGCTTTCTTGAGGGCTTTCTCAAATTCTTTGCCGAACTCAGCGTTCAGCTCTCGTGCCTTTGCCGCTGCGTGCTTCAGAACGTCTTCAGGCTTTGTCTTGCCCTTCGTGCGCACATAGACTATTGCGCTCGCTGTCATGGGATGGGGAATGTCGTAACCAGCCAGATCCACATTCTCCTCTTCCAAGATCCTTTTCTGAAGCAGATTGCAGAGAGTGTGCCCGACGCCTTCAATTTCCAATTTCAGCTCGTCAGGAGTCTTGTTCAAAACCTTGACCTTCATCCACATGTTCCTCCTGTTTTAGACCGCCGCTTTTCCATAGTCAAACGCGGTCTTCCTCGTTTCAATTCTCCCACATCTTGGACAATGCATGCTCTGCCTCTTCAATTCCAGTGTGGCCCCGCAGGTTGAGCAAAAGCCGTAGATAACACCCAACTCCTTATCCTTGGTTGACAAATGATAAGTCTGATTCTTGTCGCTGATGACCTTGGCCCTTATGATGTCACCAGCCTTGCAGATTTCAAACATAGAATCAACGTATCTCAAATGTACATCAGAAATGTGCAGGACTCCCGTGAAAACGCCTGAAAGCTTCTTATCCCCCACCAGAAGGATGCGCACGTTAGCATTCTCAGGTTGAGCCCCTGAAACTTGACCTATCACGATGCTTCCGACTTTTGGGACCAAAACGCTTCGACCGACTGGATTAACTGCGACACGTCTGGTTGCGGGGTCAAGCAGGGCTCGGCCGACAACTTCAGAGTAGATTACTCCGTCTTTCACGAAGGTTCCCGCATCCGGGACAAACTCTTCGATCACGCCTAAGCGTTCACCGGGCAGAACTAGCTGCCCACTTTTCTGTTCAGCTGGTTTCGAACTCATTCAAATTCACTTTTCTTGTTTTGCACCCTGTGTGCAGTCCAATATTCAAACATGATTAGGTTTACCTGTTCGCTCGATGGGTATAACTGTAGTTTTCCATGCCTCTCAATAAACCTTTTGATTAATCGGCTGACCGCTTATGATGTAGAGGTCAACTATAAACTCGTGCTTCTTCTTGGCGTGAAAACTAAACATATGCGGAATTGACATAATCATGGCGTAGACAGCTTTGATTTCTCCCCCGTGCCCTTCAATAAATGCCCTCAAGAAAGGAGCCGGGGCAACTGGCAGTATTCCCCTGGAGTCAGCCTTCAACCTCTTGTAGAAAGTCAAGTCTTTCTGCGGGTTCTTATGAAGCGAATACACTGTCTTGCCAACTTCCAAGGCTTTTTCAAGAAACTTTCTATCAGCCCTCGTCGTCTGCACACCATATGGCGGGTTTTGCAGAACAGTGTCAAATCTTCCCCAGATGGCATCTATGTCAGCGACAAGCCAGTCCACTTTCCCCTTCATGCCTATTTTCGTCGAATTCTCAATCGCCATGTTAATGGCAGTTTTGTCAATGTCCACGCCTAGGACCCTTTTCGCGCCTAAGAAGGCTGCACCCAAAGCTAACCTTCCTGTGCCACATCCCAGATCCAAAACAGATCTGCCAGCAATGCTGTTGTTCGCATACGCAGCAATGTAGAGCATTGTTGCTGCAACGCCAGCAGGTGCAGTGTATTGCTCAATGCTAGGTTTAGGTGTCGGATGAGGTTCAACACGAGAAAGCAGCATTTCCAAATCTAATTTTCGAACAATCCTTTTCTGCATAATTCTTCCCAAGACATTTCTCCAACAACCACTAGAGCTTCATTCTTCGAAAGCACCGGCACTCTGTATCTTTGAGCATCTTCAACGGACAGTCTTAGACATGCAGTGTTCACATAGGCTTCTATCGTTGGGAATTCCATAAGCGCTTCAGGCGTGACCTCTTTCAGGGCAAGTAGACAGGCAGTTTTCCCTTTCTCTTCAAACTTCTGTCTTATCTGCAAAGCCTGCTCCATGTTTTTCTGTCCTGGCTTCAATCCAATCAGGATTCCGAAACTCCTTGCCTTTTCAGCTTCCTCTATGCTTCTCCATCGTTGTCTGATGATTCTTTTAGCGTCGTCGGCAACTGAGAAAGCTTGGTTGTTATATGGGTCAGCAACTATTGTGGGCTTTGAGGTTGACAACGCTACTCCTAAGGCATGGAATCGTCCGCCACCTACGAAGAGGAAGGCTTCCACGTCTTTCAATATTGATTTGGCATTGGTGTAATCGCATCCGATAACCTGTCCAGGATAGCCTAGTCTTCCAGTGTCGCCTATTATGACGGTTTTTCCTGCGCGAACTAGGGTTTCTCTTACTGCGTCCAGGGTTTGAACGTGCTGAACTGTGGTGGTCAAACCGATCTTCTGCCATTTTCTCAGCAGAGGCAAGGCCTTTTCGACAGCTTCATTAACGTTTACGGTTGCTCTTGCCTCAACATAGACTGCGGGTACAGGCGCATGTTTCAGCAACTTCGCATGTCCGTAGTGAATTATCATATCTACTCCTAGGCTTTCTGCGGCTTCCGTTGCTAGATCGCATGCTCCGTAGCATGGGTCGGCTGAAACAATAGGCAAGGCGCCTGTCTTTTCGATAATCTTGGCCAAACGCGGGGCTTCAGGCTTCAAGCCTTCAGGAAGCTGCAGCAGGACACGCTTAGCTCCAAGTTTCAGTATTTCTTGCTTCACTCTTTCCTCTTCAAAATCGAAGTTCTTCATCTAAGCACTCTCGAAGTCCAGTCTATCAAGAATCAAGTCATGGAAAATGGAATGAGCAGTGGCGGCTATTCAAGTGCCCATTCCAAATCTTGTTTTGACGTTTGGGTTGGGCGACGATGCGCCCTCTCGTGTTGTTCAGCAAGCTCCTCAAGCATTATTTTGCGTTCTATGCTCGCCACGAGTCTTTTGGTCGCGACAACTGCGTCATTGTTCACTGATATGCTGTCGATTCCAACTCTCACGAGAAACTCTGCAAAGTCTGGCAGATTTGAAGGGCCCTCACCACATATCGATACTGTTACCCCATTCTCGTGAGCCACTTTGATCAGGTGGGCAATTATCCTTTCTACCGCCAGGTCTCTTTCATCGAAGTAGCCCATTTGACCTAAGCGTTCTGAATCTCTGTCAATCATGAGAATGCCCTGTGTCATATCGTTTGAGCCTATGGAGAATCCGTCGCAGAGTTTCGAGAACTGATCAGCAAGTATAGCAATTGACGGGGTTTCAGCCATGAACCAAACCTTGAAATCCTTTGATCTCTCCAACCCTTCTTCCCGTATGATCTCTAAAACCTTCTTTGCTTCCCAAACTGTACGGACCACCGGAAGCATTACCCACACGTTCTTGAGGCCCCATTCTTTGCGGCATTTTCGGATTGCTTGGCATTCAAGTCTGAAGGCTTTCTCATACCATTCGCTTATGTATCTGCTGCATCCTCTCCAGCCAAGCATCGGGTTGGCTTCTACAATTTCGTATTTGTCGCCGCCCCTCAGCTCGCGATATTCGTTCGTCTTGAAGTCGCTGAAGCGTACTACAACTGGGCGTGGTTGTATTGCCCTTGCAACCGTAGCTATTCCTTCAGCCAGTTTATCTACGAAAACTTGTGAGCGACCCGTATCCACAAAGGACATTGGGTGCTCGCCTATGTAGCTGGCCAAGATGAACTCCATGCGCATGAGTCCGATGCCTTCAAAGGGCAGGTCTTTGTAATCTTCAACCTTTTCTGGAACACCCAAGTTCATGTAGATCTTTGTTGCGGTAACTGGCACAGATTGGTACACGCCTCCAGTAAGTGCGGAGCCAGAAACGGTGGCTCCGCTGGCTGACGAGAGTTGCGCAGTTAAGGTCTGTAGCACGCCTTCATAGACGATGCCGCTTTTGGAATCAACAGTGTACTCTCTCCCAGTGACCATAAGCTTTGTGGCGTTCTCAGTTCCCACTACGCATGGAATGCCTAGTTCACGGCTTACGATGGCTGCGTGGCATGTTACTCCACCCTTATCAGTGACTATTGCTCCGGATAGCTTCATGAAAGGCACATAATCAGGGTTAGTCATGTCAGTAACGAGTATGTCGCCTTTCTGCATGATTTTTGAGGCTTCTTCAGTGTCCGCAACAACTTTTGCGACGCCTATGCCGAAACCCCTTTTTCCAGCCGCAATTCCTCTCACAACAACGTTCAACATTTCTGTTGGCTTGACCCTCTCTGTTTCTGCTTTGCTAGGAACCTCTGCTGTCTTTTGGGACCAAACTGTCTCAGGTCTTGATTGTGTCATGAAGATGTTGATCGGAAAAGGCAAGTCTCTTTCGATCGCCCACTCAATATCTTGAGCCTTCCCATAATGCTGCTCAATGCTTTTAGCTAACTCTGCAAGTTTCAGTATTTCCTCGTCACTAATGCACGGTTGCTCTCGTTTTTCAGCAGGCACTTCTGCATGAACGGTCTTGCCAGTGTTCGGGTCACGAATATACTGAACGGTCTTCTTAGCTAAACGCCGCTCGACTATTTTTAGAGTCTTCTTGTCAACCACAAAATCATCAGGGTTGACGGCTCCGGAGACGACAGCCTCGCCCAGACCATAGGTACCCTCGATTACTATCTGACTAGTGTCTCCAGTGACAGGATTTATGGTAAACATAACTCCTGCCGCTCTCGAATTCACCATCTTTTGAACCCCCACGCTTATGAAGACTTTTTCATGCGCAAAACCCTTCTCAGTGCGATAGTAAATTGCACGAGGCGTAAAAAGGCTCGACCAGCATTTTACTGTATACTTCAGAACCTCCAAGGCACCTTTTACATTCAGAAATGTCTCTTGTTGCCCGGCGAATGACGCGTCAGCCAAATCCTCAGCTGTCGCGCTCGATCTCACAGCCACAAAGACATCATTCAAATTAAGCTTCTTACACAATTGCTCATATGCCGACCTGATGGCATTTTCAGTGTCTTTGGGCATCGGCGTTGCTTCTATCAGCTCCCTGATCTTCTTCGAAGCAATTTCGTACAGTTTCGGGTCGTTCGGATTTGTGACCGTCTCCTTTATGATTTCGTAGATTTTCGAGGATATCCCCGTCTCTTCAATGAATTTCTTGTAGGAATACGCTGTTATGGCGAAACCTGGTGGAACAGCGATTCCAGCGCTAGTCATCTCGCCCAGATTTGCATTCTTCCCGCCCACCGAGGGGATATCAGTTTTTCTTAAGCTCTCGAACCAAATTACTAAGTCTTGTCGCATTTCACTCAATTATTTTCGCCTCTTCCTTCTGCACTTTCTCAACGACTATATGACATGGAATGGGAAGCTTAGCACTTCCACGTTTCAAAGCAGTTTTCGCCGTTTCAACGCCTTCTGCATTTACGTGGACACTGATGATCGTCTGGTTGGCTCTGACCCGCGCGGCAGTGCCGATCGGTCTGCCGAAAGATTGACGCATGCCTTGCTGCAAACGGTCAGCATGCGCTCCGAAGATCATCTTATTCTCCCTCAGAATATTGTGCGGGTAGGGCAAGACATCCAGGCGGTAATTGTTCACCAGTTTATCCAGCAGGATACGGTTAGAAGCTATACGAGCAGCTTCCAACGAGTTGTGGCGGATCTGGGCCTGCTCCAAGGCGACAAGCCTTGCTTCATAGTCAAAGCGAGCCTTGGTGTCTCCCATCGTGAACTTTGTTATTTTCGGTGGTGGAAATCCCTTCGCAAATTCTTTCCTTGTGTTTGACTGGCCTTTAACGGGTCGATAGTTCTTCGCATGCATTCAATATTCCCCTTCAGCATACCATAACCGTCGTATTTAAACATATTTTCAAACAAACTCATGTAAGTGTCCAGGACTACTGATCTACTTTCTGGTTGAATAATACATATTCAGCATTCACAAACCGCGTATTTCGCGCCAGCTTCTGCTTAATCGAAAGCTAGAATGCTAAAATAGCGGCATAGTAGTATAAGCAATCATTGTTTGCAGGATTTATCTGCGTAGCTCGTTCAAACGTGAGGACGTTGTGCCCCCAACAATTCATGTATGTGTTCATACCAGGGAAGAATTGGAGACTTTCCTTAGCCGAGCTTGTATCGTTCCTCAAAGCCAGGAAACTCAGCTTCAGAGTTGTCAGCTTCTCAAAATCCTTCTTTGTGGTCACGACTGAGAGCACTTTGGATCCGTCTCTTCTAGACAGCCTAGGGGGCATCATAAAAATTGGAAGAATCATATCCCAAATTCCTTCGGAAGCAATTGAAGACGCCTTCCTCCACGCGGAGAAGCGGGCTCTCGCGCAGGTTAGGATGTGCCTTCAGTCTGACAACGTCTTTGGCGATTTGTTTAAAACGTATCCAACTAGGTTCATCTTTGGGGTCAGTCTATATTTCGAGAACCCTCGTCTTCTCCGTTTTTCTAAGAAGATGCAGAGGTTTGTGGGAAGTTGCTTCAAGGACGAGTTGGCCTCGAGGGGAGCGAAAGCCAAGTTCATGGGGTTTCCTAAGAGCAGAGAGTTTCCACAGCTGACCCACGTTGAAGTGCTGAAAAAGAAGCTAATCGAGGAAGGCGTAGAGATACTATTTTGCATAGGAAGAGAATATGCATTTGTATCAAGAACCTTAGCCGTTCATAATCCTTTTGAATTCCAAAAAAGAGACGTGTGCAGGCCTGTACAACGAAAGATCTTCTCAATCCCGCCGAGATTAGCCAAAATCATGGTAAACTTGTCCAAGTGCTTGCCTGGAAAAGTTTTACTCGACCCTTTTTGCGGCGTAGGCACAATTCTGCAAGAAGCCTTGCTCATAGAGGCACAAGTGATTGGGATCGACATAGACCCATGGTGTATTGAAGCATCTTGCAAGAATCTTGATTGGCTAAGAAATGAATACGATCTGGGACAGGCGAAGTACACAATCCTGCAAGGAGACTCGCGCAAGCTGACGGAGAAAATCAATGAGAAAACAGTGGACTGCATCGTGACAGAACCCGATCTCGGACCAGCCTTGCGCCACCTCCCTACCGAGTCATACGCAAAAAGAATCACTGACAAGCTGAACCCTCTATATTATGATTTCCTAAAAGGAGCCTACAAGGCACTAAAAGCCGATGGAACTCTTGTCCTCGTAACCCCTTATGTGAGAACACGTTCCGGAAGCTTCGTCACCGTATACCTCGAAGACAAAGTAGAAGCAATAGGTTTCAAAATAGTCCAACCATTCGAAAAGGAAGTCTTTGCCAGTAAGGCTTCATCAGTTGAGGAATTGACGAGAATATCATCTTTTGTCGACATGGAAAAAAGGCACAAGATCGGCCGTGAAATTACTGTTCTTCAGAAGTAGAATCGGATGTTAAGAGACAATGTAACATTTGCTTGCTCTTGCTGGTCATGTCAACAATCGTTTGTTCTTGAACCACATTTTGGCAAGCTCATCGTAATTCGGGAAAACCTTCTTCATAATTGGTATGTACATCTGCATTTCATCATCAGTCAGGTATTGGAACTGGTATTCTCCATTGTAGGGTGCCGGTAGACCTTCTCGAGTGACGAATTCAATGTGCATGAAAGGGTCTCCACGCTTAATTGTAATTGGGTGCCGCTCGTTGCTCAAGTTTACTAGTTCCAAGGCCAGTCTTCCTACGAATCCGCTGTGAACTTTTGCAGCGTTCAAGAAGGACAGCCCCATTCTGCCGTATTTACTCTTGGCTGTCAAATGAGCCACATAGTTAGGCGGGACAAAAACCACTTCATATGATATCAGGTTCTTATGTTCTAGATAGTGCAAGGTCGTTTCTTCCTTGACTGTTAGAATATACCCGTCTCCATCGAGCAAGGTGTAATCATACGGGTATATGCACTTGTAGTTTTCAATAAGCTCTCTTAGCTTGTCCTTGCCTAACACGCACATTGCGTTAGACCTCCCCCAAAGCTTTCCTACAATACTGAACCTTTCACGTTATATAGTTTTTCGACAAAACAAGTGAAGAGAAGATGAATCCATTGAACTGCAAATACTGCGGGAATGCCGCAGTTTACAGATGCGGTGGTTGTGGCACGCTTGTATGTGAAGGACATGCAAAACAGCGGATAATATGCCCTTCATGCTTAGCGAAAAACAAGGCAAGGCATGTTGTTAAGAGGCTTTCGTCAAAAAGAGAGAAAGAGGAGATCAGAGAGTTCGTCAGACGATTTTGGGGAGAAGAGGAACAGCTCACCTTCGACAGAAGATTCAACGTTTCCGAGCAACTAGCATACGTAGCAAAAATAGGCAGGAAGACTGCGGGGTTTGTCTCTTTTGCTAAAGATGAGGACAACTTGATAATTATAGCCTTGGGCGTGCGACCTGAATATCAGGGTTCTGGGATTGGTAATACTTTGATCGGGAAGGTTGAAGCAGAGGCTAGAGGATCACGAAATAGGAAGCTGTTGGTTTCAACTTCAAATGACAATCTACCAGCCTTAGCGTTCTACCAGTCGTTAGGCTTTCAGATTTTTGCTGTAAAACCAAACGTCATAGCAGAGAAGCACGGTCAGATCCTGCCGGGCATCGGCGGACTACCAGTGAGAGATGAGTTGAGAATGCAGAAAATCCTTGATTAACCCGATGCTTTTTCAAGCTTGAATAGATTGCTCAACTGTGTCTTGCTTCGATCAGAGCTATTGACTCGAAGAACGGCAAATTCTGTGAGGCGATAATTCGGGTTTTCAAACCCCCGTCGTTGAAGCTCTCCACAGTTCTGTTGAGATTGGACAGTGTTGATTGCAGCAGTAGGATTCGACCGTCAGGCATCATGTGATCTGGCAATTGGCAGATGAATCTGTCTATGACTTGCCTGCCATTCTTTCCGCCTGCCCAAGCGCGTTCAAGCCAAGATCCGTGTTTAGTATGGCTTGCTGGAAGGTATGGAGCGTTGAAAAGGATCAGATCGAATCTTTCTTCTGTTCTCAATGCGGAAAGTAAGTCTCCTTGTATTAAGAGCAACTTGTCGATCATGTTGTTCAGCTTCGCGTTTTCTTTTGCGCACCTAATCGCGTGGGGATTTATGTCCACGGCGACAACTTTGGCGGCGTTCGTTGCTGCGACTATGCCCAAGATTCCGCATCCAGTTCCGATGTCAAGAACGTAGTCGCCTCGTTCAACCGCTAGGTTCTCAGCAAAGAGAAATGAATCCTCGGCGGGCACGTAGACATTCTCAGGGACATTGAAGACGTAGTCGGCAAAGAACACTTGTTTAGCTGGAAATGGCATTAGACAACGCTCCGAAATCTTCTGGCGCCAGCTGTCTCACCCGTTCACTGCAATGCGGAAGCCTTTGAGCAATAGTCTCAGCATCTTCGTCAGTTCTTGCGAGCACGCCTTTCAGAAACGGGCGAATAGCATTTCTGACTTTTCTATTGCGTTGAGCAAAAATGCTTTGCACCAACTTGGTAAACAGGGCTTCGTTGGTCACCTCGAAAGGTGAATGCTTTCTCGGCTTCAAGCGCACGATGGTCGAATCCACTTCAGGCTGTGGATAGAACACCCACTTTGGCACGAAATCTAAGCGCTCACACTCTGTATTATAATATGTGAGAACTGTTAGCCATCCATAGTCTTCGCTTCCCACTGGAGCCATTAGGCGATTCGCAAACTCCTTCTGAAGGATCAAAACTGAAGAGGCGATATTCCTTTTGAAGAGCCACAAGAGAAGGCGCGAAGAAATCTGGTAAGGGGGAATCGACACGACTTTGTTGAATTCTGGAATCTGAATTTTGAGCACGTTACCTTTGATTATTGTAACCTTCGGCAAATCCTGAAGTTGTTCGCGTAGAACCGTCACAAGCCTACCGTCTGCTTCAACAGCTAAAACACTTCTACACTTTTCCGCCAGAAAACGTGTGAGGAAGCCAAGACCCGCGCCAATGTCCAACGTCACGTCATCTTGGTCTAATGAGACATAGTCACTCATGCTTTGGAAAATTGAAGGCTCAATCATGAAGTTTTGCCCTAGTAGCTTGTTCGGAGAGATTCGATATCTTCGAAGCAGAAGCTTCGTTCTTTCTAGGAGGCTCATATCACTCGTGGACAAGTTCGGCTACACTACTGGGCTCTTGTGAACAGTCTGTATTTGCTGTCGCCTGACAGTTCTTCCATGACTCTCTTGGTTATCAATTTGACAGGATTAGGCAGCTCTGTGCGTTTCTGTAGATCATCATAGCTTTCAAAAGGTCTTTTTTCACGTTCATTTATGGCCTGCCACATGTATTTCTTCCCTATTCCAGGAATCAGCTCCAACGCGTGCATTCTCGGCGTTATTGCTCTTGCATTATTGAAGAAATTTATGAACCAGTTTTCGCGGCTCAGTACTATTCTGCTTATGACTGCTGATATTTCCATCTTCGCGGTGGCTGTCAGCTCGTCGTATCCTATTCTGCCAATGATGTAAGTGATTTCTTCGCGCGGTTCTTTTCCGACGTAGACGCGGTCCTGAGCCTTCAACGTTACGCTGTCCTTTACTAAGGCTTCTAACAGCGTGAAGAACTCTTCGCCCATCAACTGAACTAGAGCTCCCGCTCGATACCCTGCTCTTCCAGTTGGGCGTACTCCAGCGCGGCCGTGTGACAGGAAATCTAAAACGTAAGCGTACTCTTCGTACCGCTTCTCCATCATGGTCATATTAGCCTCTATCTTACGTTTTTGTTGCTTAAAAAATGGTTGCTAGACCACCGCTCTGGCTATTTCGCCTTTTGATGTTCATCCAGGAGGCTGACGATGGTCTTCATTATTGAGACATCGACAATCTTGCGACCGCCAGCAAGAAAAACTCTCAACTCATCAACTGTCTTCGGCATGCAATTGACTATTTGGACTGCCTCTTCCTCTTCCAAGCCGAATTCTCTTACAAGTCTTTCCACCAATTTTTCGGCTGCTTCAACGCTCACTTTGGAAAATTTGGACACGTAATCAAACGTTCGGCGCTGCAGTTGATCCAAGTTCTCTTCACCGCCTGATTCCAGCAGCTTCTTGACTTGTGGAAGCGTGAGCTTCTTTTCCGCAACGCTTTCTTTCGACATTCTAATCACCCTTGAACGGTTCCAGATGTTCGGGTCTGACAATAATTTCCTTTACTGTGTCTCCCTGGGAAACGGTCACAACGTAGCTTCGTCCACGCTTCTCGGTTACAGTGCCAATTCTGCCGTGATAGCGCCTATGCGGCATCCCTTTTTGGACGCTTGGGTCGATTTTAACGACAACACGGCTCCCAAGCTGATACTCCTGCAGCAGTTTGCTCAGCTTGATTTTCCCGCGCTCTCTAGGTTCTTTTGTCAGTAGTCGCCGTGCACCTGAACGATAACCCTTTGACCCTCTCATCTTTTTACCTTCCCGAATCTCCCATAATCACGTTCAAAACATCAAGTTTCGAGGGTTTGCCCTTGTTTTTGAGGATCTCTGAAACGCTAGGCGTTGTCCTTCCTTCATCTCCAGTCACCAACTCCTTAACATAAAGCCCTCCTTGGCAACGTAGCTTCATCTCAACCTTTTTGGGCGAGAGTTTCTTTATATTCACGTCGTATATGTACTTTTCCCGCGTTAGATCTGCACGCCTATGCAGAACACGAATCGGAGTCTTCTGAGCGATCATGGAGTTTTTTAGCTTCTCTTTCAACAGATCCAGATCCTTGACCCTGACATCATTTTCGAATTCAACAGTCATACGATATTCTTTCTGTGTTGATTCCGCCCTTTTCAACCCTCTCACAACGTCTTTGTTTGCAAGCCCCAAGTTTGAAACTTTGACCTTCCCCTTTCCATGGGCGTTTACGGCCTTCTCAAGCTTCTCAAGATCTAAGAAGCGCTGTTTAGGCCTTGTTATTTCAATTACGAATGGTCGTCCATTTCCTAACATGCGAGCGTCGATATCCTCCCTTCCAGACGCGTGGAATGACGAGGTTACACCACTTGTCGCGTCTAAGAAGGGTTTTCCAATGATTTCTTCTACTGACTGTGGATACATCTTGCCAGTCCAGTTGCATTTTTCGCAGCCTCGCCCTCGGCAATCTGAGCAGAACCACTTTGATTGTGGAATATTCCTGACCAGCTTTCGGTACCGTCCAGCGACAAATAGTGGGTTCACTTGGAGCTTCACTGCCTCAGTGTATGGATTGACAAGCACAACCACTTCCGGCTTCATAAACTCCACAGTTTTTCCGTTTTCTTGGGCAAGTCTCTTCCCTATCAGTCGTCCAAGTTCGTTTCGCATGCTCTCTCCATGCTCGACTGTGAACTCGGCTTTGAACTCGTCCTCGCGCTCAGCCGCGTCTATAGGCAATTCTATTCCTACCAGGAAGTTGCTGTATTCATATGGCTTTAGCATTGTTAGGGCCTTCTTTGCCATGCGTTCAATTTCTTCGAATCTGTCTTCGCAAAGATAGCATTTCTTCGGAAAGCTTTTGCTTGGGACACGTTTCTTCATTTTCTGCAGTATTTCTTGTGCCGTTCTTGAGAAACCGTTGGTGGCGAGGGTTTTAAGAATCTTCACAGCCTCTTTGCTGCTGAGAGACGTTCTGTGGGCCTCTAATGTCAAGGCTAGTTTTATTGATTTTCCACGTTCGCCATTTTCAACTCCGTGCCCGAGCAGGGCGAACTGTCTTCCCAAGCAATTATCGCACAGAGGATATTTTTCGATCATTCTTAGCGATTCTTGCAGAACACTCATAGAAGGACCTTCTAGACCTCTCCAACTATTTCAAGTCAAGAGGCATACCTTTTCCAAAAAAGGGCAGCTTCTTCTTTCTCCTGAGAGTCTTGAGCATACGGCGCATCATTACATATTGCTTCAGGAGTTCCTTCACCTCTTTCTCGCCTGTTCCAGAACCTCTGGCCACTCTCTTCATCCTTGAGGCATTGAAGATCTTCGGATTTTCCTTTTCCTGGGGAGTCATGGACTGAATCATCACACGCCATTTTTCCAGCCTGCCCTCAGCGGTGTTTAGCATATCTTCGGGTATGTCATAAGACATGCCAGGTATCATTTTCAGAAGCTTTCGAAATGTACCCATTCCCTTCATGGCTTCAAACTGCTCATACATATCTGTTAACGTGAACTTGCCGCTGAGAATGGCCTTAGCCTTCTTTTGAGGAACCTTAACTTCTGCGTCACGCACTCTCTCAAGCAGAGTCTCCAAGTCTCCCATGCCTAAAAGTCGCCCAACAAACCGGGAGGGAACGAAAGGCTCGATGTCTTCAACTTTCTCTCCGGTTCCGATGAACTTTATAGGTGCCCCAGTTGCCGCAACTGCTGAGAGCGCCCCTCCTCCCCTTGCTGAACCATCCAGCTTCGTTACGAGAATTGAGCCTATTGGTGTTGCCTCGTTGAAAGCTTCAGCCTGAGCCAGTGCCTGCTGGCCGATTGTTCCGTCGATCACTAGCACTACTTCATCCGGCCTAATATTGTTCTCAAGCATTCTCATTTCTTTGATTAATTCCTGTTCCTCTTTGTGACGACCAGAAGTGTCTATGATTATCACGTCTTTGTCTGCGAACTGTTTTAGTCCTTCGTTTACCACTTTCAGAGAGTCTTTGGCTTTCACATCGCCGTATATCGGCACGTTTATTCTGTTGGCCAGCTGTTGAAGCTGCGCGTAGGCACCAGGCCTAAATGTGTCTGCACAGATCAATGCGGATTTGAGACCCCTTTTTTGGAAGTATCTAGCGAGCTTGGCAGCGTTTGTTGTTTTCCCGGAACCCTGGATGCCAACAAGCATGATTGTCTTTCTTTTTCCGGGCTCAAACTTTACTGCGACAGCTTTTTCTCCCAGAAATCTCGTAAGCTCCTCATAAACAACTTTTATTACATGCTCACGCCTCGAAATTCCTGGCGGAACATTCTCTTTCAGTGCTCTTTCCTCTATTCGCTTTGAAATCTCAAGTACAAGCTTGACGTTAACGTCGGATTGTAGCAGAGCCCTCTGTATGTCACGCACAAGCTCCTTGACGGCAGCCTCGTCTATAACAGATGCTTTGAAGAGTTTTTTTATCGCATCGTAAAGAGAAGAGCCTAAATGTTCTATTGCCATGATTTTCTCCAGACTTGAAGTGCTAAGTCTCTAGATAGGTATTCTGCCCTTTAAGGTTGCTCTCAATAAGCTTTTTACAGCAAACACATTTCTAAGTATTTGAGGAATCACGTTTGAGTGAGATTAACATCATAGAAAAGAAGCAGATTCCACAAGGGGCCACTATGCTCTTCGGTTTCCCAGACGTCGGACTGGTCGGAGTGATAGCAGCCTCGCATTTGATGGAAGAGCTTAACCTGGCCGAGGTGGCCTACATGGATTCAAAATTGCTGCCGCCGCTCATAGTCCTACACGATGGACTGCCTCATTCTAGCATAAGGATCTTTGGGAACCATAATATTCTGCTGGCCGTCTCTGAGATGCCATTAGCTGCGGACGTCATCTATCCAGTGATTGATGCTTTAATTGATTGGGGAAAGGCTAAGAAGGTCAAGATGATGGTTTCGTTGAGCGGTATACCCATCCAAGACAGGCAGGATGCGAAGGAATTGAAGGTGTTTGCGGCCGCGTCAACTCCAGAAATGCTAAAAATGGTTCAGGACAAAGGCATTGAAGCCTTGTTGGAAGGCTACCTGGTCGGCCCCCAGGCAATCATGCTCATGCGTTGTGCCCAAATAGGCTTACCAGCAATGACGCTACTTGCACAATGTTTCGTCAACTATCCAGATCCGGAGGCGGCCGCGGAGGTGCTGAAGGGTTTGGCGAAGGTAACGGGAATAAAAGTGGACATTGCGAAACTCTTGGAAAAAGGTGAGGAAATACGGCTAAAGGCTAGAGATGTGATGAAGCGAACTCAGGAAGAGATGTCCAAAATGAAGAAGACCCAAGAGTACGACATACCGGTATACGTGTCGTAGGGAGGAAGATGATAATGGCGATCAAGAGAAAACGTTCAGTCATGGATCTTTTTGACGACTATTTTGACGACTTGGAAAAGGAATTTGAAAGGCGGAGAGAGAGGCTAATGGAAAGGCCAAGCTGGAACCAGAAAGCCTCCACAATGGAGCCGCTCCGCGACATGATAGTGACGCCGACCGAAGTCGTGGTGACCGTTGACCTCCCTCTTACAAAAGAGAAGACGGTGCAAGT
Organism: uncultured Candidatus Bathyarchaeia archaeon; assembly: GCA_964475545.1. Lineage (GTDB taxonomy): Archaea > Thermoproteota > Bathyarchaeia > Bathyarchaeales > Bathycorpusculaceae > DASPTR01. The sequence continues at coordinate 44,090 of CAYYXF010000001.1, read as the reverse complement.
GAAACCGCTGGATGAGGATACACTTGAAATTTCCGCAGAAATGAAACGAAAAATGACCTTCAAGGAAATGGGGATAACACACCATAAAGGAGAATTCCAGAGACTCCACTGTCATTCTCGCATTCCAGTGCCTGTGAAAATGGACAAGATGAAAATCAGCCTCAAGAAAGGAATCTTAGAAGTTCACTTGCCACGTAAGCGCAGAAGTTGAATACCAGAATCTGCGGCCTGAGCGCAAGTTCTTTCTCAATCATGATAGTGGCTCAACTGCGAGCGCATAGCATGCACCTCTGTAGGACGTTCCTCTCCAAAGATGACGTGGCGCCCCCCGTGAAACGAGCCTAAATGGATTGGACTCTGCCCGCACGAAGCAATGTGCTGAAGCCTCAGCCCCATATAAGTATCGTCACAAGTCAGACGGCTCTTCTAGCATCATCGGCTCTAGAACATGCTATGCGCCACAATGAAATAAACCTTGATGGCAAATCTTTTAACGCGAACGGACCTTAAACTGTAAACGTTTAGCAAGTGAGACCAAATGCCTGGAGAACGAGCTATCCACGTGACCATGTTCGTTCTTATACTGATAGGTCTGTGCTCATTAAGCGCTTGGATCAGCCATGCGTTTCTGGCAGAGCTAATTCTGCAGGTAGCAGCTATCGCTTTAAGCTGGGGAGTAACGCTCCTGGTCCTTTATATTGGGTTCAAAGTGCTCGGCTGGGACTGGTGGAGTGAACATGCCCCAAAGAAGCAAGCAAACACTGCTGAGTAGAGAATCAAGCCCGTCGCCAACTCGTCATGATATTTTCCGTTTTCCCCAAAATATGAGTTTCAAATTGCTCCTTTAATTTGGAAGCTAAGCTCAGGCGAGGTTCATAGCCCGTTTGCTGTCAACGATGGCGCACGTGCTACTTGCTCCTCACGATTTTCATTCTGCCCATTATTTTCCAGTACTCAATCTCAACGCCGGGCACAAGCTTCGCCTTCAACCCCGCGTCTTCTGGGTAAGGAGCATCCAAATACTCATAGGTCTCAAGGTCCATTATCTGAATGCCTGAAGGGTTCACCGCATACACTTGCCCCATCCTCTTGTCAATTATTGGTACTTCAGTGTTCAAGTCCACGGGTTTAACAAACTGCCTCTTTGCTCCGTCAAAAACGCCTATGGCTACGATTCTTGCTTTGGCTGAACCGTGTTTTCCGGGCTTCGACTTTGTTATGTCCACTATCTGGCAAGGCTCTCCATCGATAATCATGTATCCTCCAACACGGAGACTTCCAACATCAATAGGGCGAGTCACATTAACACCAACTTTCGCAGCCCCTTACTCAGAGCAATTCTTAACAACACCCATATATAGATTAAGGTGCCGCTAATAGGTCGATGGTGAAAAGCGTGTTCAAAAGCGCCGGCTTGGTCGCCCGCTTTGACAGGAAGAGAGCGGTAAAACTTGTGGAAGACCTAGCTGAACACTTGAGCAAGAGAGGGGTAGAAGTCTATGTGGAAAATACCCTAGCCGGCAAGATCAGGGCAAAATGGAAGACTCTCCCTCTGAAAAGTATGCGAACCGACTTCATAGTAACCATCGGCGGCGACGGTACAATACTTAGGGCTTGTCTCTCACTCCCTAAGCCTGAACCGCCAATCCTTGCAGTAAACGTGGGGATTCGAGGCTTTCTCACCGAGGTGGAACCAAACCTAGCTTTCGACGCAGTGGACAAGTGCCTGAAGGGAGAACACAGGATTGAGAAATGCATGAAGCTCGCCGTCAATGCAGACAACATTGAACTTCCAGACGCATTGAACGAGGTTGTAGTCACACACGACGAGCCGGCAAAACTGCTTTACATGCGTGTCCTAAGAACCGGGGAACCCATCCTAAACTGCCAAGCAGATTCCCTGCTGATATCCACACAAACGGGCTCCACAGGATACTCGCTTTCAGCAGGTGGACCCGTCTTAGATCCGGATGTCGACGCTTTTGTTCTAACACCTATATGCCCCTTGACCGATTTCCGACCAATCGTCTTTCCAGCTGACTCGCGCGTGACAGTTGAAGTTCACAAACCCAAAAGAATGCTCGTGTTGATCGACGGCCAACATACTCAAATCATAGATTCTAGACTTCCAAGCCTAACAGTCACACGGTCCAAAAATGAAACATCTTTCATAAGGTTTAGAGAAGACTTCTACCATCGACTGAAAAGCAGACTGCTTTTCAAGGCAACGGGGTGAGAAACCCAACGCACACGACCCCGAAGAAAGTTGCAGTTTTGGACACGTCAGCATTCATAGCAGGTCTTGATCCATTTTCATCGGAAGGAGAAGAATACACGGTTCCAATGGTCAAAGAGGAGATAGCAGAAAGCTCTATGCCTGAAGTAAGATTCGAAGCGGCAGTAGCGAGCGGCAGGCTGAAAGTCCGGGCGCCTGAAGAAGAGTTCATCGACAAGGTCAAGGCCTCTGCAATTCTGGTCGGCGACAAGTTTTTCCTGTCAGAGACTGACCTCCAGCTCTTGGCGCTAGCACTTCAGCTCAAGGCAGAGGGCCATTCTCCGTTGATTGTCACCGATGACTATTCGATACAGAACGTTGCAGACCAAATGAACATGGAATTTGCTTCATTGGCAACCTTCGGCATCCGCGTTCGTCTGACATGGATAAGGTATTGCCCAGCCTGCCACAAAAGATACGCCGCAGACAGCAAGGCCAAAACATGCGAAATATGCGGAACCAGACTGAAGAGGAAACCGTTAAGAAGAAGCCAGCTTAGCCAAGACTCCCCAAGCACATAAATAGAGTCTTTCTGAAATAGACCTAGGCGAGCGATGGCTCATGAGCTTGGAGAAGAAGGCAACCTATTTTGGAGTAACGGGCAAGCAGAATACTGACGCCTTGCTTAAACTTGTCAGAAAATACGTGGAGAAAGAGGGCATTAAAGACATCGTGGTTGCTTCAACGACTGGCGAGACTGGAGCCAAAACTTCCAAGCTGTTTAAGGGTTTTAATGTTGTGGTAGTTACCCATTTCTGTGGATTTCAGGAAAAGGGAAAACCAGAACTACGGGAAGAGTTTAAGCATGAAATTCTGAAGAACGGAGCAAAAATCTTCACAGGCACGCACGCTCTAAGCAGCGCCGAGCGGGCCATACGCAGGAATTTCGGCACTATACAGCCCCTAGAAATGATAGCAAACGTGCTCAGGCTTATGGGAGAAGGAACTAAAGTATGCGTAGAAATAACCCTGATGGCCGCCGATGCAGGGCTCATCCCAATGGACATAGACATTGTTGCTATTGCTGGAACGGGCAGGGGCGCTGACACAGCACTTCGCGTTTTTCCAGCAAACGCTGCAAAGTTTTTCGATCTGAGAATAAGAGAAGTCATAGCAAAACCGAGCGACTTCTAATCACGTTCCGCATGACCAGTCATATGCAGTTTTCCAGCAAGTCTGAATGCCCCGGACTCGCTCAAAAGCCAACATTCTCGCCGTAAAAGCAGTCAGAACTGCAAGGCAACAGCCAATCTTGCATCTGGCTAGACCTCTTCACTGTCACGCTTGCTGAGGTAAGTTATGTCATGATGCTCAACATAACCGCATCTTCTAAACAATTCCTTTGACGGCATGTTGTCAGCGTCAATTAGAACACAGAAGAGCCTAACACCCCGCGTTCTGAGTATCCTTTCAGATTCCGCAATCAAAGCCTTGGCAACACCTCGATGCCTCCGATCCGGATCGACGGCTAAGCGGTTTATCCAGCCTTTTCTCACGTCGCAACTCACAATGACCACGCCGATCAAGCGATCTTGCACAAAGGCTCCTAGAAAAAAGTCAGGATTTGCCGCCATTTCCTTTGCTATTGCTTCCCTACTATCTCGCCCTCGCGGTCTGAAGGACAGCCCGGCTCTCTTCCAAAGTTGGGCTATTGCTGCATAGTCGTCTATGGTTAGTTTTCGGGTTTGCATGCGAATACGCAAGCTAACCTTCTTTCTCGACCTCTCTTATCGAATCTTCAATAATGTCCAAGGCTGCGTCAACAAGCTCCCTTGTGATTACAAGCGGCGGCGCCATCCTAATCGTTGACGCACCGCAAGTGATGACGTTGACACCCCGCTTCCATGAGCGCGTCATAATCTCGCTGACCTTCTGTGGGGCCGGCTTCTTGTTTTCTTTGTTTTCAACGATTTCAACGCCTATCATCAATCCCTTGCCCCTCACATCGCCTACAATCTCACTTTTCTCTTTCATCTCGCCCATTCTTTTCATGATGTAGTTGCCCTGCTTAGTTGCGTTTTCCATGAGCTTCTCTTCCTGTATGACATCTATAACGGCGCTCGCCGCAACGCATGAAAGCGGGTTACCGCCAAACGTGCTCGCATGTGATCCCGGAACCCAATCCATCACTTTGGACTTAGCTATTGTCGCACCCAACGGCAAGCCTGACGCTAATCCTTTTGCGCTGCATACGATGTCGGGTTCAACGTTCCAGTGTTCAATGGCAAACCATTTTCCAGTTCTTCCAATGCCTGCCTGCACCTCATCATCTATTAGCAGTATACCATATTTATCTGCAAGCTTCTTTATCCGTTGGAAGTATTCAGGTGGTGGAACAACATATCCGCCTTCACCCTGAATGGGTTCAAGCACTATTGCCGCCGTGTCTTCAGGAGGCACATACTTCTGCAAGACATACTCATCAATGAAATCCACGCACCAGTAGTGGCAGTCAGGATAGGTCAGCTTGAAGGGGCAACGGTAGCAATATGCATATGGAACATGGGTGACCCCGGGCATCAACGGGAAGAAATAGCGCTTTTGAGTGGGTTTGCTGGCAGTGAAAGACAAAGCGCCTACTGTGCGCCCGTGAAAAGCACCTATGAAGCCGATGAACAGTTGCCTGCGGCTGTGCCACTTTGCAAGCTTGATCGCTGCCTCAATGGCTTCAGCCCCACTGTTGCCGAAATAGACCTTCTTGTCAGGCGTTCCAGGCGTGATTTCCGCAAGTCTTTCCGCCAAATTTATGACTTCCTTGTAGTAGAAGTCCGTGTTTGAATAGTGTAGAAAGCGGTCGCACTGGTTCTTAATGGCCGTGACCACTTTAGGATGATTGTGCCCAACGTTCATGCATACTAAGCCGGAGTTGAAGTCGATGAACTCGTTTCCGTCAACATCTTTTATTATGCAACCTTTGCCCGACTCAACAACAAGCGGATAGAACCGCCCATAAGATGGAGAAATCAGACTTTCGTCCTTCTTGACCAATTCTCTTGCTTTGGGTCCTGGTGGAGTAACAACAATTTTTGGGTAACCACTCATTTCGCATCACCGATCGGAGACTACCGTTAGAAAGAATGGCTTATATAGCTAACGATGATTCTTCTCACAAAAATACGATAGATAAACGATCGCTGCCCTACCAAGACCCGCTGGAATTCTGACAAGTGCTGTAAGTAACCACGCGGCTATGCCTTGATCAGCGTGATTTCAATGGCGGAGACGTTTGCTTTTCTGTCTCCCTCTCTTGCCACCTGCTCCGTGCAGATGCTGATGCCTTGAAGTTGCGCGTCCTTCAAGAACGTTCGCCTAAGCAATTCTACAGTGTCCACGGCTTTGCAGATTGCCCGGCCTCTGGCCTTTAGAACGATCTTGTTCGAGCCTGCATTGAAAGATGTCAGACAAGCGATCACATAGTTCTTCACTGGTTTCTGACCGACATACACGACTTTCTCGCTAATCTCCGTTTTCGGTTCAGGGCTTGGTGGCTTTGATGATTCTGCGGGTTTCGGCGCTTTCGGTGCCTTCTCTTTCTTTTCAGAGGCTTTCTTCTGTTTTGGTTTTGGCATGTTATACCTCCATTCTTCACTAGCAGACGGTAGTTTACCTGCGATGGGCAGTGTATATCACGAATTTTGGCTTCTTATATCTTTCCATACCTTGCAGGAACCGCTGCTCTGGCTTGATATTGCGAGCTGTCGCCATTGTCTCATGTTAGCCGACCCGCTTGGGCGACTGCGTCTCCGCAAACTTCATTCCTTCTTCAAACGCGCGCACATTTGTCTCAAAAAGGTCAATCTTTTTCCCAAACAATTCCTTAAGGCCCTCAACTATACTTTCTTTAGCAACAACCCCTGTAAGGGCAACGTAGGCGCCGAGCATAGCCATGTTTGCGGCTCTTTCGGTGCCCGCGGAGGTTGCAATCTCGCTTGCCGGCACCGACACAATCTTGACGTCTCCTCTCGTTGTCGGTCTATTCACAAGTGAGCTGCTGAGAAGAAGCAAGCCGTTGCGCTCTAACCTTGGTTCAAAAGCTTCCAGCGAAGGGTTGTTCATGACAATTATCGCCCGAGGGTGGGGCGTCACTGGTGATCCTATCTCTTCGCTTGAAACGACGACCGTGCAGTTGGCTGTCCCTCCGCGCATTTCAGGCCCATAGGATGGGATCCATGTCACGTGCCGACCTTCTTTCATTGCACTGTAGGCTAATAGTTTCCCAATGAACATAAGGCCTTGGCCGCCGAAGCCCGCCATTACAACGTCTTCATAGAAGGCTTTCTTCACTGGTTTCGCCATCTCTATCCCTCCTTAGGCGACTTGAACTCTCCCAGTGGGAAATAGGAAGCCAATTTTTCGTCAACCCACTTCACCGATTCAACAGTCGTCATATGCCAGTTTGTCGGGCATTGAGACAGGACTTCCACAAGCGAATAGCCTAATCCTTTGATTTGAGTTTCAAACGCTTTCTTGATGGTTCTCTTTGCTTGAACGACGTTTTTGGGGCTACTCACGCTGACTCTTGCAATATACGCTGCACCTTCGAGTGTGGCCAGCATCTCGCACATGCGAATGGGGTAGCCAGCTCTTTCAGGGGTTCTACCATCAGGGGTGGTTGTGGTCTTCTGACCAATGAGTGTCGTCGGCGCCATTTGCCCCGCCGTCATTCCGTAGATTGCGTTGTTGACAAAAATGGTTGTGATTTTTTCTCCGCGCGCTGCTGCGTGCACTGTTTCTGCCGTCCCTATTGCAGCAAGGTCACCGTCTCCTTGGTAGGTGAAAACAACTAATTCAGGGTGGACGCGTTTGCACCCGGTGGCAATGGCAGGAGCACGGCCATGCGCTGCTTCGTACGAGTCTAGGTTGAAGTAGTTGTAGAGGAGCACGGCACAGCCTACGGGAGCGACGACCACTGTTTTGTCGCGGATTCCAAGCTCGTCTATCACTTCCGCGATTAATCGGTGAATGATTCCATGACCGCATCCTGGGCAGTAGTGCGTGCTTGCGGTGGTGAGGGTCTTTGGTCTTTCGTAGACAGTTTCCATCTTTACTTTGCCTCCATGGCGATCCTTTCCACTTCCCCGACGATTTCCTCGTAGCTTGGAACTATTCCGCCAACCCTGCTGTAGAAGTGCAGTTGGCTCTTGCCACAGAGAGCAAGTTGTACGTCCTCAAGCATTTGCCCCATACTCATTTCAACCACCAGGAAGCTCTTCACCCGTTCAGCCATCCTGGCAAATGCTTCGTAGGGGAACGGGTATAGCGATATTGGCCTCAGTAAGCCTACCTTCAAACCCTTCTCACGGAGGATTTTAATAGCTGTCTTTGCAATGCGAGCCACTGTCCCATAGGCGGCGATCACCACCTCCGCGTCTTCAGTCAGGTAAGACTCGAGCCGCACTTCATTCTTAACCGCTTCGCGAAGCTTCTGAGCAATGACCAAGTTGCGCTTTTCCAAAATTACAGGATCAAGAAAGAGAGTCTTTAGCAGCTTTCGACCTCCATTTGAAGACCCTGTAATGGCCCAGTCTTTCCTAACGGGTGCAGATGTCTTGCCTAGCGGCTTGAATTCAATGGGCTCCATCATCTGGCCAATATTCCCGTCCCCCAAAATCATAACCGGATTTCGGTACTTGTCGGCCAAGTCGAAGGCCAGCATTGTAAGGTCTGCTGCCTCTTGACCCGTTGATGGGGCCAACACAAGCAAGTGATAATCTCCATGGCCGCCGCCCTTTGTTGCCTGGAAATAGTCTGATTGCGAGGGCGCTATGCCACCAAGTCCTGGTCCGCCTCGCATCATGTTCACTATCACACATGGAAGCTCAGCGGCGGCGATGTAGGAAATCCCCTCTTGCATTAGGCTGATTCCTGGACTGGAAGAAGAGGTCATAGCTCTCGCACCTGCTCCAGCAGCGCCAAACACCATGTATATGGCTGCCACTTCGCTTTCTGCCTGAAGGAAGGTACCGCCGACCTCAGGCATCCTCCACGCCATGTATTCGCCAATTTCGTTTTGTGGCGTTATCGGGTAACCGAAATAGTATCTGCATCCCGCTTGGACAGCGGCCTCAGCTATCGCTTCGTTTCCAGCCATGAACTTTTTCTCGGTCACTTTCTGTCACCTGCAACCTTCTTGTCTCTATAGACAGTGATAGCTGCATCGGGACACATGATGGCACACAAAGTGCATCCTGTGCATTTCCCCCCAGGATCAAAAAGCTCCGCCGGGTGATAGCCCTTCTTGCTGATTGAACCGGCAGTTCGAATAATTTTTTGGGGGCAGAAGCTGATGCAGAGTGTGCAACCCTTACAGTATTCTTCATCTATGGTGATTTTCGCCATCCTTAATCCGGCTCGTTCCACCTTGTAACTGCAGGTTCCACCTGCTCCCACTAGGCAGAGGGCTATGTTGCAACTTTAACTTCGGGATATTTCTAAAAGTCGAGCCATATTAATATTAGGCTAGACAAACAGCAAAAGCAACATCAACAGAAACCCGCTGGCAAGACAGATCGGCACGATTGTTTTCTTTGCCCTTTGGAGCCCTTTGTCGATTAACAGTGAAAGACTTTCAAGTCGTTCCTTCCCGATGACTTTGACATCTGGAACTGATATACTCTTGCAACCAGCCTTGGCCTGTTTCAGATTCGCCATGCTCTCAAAGGTTGCCTGCTTGATGTAGCCAATCAGCTTCTCATGGTTCATGACTTCACCTATCGGATGATAACCTCGCCTGCCCAAGACTATGCCGCTTACGGAATGCGTGTCCGTCGTGAATACTTCCCCTTTGTCGATGCCCGCGGAGCCTAGAGCTGAAAGGATTCTTTCGCGAAGCCCAGAGATCATATTATTACCATCGATTGTCACATATGCAGCTCTTTGATCCCCTACTCTAAATACCACGGCAGTGATCCCGCCATAGCCCATGCCATCTCTGAGACCAAATTCCTCTGGGAAAACTGTGTTGGCCCCAACCTCGAAAGGCAAGCGAGGCGCTGAAGCCGCCTTCTCCAAACAAGAAGCCGCTGCGGCCTTTAAGGAAGCAAGAGCTTCAGGCATGCCATTTATTCCGTCGATACTGTTGTGAGCATTGACCACCACACAACAAGCCAGCCCAAGCTGCTCCGCTTTCTGGCGAATGAACAGACCCAACTCTTGTGGTATGTCTTCGGTTGTCCTAGGTGCCAAGGTGACAGACAAGAATGCAGCATCACCAAAAATCTGGCAACATGCAGATGCAAAACCGTTGCTTGCGGTGACAAAAGGCGAAGCCTCCGCCAGCAGGGTCTGGAAATCCATTGCATCAACAACACTATTCACGACTTTCTGATTCTGCACCTGCGAAGCCAAATCAAGCTCATGCCCAAAGAGCCCATGCGGTACACATGCTGTGCGCCCAAGCTTCTTTTCCAAGGCATTCTTAAGCAAAGACGGCAAGATACTGCTTCCAATATTCTTAAAGGGTCCAGGATGGACAGAAGGAACAACGATGTATGTCCTTCTTTCAGGGGAGTCAAACTTGAACAAGGCAAGGTCGACATTCTGCTGTTCGCCCAACCTCTCCAAGAAGGCTTCAAAAGGAGCATTAAGGTCAACTATCCAGCTGAGCAGGAACGCCTTGAGAAGGGACAAGGCGGGAACGCCTAGAGTTTCGTCGGCCACTTTGTCTATGAGATAGAGGAAGAGGTAGCTTGCAATTGCGCTCAGAACTGGAGAGAAAATGAGAAACAACAGAATACCTTGGAGTGGAATAGTATAGCCTATCGTTGGGCCCGTCGTCGCCCACAATGCAATGAATGAAGTAATGTTTAAGCATGGCGGAAGTAGAGAGACTAGAGCGAGGCGTTTGGGGTCCACAAAAGATGTCGAGTTGAACACTATTAGGCGAAAAATCAGCACGGCCGAAAACCCTAGAAGACAGAGTCTAACCCACCATGACACACCGTAGAATATGCCGGCTACTGTGCCTATCAATATGAAGAAGAACCAGATTATCCAGCAGAAAAGGGAAAGCGTTGCGATCCGTCTGGAATTGTAGATTGGGTCCCGCTTCAAAGCTAGCTTGCTCATTGCGTAGTCAAGGACAAAAGTTGTCAGGAATAGGGAGAGACCCAATAGAGCTCCATAAGCCAGCCATTCGTATGAGCGAAATAGTAGGATTACGGAGAGCAAGGTGCCACCTACGCAAATCAAGGCCAGAAACAAGACGACCTTCTTGTAGGATGGAAGTTTGAACAATGATGCATAGTGCTTAACTGCGGTGTCCATAGATTGGGTTAACGAATCGTGCGATCCCACTTCCATCCCTTCGGTCGGATTTCCTAGAGGGTATTCTTCAACCATATTAAGATGTTGTGAAACCCGCCGAGATAGACAGTTATTACATCTTAAGGATAATGGACTGATGAAGTGGTTTCTGCATTTTGACATGAACGTTGAGATAGCTAGGTTCCAATAGAACTGGTTGCCTACAAGGTTAGCATTGACGCCGAAGGCCTTAAGAGGAGCAAGTGTTTTATTCTTGAATTGCTGATCAGTAAGGTTTTGCGGAGCCCATGCCAGACCAGAACATCCCTCTAACTATATTTCACATGTTGGAGAAGAATGTGGGAAATCACATACGGGTAATTTTGGATCCAGCCTATGGTTTTGAAGGCACTCTGATGGCAGTGACTCGGGAACCTGCAGGGATATGGCTTTCGGACGCGGAGGCCATTATTCTAAGGGCCACAATTGCCCAACCCATACCGCAAGTTGCAAGCAGGGAAGAAAGAAGTGAAATATTTGTTCACCTTAATTCTGTCCAAAGAATAGAAGTTCTACATGTGCCTGCCAGACGCTAGCACGTCAGCCTCAGAAGAACACATGTGCCAGAATGCACACAACTATTAACGCAACTGAGAAGACCACAAGCATCTCAGGTCTGATTTTAACGCCTTCGGTCTCCTCTTCAAAGAACCTTAACAGTCCAGCACTCGCAGCTGGCATTGGGGCAGATTTTTCCTTCTTCTTCTTTCTGCTCATCTAGGAGACCTCTTGGATCTGGCAACTAATTCCTAGCATTTTCTCTATTATTAAGGTTATGTTGTTTCGAAAGGTTTTTAATTTTTGAACAAGCGATAGTCTGATACAAAGGTGCTTGTAATGGCTACACCCAGAGACGAGTATGATCACGTTTTTGATCTTCTGCAACAGCATCATAAGTGGTTTCAGGAAAGCATCCCGCTCATAGCAAGCGAAAACATTCCAAGCCCAGCCGTACGCGAGGCCCTCATCACAGATTTTGGAAATCGCTACGCTGAAGGGTGGCCTGGAGAAAGAGTCTATGCAGGCTGCCGCTTCATAGACCAGGTCGAGTTCAAATGCATCGAGCTGATGAAGAAACTCTTTAGCGCCGAATTCGTAGACGTCAGACCCATATCAGGAGTCGTCGCTAACCTAGCCGTCTACACCGCTTTTACGGAGCCAGGTGACATTCTTCTGGCACTATCCATCCCGTGCGGTGGGCACATAACATCAGGAAAGAAAGAGTTCGGAGGAACAGCAGGCGCTGTTAAAGGTCTAGTCGTTGAATACCTACCTTTGGATTACAAGGAATTGAACATTGACGTTGACAAGGCAAAGAGCAAGATCCAAGAACTTGGCGCAAAGGGTAAGCCGCCGAAATTTGTCATGTTCGGCGCAAGCGTTTTCCCGTTTCCACACCCCGTCAAAGAGCTAGTTGAAACCGTCCATTCAGTGAACGCAACCGCAGGATACGACGCAGCACATGTTGCAGGACTAATTGCGGGAGGGCAATTCCAAGACCCACTCAAAGAAGGCGCAGATGTCGTAAGCTTAAGTACGCACAAGACGTTTTTCGGTCCCCAACATGGCGGAATCTTGTCTTGGGAGAAGAACGCTGAAAGAATAAAAAAGGCAACCTTCCCAGGAATGGTCAGCAACCATCATCTTCACGAAGTTGCAGGCCTCACAATTGCATGCGCCGAAATGCTTCAATTCGGAAAAGAATACGCAAGCCAGATAGTGAAAAACGCTAAAGCTCTGGCCCAAGCCCTCTACGAGAAAGGATTCAACGTTCTAGCAGAACACAAGGGCTTCACAGAGTCGCACGTTATCCTGATAGACATAACAAAGCACGGAGACGGTGGCACAATCGAGGAGACGCTGGAAAAGGCAAACATAATCATAAACAGGAACTTGCTGCCATGGGACATTAAGGAGGGAAGACATTTCATGCATCCGGGAGGCATAAGGATGGGCGTTTCAGAGGTCACAAGGCTTGGAATGAAAGAACCAGAAATGGCTCAGATAGCGGAGTTTGTCAAGCGCGTCATAATAGACAAGGAGCCACTAGAGAAGGTGAGACTTGACGTTGCAGAGTTCAGGAAAGAATATCAAAAAGTACATTACTGCTTTGAGAACAAGACAGAAGCCTACAAGTATATGAAGATCCGCTAGAATGCCCAACGACACGTGATCCTGCCTATAGAATCGAACGTGAATACAAAAGAAGACATAGCTGAAGATCAGAAATCAATGGTCGACTGATAGCTTCGAACCAATACTTACAGAGTGGGAGAAGAAGCAACAAGGATCTCAGGAAGCGTCTATTCCATTGAAGTGGTGGGAAGTATGCACATAAGAGAGTTTCAGGACATGATGCATCGCCTGTATTTTCACAGAGACTCTAAGCGAGGCAGCAAGGGGACATATGATTGGCTTGCAGATGAGACAAGAGAACTGGGCGAAGCCTTAGAAAATGGAAACAAGGAAGAACTGGAGAGGGAATTTGCAGACGTTATTGCCTGGTTGGCCTCGTTGGCAAATGTTGTCAATGTGGATCTGGAGAAGGCCGCTCTCAGCAAATACAACGACAAATGTCCTAAGTGTAAGTGTTCACCCTGCCAATGTACCTTTTAGGGCGTGCTCAGCAAGCGTCTCTGACCGACGCCGGTGAGCATCCAGACATACGGCTTGCTGCCTTTCCGCTCAACAATTTCCTCCGCTTCAAGAAGCTTCAGATGGTGCATGACAACTCCATAATGCATTCCTGTTTCGTTAGCAATGGTTCGGGCATCGCTAGAATTTTTCTCCAACGCGCTTAGTATTCTGGTTCTAGCCCTCAAACCAAGTTTGATGTTCCTTATTGCTGACAAGTAGGCATTGGGATGCCAAATTTCTCTGACCATTCTTATCTGCTATCAAGTAGGTTATTTGTATAGAAAAGTCTTGTTCATACAAAGTCTGACAAGCTGATTTGCTTCGGCTTCTTGCCTTCAAACATGGCTCCAATCTCCTCTTTCATTAGCAGTATCCTCTGAGCGTAATACTGTGGCAATCCATATTTCTCAATCAACTGCAGCGCTACTTCTACGTATTTTTCGATGCCTCCGCGATAAACGGTTAAAGTCAATTGTCCGCCACAGATTGGGCACTTGCCCCGCAGAGGAATCCGCCGGTAACGTTTGTTGCAAGTCTTACATCTGAAAGCCTGAGTGGAGAAGGCCCGCAGATTTCCAGCAATGTCCCGAATGAAGTGTGTGGTCAGGACCTTAAGTGCAACTTTCCTGGCATCTACTGCTTCAATTTTCTGGCACAATGCAAGCTGACCGTCAAGCTTTTCAACCATTGTCTTGAACCGTTTGTATGAGCTTTCGACATTTCCCATGTTGATATTGGACACCGGCGTTGTAAAGCTGAACCCTTCAAATTGCGCTTCAGTTCCCAGACGTGATCCGATCAGGTCTATTGTTGGAGCTACCTGTCTAGCTTCTGCCTTCTCACAGGTTTTGCCGTAGAACTCAGATGGATAAGCTGCTGCAACATCAAAATCATGAGCCTGCCTCTGTACCTCCTCCGTGTTGACAACCGGGATTAAAAGAAGGGGGGCATCCATTATTCCGCCTATTTGCGAAGGCAGGTAAGCGCGTGAGAAGTTGATCAAAGTGTCCAAAGCGAGCATTAGTGCGTCTTCGTCCCCGTCACAGTCCCTCCGCTTAGCTGAATGCCAAATTGGATGTGCATAGCAGAGGCTTAGGCTTGTGAATCCTATTATGCGACCTAAGATTCCTGCACATGTATGCGGAGCCAAACCGACTATCAACTGTCCAACAAGGTCATCCGTGTTTTTGAGGTTGTAGTGAGAAGGAAGTCCGTAGACTTTCACCAGCAGTTCGTCCATGAAGTTAGCCACTCGCATGAAGTAGCTCGCGCTCTTCCTTGGGATAACAACGTCTTGCAGTCTCAGTTCACATGTCTGATTTGCCTCTGTCAACTTTGCACCGTAGACGTCGCAAGTATAGCCAAGCTCGCGTAGCTTTTCAACTGGAACTCCAATCTCGGCAGGCTTGAAATGTGTCAACGGAGCGTTCGTGGCATCAAAACGGATTGTTCCATCCTTGTAAACCGACAAGTCGTACTTCGCGCGAAGCACGCCCTTTTCAATGCTCTCAGGAGTCTTCGTATCATTCGTTAAGCCTTTGACACCCTTTAGAATCTTCGGAACAGAAACGCCTAACCCGGTGCACGCACTCTCAAGCATTTCTTTGAAGTTAACAGCCTGTTTCTGATACTGCCTTGCTGGCACTTTACAAACCGGGCATTCATCTTCCTTTAGGGTCTTTCCACATCGAGGACAGATTTTGTCAGGAAGAGTCTCAGAGCCGCATGAGGGGCATTTTACCTTGGAAGTAAAGGTCTTGCAGCTTGGACACTTGCGCTTGACTGTTTCGACAAGCGTTGGTCCGTGCCCCGCCGCCTCAACAAGGTCTCTATGTGAGCCTCCAGACAAGCCGACTGGAAAGAGCACGTGTACCAGAGGCTTCATCTCACGTCTTTTCGCCTTCTCAGGTCTTCCCATCCGGGCGCCTACAAAGGTGGGGGCCTTCTCTCTTATTTGAATGCCAGAAGCCAGAGAGAGCGCGTCTGAAACTGACTTGGCTGCAGAGAGGTCCGCAGCAGTAGTATGGTCGTGGCCTAGGCAAGAAGCAAAAGCGTGGGCATCCTCGCCTTCGATGATTATCTTGCCTTCTGAAACCTTGTGCGGCAGATACAGCAGCTCCATTGCTTGCTTGACATTAGTGTCGAATTCGCCTGTGATCTGAATAGTTATACCTGCTGAACGCTGCAGTTTGGAATTGAGAACCCATTTTCTGAGCACTTGAAGCTCTTCAACTGAGGAGAGATTTGACCAGAAGAACGTGAAAAGCGGGTGTAGAGGCACAGGTAATGCCAACGACAAGGCTATGGCCTCTTCAACGGTGGGCTTGCACGTGAAGGGGCCCTTAAGAAAATCCTTCAGTCTCTCCGGCGGAACCCTGGCAGTTTCTGCGGCGTTTTCAAGGCTTCCATTGAACCGCACTGCGATAGCGTTTTGCAAGTCGCTCGTCCACCATTCTTCAACGTACCCGGAAGGCGCGAGAACTTGACTGTTATATAGGAAGTCGCCGAAGCTGATCAAAATGTCGCCTAGGAACAGAATTCTCTCAATGTCACCTTTCAGCTTGTCGAAGTTGCCAACCGAGACGCGGACGACTGATCCATCCCTTAAACGGACTACAGGCGACTCCACCGTGTCCACTGGCACAGCGATTCCGCCCTTCCCTGGAAGCTCTAAACGGAGTTGCGTTCCGCCAGCAAGGAACCCCTGAAGAACAAGCATGGTCGCCGGATGAATCCCAACCGACGACAATCCAGTGTTTCGGGCCCTGCCGTACCTTAAGCGGAACCCCCCACGTCTGGATGGAAAAGAGAATATTGGACGACCGGCGATAACTTCATCCATGAACCCTGCAGATTTCTTTTCAGATTTTCTTCGGACCTCCCTCAGCCAATCCCATCCTTGGAAACCAAGTCGCTCTATTATCGTTATGATTTTTGGGGCGCGTCCGACGATGCCATCATTTACAACGCGGAGTGCGCCTCCTCTTATTCGGTTGGTCTCTATGCGTGGAAGGTTTCGGAAAGACGAGACCTCAATCGGATTTGATTCTGTTCCAGTGACTTCTATTGGAATCCATTCAAGTGCCTTTCGAAGTTCCTCATCTGAGACGTGGTATTGAAACCTGGTCACAGATCGCTCGTAGAGTCTTATCTCCTCAATGAACCGTGAGATTTCGTCCTCTGTGGGCTTATAGCGTTCAAGCCCGAGCAGCCGGCGCACAAAATCTGCGACGACTAATGTTAGTGCCTGGTCCGTGCCGCCGGCGGATCGCATTGGACCTGCAAAATAAACGGCAAGATAGCGCGTCCGATCATGATTTGTTTTGATTGCAACTTTCGCCACTCCCTGCAGTGGCGCTGCGGTCAAGCCCTCGGTGAATATTGCGAGAGCTGTGCGTATTGCCTGGTTTGCAGCATTTTCAGGTTCCACATGTCCGAACTTACCATAGACTATTTCTTCAGCGATTTTGAACGCTAGCTCTTCTCTTGGGAGCTTTGTGCTCAATTCCCTGATGCTTGCAGCAACGCCAGGTGGTCCCACAAGGCCTTCTACAAGATCCGCTAGATCTTTTGCCAGCCTGCACTCCGTCTTCAGCGCTGGGTCAAGACCCTTTTCCCTTGCTTTATCACTTAGCGTATGCATCAGCCCAAGCCTGCTTTCCAAGTTCTCAGTGTATTGCCTGTATGTCTCGCTCATCTGAAGCCCCAAGAGACTTCCCCCTGAGTTCTAGTTGCTTCCAGAGCTTATTTCTATATTCTGACAAGAACAAATCAAAAAGCAGTCCAGAAAGCGCCAGTATTCCATTCTGTTTCTACACAGAAAGAGCGTGAATCACTCTTCCCTTGTGCCTCACCTTGATCTACAATCTCCTCAAGTATTCACTGCGCTGATGGCAATGTAATGGTTATGATGCCGGTCTTGGTTCACATGAATCCAGGGTAGTGAAGCGGTTTTTCCATGTCTTTTGATCTTCATTCTCTTCGGTGTCTTATGCCCTCGATGATCTCGGAAACTTTGCGCTTCACTCCGCCGTCTTCTACGATGTTGCCAGTAACTATTACGTCGGCACCGGCAGATGCTGCCGTCAAGGCTTGCCCTCTAGTTCGTATGCCTCCTCCGACGATTAGAGGAACATCAATGTAGTGCTTGACAGCACGGATCATTCCCGGCGGCACGGGTACTCTAGCCCCCGATCCTCCTTCCAGATATATGAACCGCATCCCTAGATATTGCCCCGCCAGAGCATGAGCGGCGGCAAGTTCAGGTTTACTATACGGAACTGGGACCGCCTTGCCTACAACACCAGCCGTACCCCCTTCTCCGACGATTACGTAGCCAAGTGGGATAGGTTCCAAACCGTATTTCTTTACAAGCGGTGCGCCTAGAACTTGGGCGCCGATCAAGAAGTACGGGTCAACCGAGTTCAGAAGAGACATGAACCAGATGGCGTCAGCGTAGCGGCTTATGCCCGTGATATTGTTTGGGAAAAGAATTATAGGAATATCCACTGTACGCCTAACGATTTTAACCACATCGTCCAGATGGGCCGCTGAAACAAACGTTGACCCACCAACCATGACAGCCGCAGTGCCGCTTGCCTTGGCCCTCATCGCGATTCTGGAAGCCTGTGGAGGCGTCGCTTTCTCCGGGTCAATCAGAGTTATGTGAATAGAACCCTCGGACGCTATGCGCTCGAGCAGAGATTTCTCGACAGGGCCTGTCATGGAAATCAGCTTATCATGCACCTGCAATTTCGGTCGCTGAAGGTCTTCTCGGACTTCCGTAAAATTTGTCGGTAAACATGCAGTACACGTCAATCTCGCCCTGCACGGGCTTGATCGGGAACTCTTCCTTTACGCCGCAACCACCGCAAGCCACTATAGCGCGCTTTTGATCGCGATATATTTCAACCCTTACGGTTTCCTTACCACACTTTGGGCAAGAAAAAAGCTTGGGTAACCGCTTTTTGGGGATGTGAACAACCTTTCTCCTTCTTCGCCCCATTTTTCATTATCCTTCTATGCCCTAGAATCCACTCTGCTCCAGTATTTTATGTTTGCCTTTAAAAATGTTAGGACAATGGACGCTGGGTTTTCGCAAGTAGTAATGGTGATCAGCGATTGATAATTCGACCTAAATGAGAATTCCACGCGTTTAGCTTGTCCTTAAATACCCCACCACAGCCATACAACACTGAGGCTGCATTTCCTTGGAGTTGACACCTTCAACTCTAGACTTAGACTGGCCAGATATAAAAACGAAGATAATGCGATTCATAACGGATTACTTGGAAAAATGTGGTGCAGACGGCGTGGTTCTAGGCTTGTCTGGAGGAATTGACAGCTCCATTGTAGCCGCGCTTTCTGCCTTGGCTTTGGGCGGGAAGAAGGTCCATGGGCTTATGTTACCAGAGAAGGAAACATACAACGCTACTGATGCACGTCATGCCAGGCTCGTAGCCAAGAAGTTCAAAATTGAGGCGGAAGAATGTGATGTCACATCAACCCTAGAAGCCATCTATCACTCGATCCCAATCTTCGATCCTGGAGAAAGAGTCTGTAAAGGCAACATAAAGGCTAGGACGCGAATGATCTACGTCTACTATTATGCAAACAAGCTCAACAGGATTGTTTGCGGAAGCTCAGATAAGTCAGAAACAATGATGGGATACTTTACGAAATGGGGAGACGTTGCGTCAGACATATCCCCCATAATGGACTTGTACAAGACGCAAGTCAAAAAACTTGCGAGACATGTAGGTATACCGAAAGAAATCGTAAATAAACCGCCCTCACCTGCCTTGTGGCCAGGTCAGACTGCGGAGGGAGAACTCGGCCTAGAATATGAGATTCTTGACCTCATTCTGTATGGGCTCGAGCACTTTATGAAGGAAGAGGCTATAGCTGGGCAGTTGAATATTGAGCATGAGATTGTTCATGAGGTCAAACAAAGGTGGCTTCACGCGGAGCACAAAAGGCGAATGTTGCTGACAACGAAAATCGGATATCGCACAGTTGGAGTAGATTTCAGGCTTAGGAGAGGGTAACAATTGAAAGAGCAATTCAAGATATGCCTAGCACAAATATGCTGCAAAGCAGGGGACAAAGCCGAGAATCTGAAGAAGATGGAGAAGACATTGACTGAGGCCAAAATGCAATCCGCAGACATCGTCATATTTCCGGAACTTTCATTGACAGGGTACGTTGTCAGAGATCAAATCTACGAGCTTGCAGAAACAGTGCCAGGACCATCAACCAACATTCTAGCCACCATCGCGAAGAAAACAAGAATGCACATTGTATTCGGCATGCCGGAGCTAAGCAACAGAACTCAAGCCACAATACACAACACGGCTGTCCTCGTGGGCCCCCAAGGCTTCATCGGGAAATATCGAAAAATGTATTTGCCAACCCACAGTGTCTTCGAGGAGAAAAGGTATTTCCGACCCGGCTATGAGGCAGCAGTTTTCAACACGAAGCTTGGGAAAATAGGTTTAATCATATGCTATGACATCTTCTTTCCAGAAGTAACCAGACTTACACGGCTGAAGGGAGCCCAGCTTATCGTTTGCATTTCAGCGTCTCCAGGAGTCAGACGAGCCTTCTTTGAAACCTTAACGGTGGCACGGGCCCTAGAAAACACCGCTTTTCTTGCTTATGTGAACCTCGTGGGAATTGAAGATGGTTTGCAGTTCTGGGGAGGGAGCAGACTGGTTGGACCCCAAGGAAAAATCCTTGTCAAGGCAAAGTATGACGAGGAGGACCTAGTCACGGGTAACATTGACTACGCCGATATCACACCTGTTGAGACGTTCGTCCCCACATTGAGAGATTTACGTCCTGAATTATTCGACAAGCTGAAGGAAGCCGCGGAAGAACTCTAGAAGGCATCATCCTAATTTCCTGACCCTAGTTTCAATGCGATCCAATGCCTCTTCAAGGACTTCGTACGCGGCAGCGTAGGAAATCTGGACATAGCCTTCGCCGTGGCTGCCGAAGGCAGAACCTGGAACCGTGATGACTCCAGCATCTTTCACGAGTGACCCAGAGAATTGCTCCGACGACATGCTAAACGTTTCTATGTTTGGGAACGCGTAAAACGCGCCTTTCGGAAGGGCGCAACGAAAGCCCCCAATCGCGTTGAGCCGCTTGTGAACACGGTTTCGCCGTCTGCCAAACTCCCTCACCAGATCCTTTACAAAATCCTGAGGTCCGTTCAAAGCTGCCAAAGCAGCATACTGTGCCAAGCTGTTAACACAAGTAACAGTGTATTCGTGTACAAGCCAAGGAGCCGAAGTGAGCTCACTGGGACCATAAGCATATCCAACTCGCAAGCCAGTCATAGCATATGTCTTAGAGAATGAATTGGCAATCAGTGTTCTCTCTCGCATGCCTGGAAAGACTGCCAAGCAGTGGTGCCCAGCACCATCATAGACTAACTTCTCATAAACCTCATCAGAAATCACGATCAGATCACGCTCAACCGCAACCTTTGCCAGAGCTACAACTTCCCCATATGTAAGAACGCCTCCAGTGGGATTGTTAGGATAGTTCAGGATAATCACACGTGATCGATCTGTGATTAGTGACATCACATCATCAGCACACAATCTGAAACCACGCTCCTCCGGCAACGGAACAGAAATTGGGACACCGCCTACCAGCCTCACACAGGGTGCATAGAGCACAAAGCCTGGGTCCGGAACAAGGACCTCGTCGCCTGGGTTCACTATCCCAAATAATGTGGCGAAAATCGCCTCACTGGCACCTACAGTGATCAGAACCTCATTGTCCGGATTGTAGCCCAAGCCATACTCCTTACGCGCCTTCTGTGCTAGGGCTTCACGCAACTCAGGTAACCCATTGGTGGGTTCGTAATGCATCTTCCCCTCACCTCCGGCTCGAGCACTCGCGTCAACCACATACTCTGGGGGACAAAAGTCCGACTCTCCAACGCTTAAATTGACAGTGTCAGGCATTTTCTTCGCCGAACTGAAAAAGCGGCGTATTCCAGACGATTTCAAGCGTTTCAGGCGGTCTGCGGGCTCAAACCCCGAAGGCAATGTGCACTCCTCCATATGCGTTCTCTATTAGGAGATAAAATGCTTGTGAAAGGAACGCTGGCGTGCAAATCACCAAAACGCGACAGATTTAAAAGCAGAGCAGGTATACGAAACTGTATCCTTTCCAAAGGGCGGACGGACACCAATAATGAAGCTTAAAGAAGACATCCAACTGTGGATAAATAGCTCCCTAAACGACCCCATAACTAATATACTGGCCAAAAACAGCCACTTAACGAAGACACAGCTCGAAACCCTGCTCATTGACATTTTGGCCGAGAGCATCACTGGGAAACAGCTGAAATACGACGAAAAGGCCCAATTGAGGCTAACAAAGGCCAAAATAAGCCGCGGAGCCTTTAACAGGACTCTGGCACAGGCCAAAGAGAATGTCATAAAGTCCATCTATACTATACTACTCTTGGGCTACTTGGGAGTGTTTGAAGACACGGCTCTTGACCCCTACCTTGAGATAGCAAACAAACTCCACACATACCTCGAAGCATACAAGCACCTACCTGACAAGGGTGAGGAGCTTGGAAGTCACCTAAAAGTTATAGAAATGGTCAGGGAACAGCTAGAAATGAGCCTAAAACAGCTCTCCAGTCCATCAAAAAGGTCCCCGTGACGTCACAAATCACAAGCTACGCCCAACAAAACACACCGAAAGAAACGGACAGAGAAAAAAGCTTCGGACAAGCCCGAAAACCAAAAAGGACGAGAAAAAGGGCAGTTATCGCACAGCAATTCCTTATCACCGAAGAGAGCCCGCCGGCGACCCCATTGTGATGTGTGACGTCATGCGACCATCAGCCAGGCAAAAACACCATAAGACTTAAATCTCGTATGGAATGAGTGTGATGTGTGACGCAACGTGATGGAGTTGCCTGTAATCACACTTAGATCACGGAGGGAAATCACGTGATAGATATGCTGACGGTTCTTATGAGCTTCTTGATTGTTGTGACAGCAGGTGCTGCGATCAGGTATTATAGGATCCTCCGCAAGGCCCAAAGAGAATACGAAAAGGCAAGAGAGGCTGTAGAAGACATTGTATTGAGTTATAGTAGACAATTGCAGCGCGAAGCCGAGAAAATTGACGCTACTGCTTTCAAAGTGGAAGCCCTTTCTTCCAAGGTTGACGGAACCTTGAAGAAGATGGAAGATGTGCAAAAGGCTACACAAACCATGGATGCCAGAGTTTCCACCGCCCTACAAGATAAGGACAGCATGCTGTCAAGATTGGAGGAATTTGGCAAAAATGTCCGGGAAGTCATCAATTCACAATCAAATTTTGCAGCAAGAATCTCCGGTTTGGACGAACAGGTCAAGCAACTCTCCGTCATCCCTGAAGCCAACGTTGAGGCTGCGATTCCATTTAAGAGGGACAAGGCTCTAGCACCCCTAACTGAGACCGAATTGTCTGTTCTTGAAATGTTGGCGTCTGAGGGCCCGAAGACGGCCCCTGAGATCAAGGATCGCGTGAAACTCAGTCGCGAGCACACGGCAAGGCTGATGAAGAAGCTTTACGAGGGTGGCTACTTAGAGAGGGATACTAGCAAAATTCCATTCAAGTATACTGTTAAGAAAGAGATGGAAGCACTTTTGAAGAAGACCGAAAGTGCAGCAGCTTAGACGCTGCGCGAGCTTGTTTCTTCCAATCAGTGTATTGATTGCTTAACTTGGGCCTTTGGAGGGCTTTGCACGAGCCTGTACTTTAGGCTGTTAAGAGCCCCGGCCTTCATCAGCGCTCCTTTCGTCGCCAGCCTTGAGAGGTACGTAGCCACAGTGCTCAGTGTTATTGGCTCCTTGAATTCCTGCTCATAAGCATTTTGAACCTCTTTTGAACAGAACCAAATGAGAGGAAAGCTCCTTTGGAGAACCGCTCGAACCCTGCCATATTTTGAGAGTCCATTACCAAGAACATTCAGGTTTGGTTCAGCGTTGCCTCCTTCATTAGGCATTCCACCGAGGAGTTCAACCAAATCTAGTAGCCGTACTGCTTTCTCTCTAGTCACTTGCCCTTCGAACGCTATCGTATACCGATTGCCATCATTATCGAATAGTTCGACGCGCATCTTTCTCGTAGGCATTGGCGAAACACGCTTGGGTGTTCACAAGTCTACAGTTCACAGGTTATAGCTGTTATGGTGAAACGGCGCCTGGCTAGAGGACGCTTTTCAGGGAGGAAATCTGAAAAGAAGGATAAATTGCAGTCTGTTATGCAACACACGCTTCACAGCTGTCTGAAAGACAGAACCGGAAAGGACTGAAGGAAATAAGCTGATCTCCAGTAGAAACGCAGGGGTGTCTAGTTCACATAAAACAGGCATAAAGCAGTAAATAATTTGGAAACGAGGGCTGAAAATCAAACAGTATCAAGCTAATTTCACAAGGTCTTCTCAAAAAGTGAACACGCGTGCGCTAAAAATATGGGGGAGAATCTATCAAACTGCGAGCCAAATAAGCGAAGGTAGCTAGCGATGAAAGTGTACTAACAAGTACAGGATGCAGGCGGTGCTGAGGATATTTGAAAAAAGGATGAACTGCTAGCGAGACACCCCATGATTTCCACTGGAACATTCAGGCCTGCAAACTCAGTGCACTAGTAATGTGAAACTTTGTAGTGTATGTTTAATTTGTTCAACAGTAAGCAATATAGTCATTTTTGTATACTTACCGTTCAGAGTATTTTCTTCTACGAAGAAGAAATCAACATTACTTCTCAAAGGAATAAAGAGTTCCACAGGAAATTCTGGGGTGTGGCAGTCATGTCAGGTGATTTAGTCTACGTTCAAGCTGCTTCTGTTTTAGGATTCTTGTAGGGTACATCCATTTTTCTGTACGACAGAGCTTATGTCTTCAACTGGAAAGAGAGGTGCTACCTCTGGAGCTTGCTGAGGGAAAATGTATGCCTGAACCTAACATACTTGATGTCGTGTTCGAAAAATTCGTCAACAATGCAAAGATATTCAAGGATAGGGAGGTCCTACGAGATGACTATTTGCCTGACAGGTTGCCTCACAGGGAAGAGCAAATCAGACAGCTTGGCGAGACGGTGGCTCCGGCTTTGAAGGGTGCTCGCAGCTCCAACGTCTTCATCTATGGGAAGACTGGGACTGGCAAGACGGCAGTAGCGAAATATGTGCTGAGTCATCTCGAGACCAAAGCAAAGGAGTTCAGCGCGCCGGTCAAGTTCTGTTATGTGAACTGCCGGATGGTTGGATCAGAATATCGGATCTTCGCTAGCTTATGTCAGAGTGTAGGCCTTTCAGTCCCCTTCACGGGACTCTCAGTGGGAGAGTTGTTTGATCGTTTCAGGGCGGGTCTGGACGTGTCGAGGGTTATATTCATAATAGCTTTGGACGAAGCTGATGCGTTGATAAAGATCCGAGGCGATGGTGTTCTTTATGAATTGACAAGGGTAAATGAAACTCTATCCAGCAGTAAGGTTTCCCTAATTGGTATATCTAACGATCTCCGGTTGAAGGAGTTTTTGGATCCTCGCGTTCTGAGTTCTCTCAGCGAAGAGGAGATGGTTTTCAGGCCTTATGATGCCAGTGAGCTAAGGAATATTCTTTTTGAGCGTGCGACTTCAGCTTTCTGTGAAGGTGCGCTGTCTGAGTCAGCGCTGAGCCTCTGTTCCGCCTTGGCTGCAGCTGAACATGGGGATGCGCGGCGAGCTTTGGATCTTCTTCGAGTTGCAGGCGAGGTTGCGGAGCGATCAGGCGCAAGCGTCGTGCTCGAAGATCACGTTCGAGAGGCTGAGAAGCACATTGAACATAACCGCGTAATTGAAGCCCTGAAGAATTTGACTTTGCATTCCAAACTTGTCGTCCTAAGTGTCTACCACTTGAACAAGGCTGACGTGCTTAGGGCAATTACAGGCGAAATTTACGAGGTTTACAATGAACTATGTGCAGAGATGGGGGTGACCCCCTTGACCCAGCGAAGGCTAAGCTCGCTAGTGAATGAGCTTGACTCCATGGGCCTATTAAATGCGAAAGTCATAAGTATGGGGAGGTACGGTCGCACAAAGAAGATAAGACTTGAAATAGCGCGTAGTCTCATCAAGAACGTTTTCGCCAGTGATAACAGGCTTGGACGTTTGGTTGACTACGAGCCCAAATGCCTTTCAAAGCACAGGGGCGGTGGAAGCTGAGGGTGTCTCCGGAATCGAGATCCTCGTAGGGGTGCGGTTCAATACACGTTATTCTAGGAGAACGAAACTACCATGGATTCCAACGTTTGAAGGTTCACAACTGGCACCTTCCCAGGAGTCGGCATAAACCCGAGTCTCTGCATGTAACCTGTCTGTGCTTGCCAACCGCCTGAATTTACAACCAAAACCCCACGGTAATTGCAGTAGCCTAGCGCATGGATGTGGCCGGCGTGAAATATGTCTGGTACGCGCTCTATGACAAGGAAATCTCTGCTCTCCGGTGACAGCGTGGTCTTCGCACCGTAAATTGGCGCTAAATGGCGGCTCTGCAAAAGCAGACGCATTGCTTTCTCCGGGTTGTTATGATTCATGTCTGGGACTGTGGAGATCACGTCGTCCAAGCTACGCCCGTGATACATCAGCACTTCTACACCGTGCAAACTGAGATAACAAGGGTTGCCAAGAGAGCAAACAGCTCTTGACTCTTGAAGAGTCTCCAAATACTCATTTGAAATCGCAGGCTGAGGCAAGGCTTTTCTTGGTGCGTCGTGATTTCCTGGTATGACCACTACCTGTATGTAGTCAGGGATTTGTTCCATATATTTTGCAGCTACCCGATATTGCCTATATACGTCTCTGATTGCCAATTCCTTGACCTGATTGGGGTAGATTCCTACACCATCGACTATGTCGCCAGCAATCAGAACGTACTTGACATGGCTTGCGATTTCCTTCATCTGGTCGTTTCCGTATTTGCCGTTCAGCCATAAAATGAAACGGTTGAACGATTCTCTTTGGAACTGTGTACTGCCAACATGCATGTCTGAAGTTAACACAGCGTAGACTGGAATCGGGGCCTTGTGGGGCTGTTTTTGACCTACTTCAGGCAAGATTATGTCGTCAGCAACCAGGAGGTTGCTTCTTGTCTTGACAACGCTTAGGCAGACTATTTGATCAAGCAAGAGAAGTTGTGCCTTTTTCCTTAGCTCTTCAGAGGCGTTCTGCGGCACGAGCACCGTGATATTGGCCTGCAAATCCTCAACAGATAGGATAGTCCGCTGTTTCGATTCTCTCTTCTCAGTTACCATGCCAATAATCTTCATCTTCGTCTTGGGCGCAGCCTTAAGAGCGTCTAAGACTGATGAAGCGCTTTTGACGTCTATCCTTTGTCGCAGCATCTTCTCTGTTCGCTTAAAGCGATCTCGGAAATAGGCCAGAAAATCGTCGACAGTGCCGCTTGTGTGCAGTTTGGTGCTAGGATCTTCGATTATGGTAATGTCTGCCTCGACTTCCTTTGCGTAGGAGTGGAAGTACGTCTTCCCCTCTGTCAACTGTTTTGTCTGTGACTCGGGCAGTTCTGGAGTTCGTTCTTCTGGCGCGATATCCACTATTTCTTCTGCTGATTTCGCTTTTTCTAGCAATTGCTCCAAGAAGCCTCTTTCAATGAATGGCGGTTTCTCGCTTAAGCTTTCCATCTTTTTTATCGCTTCGCTCATTACTTCACTCGGGTCTGACGTTGCGGCTATTATGGTTAAGAATCCAAATGCCTCCTGGTCTAGCTGGTATCCTGCGGCAATGGTTAGCTCAACGGCTTTCCGCAGTTTCTCAGGTGTGCTCAAAGGTGAACAACTCTCCAATTCCTCTTTTTAGGGATCACAATGGGGTCTTCTTGCTCGTCATTGCTTCGGTCTCGTAGGAGGTGACGACTCGCGTTGTTAGCATCGCCTTCCAAATCCATGCTTTTGAAGATAATCGGAATTGCTCTCCAATCTTTTGATGGCATGCTTAGCTTCTTCGTCTTGATGTGAGATGCACTTCTATTGTCTTGTATCCCTCTTCTGCTATTAACTTGTTTAGTCTGATAGCATGTGTCGTAAGGTTTTCATGCTTGGAGGGCTCAGAGGAAAGACCTTCAACCCCCTTTTATCATTTCTCTATCAGACCTTCTCAGAATCTCTGTCTGGAAAACCTAGGGGACCATCAATTGCTACTAGTGCCGGGTTGCAGTTTCCAATTTCCTCCGATATTTCCGAGTCTGTGAAGACTAGGCCGGCTTCCACCGATTTGCTTTGTAAAACTGCTACGCCTGTCGGGTTTTCCGGTTTTGTTGCAAGGTCTTTTCCCATAGTGGTTTCCCATTCAATCTAAACACGCCTATTCAAATCTATATATTCGAGGGATCTTTAGATACGTTAGTATCTGGGTGGCACGCGCTCGTGTCTTCGTGGGGATGTATGTGAGTATTGTTCGCAAGGTCCAGCGCACCCCAAGTGGCACTTTTTTTGTTTGTGTGCCGAAGTCTTGGGCTGAACATTATGGTTTGAACAGAGGCTCCCTCGTTACGGTAAGCGAAACGGCGGACGGGAAATTGCTCATTGATCCTGAATATGACGTTGCTCCATCTCCCCGTACGATTACTTTGAAATCGAGCCCGTATTTAAGTCGTGAAATCATAGGCAAATATTTGCTAGGCTTCGACATAATTCGTATTGAACCTGGAAATCGCGTCAGTTTTGAGGTCCGAGATACTGTCAAGAGCACTGTCGATCATCTGATTGGTTTGGAGATAGTGGAAGAGGACTATTCCAGCATTGTTTTGCAGTGTTTGTTGGAACCTTCGGGGTTTCCACCTGAGAAGATTCTGCGACGAAGCTATGCGATTGCTGTGGGAATGCATCGTGACGTGGTTAATTCCTTTGTGGATGGGGATGTGCCACTGGCAAAGAGCGTTGTAGCACGTGATGATGAGGGGAACAGACTTTACTTCCTTCTGGTGCGCATCTTGCGGACTATCGTTCAGAACCCGAGTCTGAGTGGGAAATTAGGTGTTGCTCCCATCGAATGTCTTGACTACCGCTTGGTTGCAAGTCTGGTAGAAGCTATTGGAGACGAATGTGTCCATGCAGCTCAGAAAACGATTGAGTTGAAAGGTACCAAGTTGACGGAGGATATTCGAAAGTTGTTCGTAGATTTTCACGCGTCTTGCTTCGCTGCCCATGAGAACGCTCTGAGCGCCTTCCTAACAGGAGACATAACCTTGGCTGGGGGCGTGCGGGAAATGCAAGAGAAAATTGAAAAGACTTATGCTGACATTGAGACGGTTGCTAGGAGGCAGTCGCTTGAGGTGGTGCCGCTGGTTCTGGCAGTAGCTTCATTCCTTAGGCAGATCTACGAGCATAGTGTAGACATTGCTGATCTGGTCGTGCCTAGGAGGCTATAAGTTCCCTACCTTCGAAGCGCGCGCTTGCAGGGTGAAAAGACCTTAAGAAGGGAAAGAATGTTCGATGAGCTTTTGGATACTTGATAAGAACGTCAGTTTGAGGTTGATGTGAGATGCTTTGGGATTACTCTATGACTTGGATTGCTCCTTCGGCACATTGGACCTCACATGCTCTGCAGACTAGGCATTCGTCTGGTTTCACAGCGACTGACTTTCCGTCCTTTATTTCATAGACGCCCACGGGGCATGTGTCTTTGCATGTTCCGCATCCGGTGCATTTATGGTTATCAATTGCTATCTTAACCATATGCTTCTCCTCTTTGCGTGAATTTCATTGAAAATCTGGTGCTGGCATAAAAGCATTTAGGTTGATTTATCGGATTTCCTCACGTAGTCTCAGGAGAATTCCGTTAATCGTAGTTTCAGCTTTTTCTTTCTTGCGTTGATAATCTGCTAGACGGTTTCGGTAAGCTTCTAACGAGAGCTCTCCCCGATTGTGAAGGGTCTCAGCATTCTTGATATTGGCCTTGACTTCGCTTATTTCGGCTTCTGCAACTTCAAGCTGTAGCATCAACCCTGAATATTGGCCACCAGCGGCACGCATTCTCTCCTTGAACTCCGTTAGGTTTCTGGACACTGCGCTGAGACGTGCCTCCAACGTTCTTCTCAGAACCCTGTATCTTTGTCTTGGGATCCTGCCCTTTTCCATCCTTGCTTCCAAGGAGTCCAGTTCCAAATCTATCTTCTTCTTCTCATCATAAGTGTCGACGAATGATCTGAAATATTCTGGACCAAGTTTCGATGCCACAGCGGATACAGGAGCGCGACTTGGCTCCTTGGGTCTCTGCCAAACAACAGCACCAACCAAGCATCCAACGATTGCGGCTGCCCAAACCCACATGGTTGGACGGAACGATGCCCAGAGCGGGTCATATTCATACGAGACTCCAAGCGTAACCTTGTCCAGCACAAGGATGCGCTCTTGGTTCAGTGAAACCGTCTCCTGATAGACTCCTCTTCCAATGCTGTAATTCTCTCCAGTCAGGTTGTACTCAAGTAGATTGACATTCGCGCCCTCAGGCAAGGTGATGGTGACCCATGCCTGATCAGTATAGTAATTTTCGTATTCGAACAACGGAAGTGTCAAAGCGAAAACGTTAGCGCTTTCATGCGCAAGATAATTCCCAGGCAAAGAATACATCACGGTAAATGTGCTTGACTTACCACTTTCGACCCGCTCGTTGAAAACGACTTCGTAGCGGTTCGTATCCGCGTCTGATTGTGTTGAGTCAGTCATCTTTCTTCCAAACTGGTCCGTTGCTTGAGGATCGGAAGCGTTACGAGGCAGGAACACGTCAAAGGCCGTCAATGGCAGCGATGCCATATTTGTGATATCATAGGTGTCAACGCCGCTAATTCCACCAAACTCGTTTACGATTATGTCGCGGTTTAGATTTGTTATGTCAACTATCGTAATTCTCTCCACGGATATTAGGAAAGCCAAGCGTGCAGGTAAACTCGTAAATTCCTGCAATTCCTGCCCGTACGCAAGACTGTTCACTGTCCCGCCCATGAACAGAGCGCCTTGCGGAATGATGATTGATACGTTGCAGAGACCAGCTTTTTTCACCAAACTCGGATAGGCCGGAAAGTCCAACCCATACAGACTCTCGTTCTGGGGATCCTGTATAACGAGACTGTTGGAGAGTACAAATCCCACGGTGAAAGTTTGCGGTGCTCCGAGCGGAAAATCCACTCTCGCACCATAGAAACCCATGCGACCGCCAAATGGTACGTTAAGAGACACAGGAAAGATCTCTGATCCGCTGAAGGCAAGACATTTGAGAACGCTCTGACCGTATCTGTCTGGGAAACCTATTAAGAATTCAGTGGGTCCTCCCGCGGTCACATTCAACGTCATAGTGTCATTTATGAAAACATAGCCATTATACATGGTTTTTACTGTGTGAAAGACTTGGTCTATGCTGTATTCTCCTTCCGCCTTGACTGGTCTGGTGTTGAATGAAATTGATATAAGGACTATCATGGCAACAGTTAAAATAGTAAACAGTGAAGCTGTTCTTTTCATTGGGTCTTCCTCCGTCTGACATCCCGAGTTTTAAGCTGTCTATCTATTGATAAGCCCATTTATTTACTTTTGGAAATATCCAGCCCTGGCCGCGTATATATTTGCCCATTCGCCTCAGGAAATACTGATAGAAACATGGTCAACGTTCACTTATCACGGCATTGAGAACTTGAGCTGGCATCAACTGGTCCTGTGGTCAGGGTTCACCGTGTTTAAGGTAGTAATCGTGTTCCTTTTTTGGTCCGAAGCTTCTTAGACCTTCTTTTTTCAATTGGTTCCTAAGTTTGTCAGCATATTGCCTTTGAATTTCACCTTTTCTTTCCATGTACGCGATTATTTCTTCTGCTTGCTCTATTGCGTCGCAACGGCGAATGAAGTCTATTACATCTGGCATGTAGTGTACAAAACGTTTTGAAGATGCACTTTCCCCTGTTGGTGTGTCTGTCCGCACTGAGTTTATTGCCACCTTGTTATCGTCAGGGTCTAGCTCCTTGGCAAGGTTTGGGAACATCCTTTTCATCGTTTCCTTGTCGAATGCCATGGGCACACTCAGCTGAAGCGAAGCTTTTCCATGTTATTTAGGGGAAATTGCCATATTTAAACATCTATTCGGCAAGCGGCAAATCAGTCTTGGGAGGCATCTAATTTAGAAAGGCACAAATCGTTGCACTGGATTTTGCCCAAGAACCCTCCTCACTTCCTCAGTTCGAAGGCCCACGACCTGATCTCCATATATCTCGCATTTGACTCTGACTTCCGCTTCTTCGGGGCTGCAGACTTTGATCTCTACCTCTTCTCCAGCCAGAGACTCTGCGTGTATGTGAAAAGAGCCCTTCCTGCTTCCTTTCTTTGTCACGGCTACTTGTTCAGCTAGGGTTACCTTGACGCTGTTGCGTCTTAGTATTTTCAAGACCTCTTCAGGCTGATCATGGTAAACAACTATGTCTATGTCACTACCATGATGTATTGTTCCGCGCCAAACGCTTCCAGTCAGCACGGGGTTATATTCTTTCAGGATTTCCATCAGCGCTAGGGCTTCCCTTCGCATTGCGACTAATCGATCATGCCTGGCTGGGCCTTCGTTCTCTTCTGCTGCTCTGTCCAGTTCCATTGCAACTTCAAGATTTGTTGGAAGAAGATTTGCTCCAAAAGCTTTTGCAGCTTTAAGTTTTGCCTGTTTGTACTCTTTTTCAACTCCGGAATATAGGAGGTTCGCGGCCTCTCTGGCAATCCTTCTTCTTAAGCTTAGGCTTTCAAAATCCAAGGGTTCACCATTTCGTTTGAACGAGCTGAGGCTCAACGTTTTATGGTCTGCTCGTATACCTCTAACGTTCTTTCAGCTATCTTGTCCCATGTAAACTCGCTCAGGACTCGGCGCCTGCCATTCTTGCCCAGCCATTTGATTTTCTCAGGATTTTCTAGGGCGCTGTTTATGCCCCAAGCTATGTCTGAAGGGTTGCTTGGGTTCACGTGATAGCCGCATTGTTCTTCGCCGCAGCAGATGACTATTTCTCGCATTCCACTTACGCCTGCTGCGCCGACTACGACCGGGCGTTCCATGCTCATCGCTTCTAGCGCAACGATCCCGAAGGGTTCGTACAGGCTTGGGAAGACAGCCACGTCGCATGCGGCATAGTGGAGAATGCGTTCTTCTTCTGGGATGAAGTCGAAGCGGAATTTCACGTAGTCCTGCATTTTTGTGGCTTTGACTAGGTTAGACAAGTATTCTTGCAGGTCGCCGAGGCCTACGATGACAAGTTTCGCCTTTGGTATTTTCTGTAAAACATGTGGCATGGCCATTATGAGTTTGTCGACTCCCTTTACCCCTACTAGTCTGCCCAGAAAGAGAATCATTAGTTCGCCATCCTTTATGCCGTAGAATTCTCTGACTTTTTTGATTTGCTCAGCATTTACTGTTTCTGGGCTGTATTTCTGCGGGTCGACACCGTTGTAGCATACTTGTATCTTGTCTTTTGGGAACCCAAGCTTTGTGAGCTCGTCTTTCATGGCGTAGGAAACGGTGACTATCACGTCAGCTGCCATGGCACAGTGGAGTTCAATGTTGCTTACAGTTTCTGAGCCGTTTCCTAGTGTTCTTCCTTTTTCAGTTGAGTGAACATGGAAAGCCAGCGGCAGCCCGACTTCTTTCTTGACGGTTATTCCACCTATTGCTGAGAGCCAGTCATGGGCAACCACAAGGTCGTATTTTATGCCTTCTTTTCTGATGAGTTCGTTGACTAGTTTTGAGGCACTCAGGTAGTTGTAAACAAGAATTTTGGAGAACAGATGGATGCCTCTGCCCCATTTTTTGATGTCTTCTGCGATTACGTCTGGAAGTGAGTCCGAAACGTCGATGTCTATGGGGCGGTGGATTTCTATGCCTCGCCAAATTTCGCGTGTTGGAAGACTGCCTGTATCATCATTCATCGTGAAAATGGTTATATCGTTGTCCATCAGGACAAACTTGCGCGTAATTTCAGCTGCATATGTCCCCAAACCGCCCACAATCTTCGGGGGGTACTCGTAAACAAGCACTGCCATCTTCATTGTTTTTCACCGTCTTCGATTTCCCAACGTTGCCTTATGCTTACAAAAGCATTACTTATTTACCTTCCTCAGTGATAATACATCATTTAGTTGCCTGGACTATCAGACGGCTTCGGAGTTTGCCTTCAACTTCCTTCTCGCGCAATTCTATGCGAAGTATTTCAAAGCAATTGAAAAGATGTTCTAGCTCTTTTTTGTCAGCGAAATGATGGATGACTCCCTTTTCAGGGCCTTCTGTTTCGACAAATGAGTTTTCTTCAATTTCATCGCCTTTTCTATAGCTGTATGTTTTCTTCGACAGAAAGTCAATGAGAACGGCGCCGCCTCTTCGTAGAACCCTGCGTGTTTCCGAGAGAGTTTCTCTGATTTCTGCAAGTTTTTGATGATAAATAGCCCGAGTGCATATTACGGCGTCAAAACATGAATCTCTGTAAGGCAAATGTGTCATCACTGATTTAACGAGATCAGCCCTCAATGCCCGTTTCCTAAGCCGCTCTCTCGTCATTCCCAAACCTGTTCCTGAGACATCCGTTCCGCTGACTCTGATCCCTTGCTGTGCCATGAAGACAACGTGCCGCCCTGCGCCGCAAGCGAGGTCCAGTATCTTTGTTCTCTTGCTGTTGCGTAGGAAACGAACATAGTCGATAATGAACTCGTCAGGTTGTTCCAGGCTGTATACCTTTTCAGGCAGAATCTGGTCCCATTTAGTCAACTGTCTCCTCGTCCTTGGATTGCAGCGGGCAGTTCTTCTATTGTTATAGTACTTGTTTGGGTTGATATTCATAAGCATGTTGCCATAATGGTCCAGCTGCGACAGGTCTCATCAGAGGCTCGGTCTTGTCACTGAGTAAGAGCATGGAAAGCTTGAAAAGTCTATAAGGTAGATACGATAAGGGAGTAAGGGTGCAACAAGATGAGTGTATCACCTGTTAAACGGCTGATCCTTGAAACTATGTGGGTGCTCGACAAGCCGGCTAAAGCTACAGAGATAGCGAAGGATACAGGTGTCAACTTTCCTTCGGTTATGATGCACATTATAGGGCTCACACGTTTGGGGTATGCAGTGTCGTCTGAGAAGGGGTTCTACTGTATAACCGAGAAAGGAAAGAAGACGCTAGGTCTTCCCGACATTGACCAGGAAAAAGCATCCGAGATTTTGGCGTATATGCCTATGGAAAAATCCTTCCAGTTCTATGCTGATTATGGAAAACCGCTGGGCATTCATGCCGCAAGTCTGCAAGACTTGTGTGAGAAAATCATGACCATTGATCCAGGTTCGATAGAATTTCATACGAACCGGGGAGACTTTGAAGCCTGGTTCAACGGCTTAGGCGATGTTGAACTGGCCAGGAAAGCGCTGCTTGTCAGAGAACAGAAAATGTTCGGAGAGGAACTGCGTAGAAAAATTTATGACGTTGTGAAGAATCGGTGTGAGGAGCTAGCTAAGGTAAGGAAGCAAGCAGAGAGCAGCGTGTGACCGGACTGAAATTGCCTTAGGCAGTTTTGAATCGTTCTTTGAAGTTGAACAGTACCTGTTGTAAAGTAGTGTATTCCATCTCTTCAGGGCCCAAACGTGCTGGTTCAAATTCGCGCGCGCTTTTTCAGCTATGTTGAGGAGTGGTTTGGGTACAATGTGATGGTCTGCCAGTGAGCCGACGTCGCACTTGAGTAGGCTGATTGTGGTTTTTCTAGGTATAAACATGTCACCTTCAGATTAGGTTCGACTTAGAGTTGGAGTGCAGGTTTTAAACAATTTCCTAAAGAACCCCAAAAAATCATAAGACCAAACGACCCCTATTAGGGGATTGGAGGGCGCGTTTGTGACTGAACTGAGAGTGATATCGGCTAAGGTTCCTGATGATGTTTACAAGGAGATGCTTCTGCGGGTGCCAGAGGGGCACAGAAGCAACTTCATTCGAGACGCAATTACGGAGAAGCTCCAGAAAACGCCTAAGCCAGATAAGATCTTGGAGTTGGAGCAACGAGTTGGTAAGATAGAGAAGGAGTTCTCGGAAGTGAAGAAGTATCTTGCAGATTTGGAGTTGCTCACTTATGATCGGGGAAAGACGAATTCGCACACGTTCTGTGTGGACGAGTTGGATCATAAGCTCGTGGATTATCTGATACATTACAAGGGTGCGACCACTCCGGAACTGGCGGATTATCTGAAGACGAACAGGTGGCTGGTTCTGAATAGGTTGAGGAGGATACAGAAGGCTTCAAGGAAGCAGCTGGGTAAGTCAGTAATAGACTATTACGGTGGGGAAAAGTCTGGCAAGAAGAAGGCATGGTGGGTAAACGAAGAACTGGTCGAAACATAGTCTTCAGTATCTTCTGTGCAAGCGGGTAGGTTCGAGTTTTTGACAGTAACTATTAATTCTGTTCATTGCCTACTCTGATTTGCAGTGGGCCCGTAGCCGAGTACGGATTAAGGCGCCGAACCTGTACGGGATGCGCAAGCCTCCGGGCATCAAGTGGAAGAGAGCCGGAGAACCGGGGTTCAAATCCCCGCGGGCCCGCCACGCGCGCTACGCGCAGAGACTAACCTATTCCCCCTTGGATTTTGACAGCAGAGCAAATCGCTCTATGATCTCTTTGTTTCTGACTTCAGGATGAAATAGAACACCGTAGATGTCTTTTTGCTTGTGTTTTATGGCTTGTATGCACGTCTCAGATTGGGCTAGCGCGTCAAAATCTTTCGAAGGTTTTATCGTACAGCTGTGGAGTTCATATACTCTGAACGATGAAGAGAACAATGGGTTCTCCTTGATTGTCGTTACTTGCGTCATGCCTATTTCTACGCATTCGCTCAAAGAGGAATTGAAAACAAGGCTTATAGTCTGCATGCCTGCGCAGATTCCCAAAATTGGCTTCTCGCAGTCTCTTATCCAGCTAAAATCTTCAATGTGATTCAGTGTATCCCTGTCCTTCAGTGCCGTGCCTGAAAGGATGATTCCCGTGCAGCTGCTCGCGTCTTTTCGACTTAGCTCGCAGAAGTGTTTTACGACGATTTCTTCGATGTTTCTAACTGTAGTGACTATGGGTAGTACGAATTCGTAGAATCCCAAGGAAGCCTTCTTGTAGTTCAGATCAACAATCAGCAACATTTGTCTACTAACCTTGCTTTTTTTATCAGAAAGACTCCGGAATTGCCCTTTGCCTCGATGACGAAATCAAGAACTTCAATTCTCTTTTTAAACAGAGGCGCATCCAAGACAGTTGTCTCTATCTCGCCGCCTTCGCCTGAGGGGCTTATTCCATACTCCTTCTGAAGGATCACCAATTTTCGTGTCAATTCGTTGTCCATTTCTTTTCCAAGCCACGATTTGTCTAATGGATAGGCAAAAATGCCTGAAATGATTGCTCTAAAACCCCTCTCTACTATTTCTTGTAGCAGTTCCTGCTGGTCTCTTTTCCATAGGGGATTGAAACACCAGAGGTCAAGTTCGTAGCATATTCTTTGGATTCTTTCTGCCTGATAGACTGACTCTACTGCGCCGCTGACAATGCCTTCGATCTTGAACCTTTCCTTGGCTTGTTTTATCGCTCCTTTCAAGTCTTCAAGTTCTTTTTCTTGTACTCCCACAGTGAGTTTCTGAATCAGTGGCAGCCCTATTGCTTTGGCTTGAAGCTCAGTGATCCGAATGTTTGGAGTGTGAAACATGTAGCTTTCCTTGTTCTTGGAAAGTATTGAAATCAGACAAACGACTTCTTCCTTCTCTGAAGCTTTGAGTAAGGCGAGCGTTGAATCCTTGCCTCCCGAAAAAAGCACCGCAAGTCTCATGAGCTATCCTAGTTTCTGCATTAGGTCTTGCGTGCCTATGAATGTTTGTGAATTGCAGCCTAGTGTTTGGCTGGAATTATCTCAATCCAATATCCGTCTGGGTCTTCAATGAAGTATATTCCCATTGCCTTGTTTTCGTAGCATATGCACTTCATCTTCTCATGCAACTCGTGAGCCTTCTCAAAATCGTCGGTCGTAAAGGCAAGATGAAACTCGTTATCGCCTAGGTCGTACGGTTCCTTCCTGTCTCTCATCCAGGTCAATTCAAGCTTGTGCGGGCTCTCGCCGTCTCCTAGAAATACAAGCGTGAAGCTTTTGTCTGGTGCTTCGTGTCTGCGCATTTCTTTCAGGTTCAAAGCCTTCTTGTAGAAGATAAGGCTCTTCTCCAAATCTAAGACGTTGAAGTTGTTGTGTGCAAACTTGAAATTCATCTATCATTCCTCCTGTTTCCTTTTTCTGAATACCGCAATCCAAGAGCCACCAAAGTGTTTTCGCTCTTCCTCAGTAGGCCTTCTGTAATCTTTGAACTTGCCTTCACTGTACCTCGTGAAGGGACGCAGTAGTGAGTCAGGCTTCTGCGAGTAGACGTCAAGCCTATTAGAGAGATAGGTGGTAGCAGTGTATCTTCGTTTTTGGCCGAATACGCCAAACCGTTTGGCTAGACGTTTCCAGTCTTCAGGGTATGCTTTTTTCACTGCTTCAGTGAAGTCAAGAACGGTGAATGAATCTTGTGGTATTCTTTTTATTGTGTTTTCCAGCTTTTCTTCGTCGAGGAGTAGCTTCATGCGTTACCGTCTGTTTCACTAGGGTCTTCATCTATTTTGAACGTTTCAGGCTCGTCTTTCTTCAGGATGGCTTCTAGCTCTTCATGGCTAAGCCCATCTACAAGCTTGACTATTTCCTTCTTGGCAGATTCCGAATGCTTCTGAAGCAATTCCCTGTCCTTGTACACGACTGCTGCGAGTTGGCATATCTTTTCCATTTTGATGTAATACTCGATTTTGCCAGATTTCCTGTTTATGTCGAAAGTTATGGGTCCTGCTACGCATGTTTCAGGTTTGACTGGGTGGATCAAGCATTTTCCAGCTTTTGCGTCGCAGAACACGCAGTAGCCATCGGGCTTTTCTCTTGGAAAAACGTATTCTGTCTTTGCGAAAGCGTCTGCAATGGGGATTTGCTCTTTTTTCAAATAGGCTTCTATTATCTTTCTTCGTTTGGGGGTGATTGGTGGTCTTGTGCCGAAGCAGCAGCTCAAGCTGTTCTTACACTGACTGCAGACTTCGAAGAAGTTGTTCTGTCTGCTGCTTTCGCTTTTGTGTGGCACAGAAGGCCTCTCCGTCGTTGTCTTAGAAGAAGGGTTGATTATCCATAAGGTTTTCTGTGAGCTTTGAGTAGACGCTTACTATTGCTTCTTTGAGGTCTGTTTTCTGACGTTTGGTCTTGATTCTTTTCCGTATGCACTCTGACAAGTTTCCGTGCTCTATTCTTTTCTGCACTAGTGGGATGTATTCTCTCTCTTCTGCGGTCGCGTTCTCCCAAGCAATCTGAAGGAGATGCTGGCAAGTTTGACGTGCGGTCTGTTTATGTGGGTGCTGAACTTTGGCGTCCAGCCCAGCCATGACAATTGAGTTGAAGTCTTTCACCAAGACCTCGTGAGTTGGAAACTCGACTTCTTGCTGCATCAATCCTCTTGAAGCTGCCCTGATGAAGCAGCTTAATGCCACGTCTGATTTTACGCATTCTTGTTCGTCCATTACTCTTATCTCGAGAGCGCGTCTGTCAAACCGGAAAATGACGCCTCGACTGTTAACCCAATCCCTATTCAAAAGGGTCTTATCAGCGCCAGCAGCTGCTAAATCTGAAGAATACTTGCCGATAACGGATTTCCTGTATTGAGTAATAGAAGACACGAATTCTGGCACTACATTCCCAACAATGGAATGAATTTCCCTTTGGTTCTCCTTATAGAAGCGTAGCCTATTGTCGACGTTCTCTCCGAACTTGCCTTCGTAAATTGGTGAAGAGGCGGCGATGGCTGGTAGGTATGCACAAATGTATGCCAGAGCGTTGTGGAGCAAGACTCCGTTCGCTTCGTTTGAGTATGGAAGGTTCAGTTGGAAGCTTTGGATGTTGAGCCAGCCGTGGCGTTTTAGATTGAATATCTTGCTGTAGGCTTGGTAGATTTGTCTGTGGCGGTGAGGCCAGATGCCTGTTTCTTCGAGTCTAAGCAGAGGGTGCATACCGGTTCCTAAGAGATGTGCGTGGTACTTGCGTTGCAGAAAGTCTTGGATTGTTAGCATTGCTTCCTGCATGGTTTCTTCGAAGTCTACAGGCGATTCGAACGGGTCATTAGGTTTGATTTCCATCACGTGCAGTTGGAGTTCTTTTCCAAACGTGAAATTAGGGAGTTGTACGAAGTTGACGATGGTGCCGTGGAAATCTTTCATGATTTTGTCTACGATGGGTTGAGCTTTCAGTTCATTGTTTACTATTGAGAACTCGTGCTCCGGGCCTAGCACTTGGAGGGGCTTGTACGTGTTAGTTCCTCTTTTGCTAAGCAGTTGCCTAAATTGAATATAAACGTGCAGTTAATTTTAAATACAGCGGCACTAATAGCGTGTTTTCAATCATCTGGTGTCAAATGGGTGCTGGTTGTCTCAAACATCAGCCTGGCAAAAAGTACGTCCATAATGAAACCGACGGCGTTCCTGCGATCCTCAATTAAAGACTTTGTTCTCAACGTTAACAATGATTATCGCTACTTGAAAACTGGGTATTACGTTTCTATGCATGCTGAGGTTCTGGGCAACAGGGTGATTCCTTCAAGCGAAAGTATAATCGACGCTAACAGAACGCCAATCCTGCTGCTGAAAGCTTCGAAAGCTGGAATTCCAACTCTACCTTACCTCGTGACTGATTCCGTAAAACAGATAATGGCCGCATTTGATTTTCCAGTCGTGGTTTTTGCTGTCAACCCATTTTCTTATGACGGATTTAAGACCGCAAGAAATAAAAGCGCACTCTATAGAGGAGTAAAAAGTCTGGGGATGAATTACAAGTTCGCAGTGTGCGTGCAGCCTCTGAAGGGAGAAATGATCTCTTTCAAATCCATTTTCGGGAAATGTGAGCAAGATCAGGCTCTCAAACAGATCTCGGGGAGAGCTTACAGTGTCTTTAAGATTCCAATATGCAAACTGCACGTCCAACGCGTTGGTCATGAGGCCTATCTCTGCGGGCTCCAACCTTTGAAGAAGGAGGAGATTTCCCCGGACGATATGAAGACTATCTCGGAAGAGATTGCTCAGATGTCGAACCTAGGTGAACACTTGATTGGCTAGGATAGCCTGTTTCGTCGAAAAATATAATTTTACAGATCCAAGAGAGGAAAAGGCACTTCAGAACTTCAAGCAGGCAGCAGCCAGGTCGGGTCACGAATTTGACTTCATGTTTAGAGAAAACGTTTCGGTAATCCCGAAATACGACGCAGTTTTCATCAGGGCAACAACGGATCCGCTGTTTACGGCATACGTGGTTTCTAGAACCGCTTCTGAACTCGGTCTGAAAGTGGTTGACGATCCGGAATCAATACAGATCTGTGGAAACAAGATTCATCAGTACGCGCTCTTCGAAAAGTACAACATTCCCCGCATCCCGACGCTCTTCATCAATAAGGAAGAGTTCCATCATAGACAGATAGTAGAGATCTTTCGGGAATTTGGAAAGCCAGTTGTGGTGAAAGCTCCATATACAAGCTTCTCCAGATATGTGGAAAAGGTTGCCTGCGAAACAAGCTTCCGTGAGGTTGCCCTGAGATTCTTCAGGAAGTCAGATGTCTTGGCTGTGCAGAAGTTTATGCCGACGGCCTTTGACTGGAGAGTCGGAGTGCTGAATGATGAAGTTTTGTACGTTTGCAAGTATATGATCCCGAAGGGCAGGTGGAAGCATGGTGCTAAGCTTAGAGGGAAGCCCACAGTGATATGGGGCAGAACATTTTCGATGAAGAGGGAAAATGCGCCGGCGAGACTGAAGGAAGTTGCGTTGAAGGCGTGCAAAGTGATTGGTCATGGGCTCTACGGGGTTGACATCAAGGAAGTGAACGGTGAGTACGTGGTTGTCGAAGTCAACGACAACCCAAGCATTTACGCGGGGTACGAGGACCTCAGAAATAAAGACGTATATGGAAAGATCATCGCGTACTTGGTTGACTAGCAGTTTCTCGCAAAACCGTTCGTAGCCGTAGCCGAAAACGGCAAGATGAAATAACGTGTGGCTTATCGTGAGGGCGCTTTGATGAATAACGTTTCGCTTGAAATGGCCAAACGGCTTATTCTCAAGAAGCAGATGCTCTCACAACCTGTCATAAATGGTTCTAGGCATGTTGTTGAGGTCGTAAGGAAGCTGTGCGGGGTGCAGTACGATCCTCTTCCGGTTGTTGAGCAAGCCCATTATCTAGCCCTCTGGAATCGCATCAAGAACTTCAGAAAAGATTCCTTGGATGAAGCTCTGTATCGGGACAGAAGCCTGATAGAATTCGTGCTTATGAGGCAAACCCTAAACATAGTTCCAGCCAAGGAGCTGCCATACTATTATCAGGCAGTACAATGCGTTTTCAGGAAAGGGTGGATACAGAAAGCCATAGACAGTCTTTCTCCACAAGATGCGCGGAAAATGGTTGAAAGAATCAAGAGCCAAGGTATGATAAGTTTAAAGGATTTTTCCTACCCAAATCTGCGGGCCCTTTTCTATGCTGGCAAAACAGCTATTGCGAGAAGGGAATCAGGCATCTTTCGGATGCCCTACTACGGTCTTCTTGGTCGTCTTCACCCGGACCTGGCCCTGCGGAGTGGCGACGAAGAGGACGCAAGAAAATGGTTAGTAGAGAGAACGGTTTCAGCGTTTGGAATGGCTTCAACGAGTCATGTGGCCTATTGGACGGGTTATAGGGTTGACGAAACGGAAGGTATTCTTGGTCAGCTTGAAATGGAGAAGGCAGTTAGAAAGGTGAAAGTGGATGGGCTGAAGGGTCTTCAGTGGGTTACCGACGAGGACTTCGCAGAGATCGAGGAACTTGAAGCAGAGAAGAATGTGGCGCTGCTTTCGCCTATAGACAATTTGAC
Organism: uncultured Candidatus Bathyarchaeia archaeon; assembly: GCA_964475545.1. Classification (GTDB taxonomy): domain Archaea; phylum Thermoproteota; class Bathyarchaeia; order Bathyarchaeales; family Bathycorpusculaceae; genus DASPTR01. The sequence goes on along the minus strand of CAYYXF010000001.1, from coordinate 1,892 downwards.
AAGAGATAGAAAGTGGCTGGGCAATGTGTTCGGTTATTCTTTTTCGATAGAATATTTTCAGAAGAAAAACATGCGTTGGCAAATATCCATACTTTGCAGCACGAACTTCCTAGGTTTCATCGATGCTAAGATGGATAGACGCAGCCGAATGTTCATGATAAAGGAGCTTTTTGTCCATCGTGAAGGTGAGAAAGAAGACTGGTTGAACGTGGCTAGGAGGATCGTTGACTTTGCCGTTTTTCACAAAGCGACAGGCATAACTTTGGGCGAAAGATGCCCGAAATGGTTTTTGGGTTTGTTTGGAAAACTGGGGTGCGAGTGCAAGGGCAATCTTGTAATTGTCGTATGAGAGGTTGAGTGCGAGTAGCTGTTCATCTCGTCATAAGATACTTCTTGCATGAAAGAAATTAGCGCAGGTAGAGAGATCAAGCCTTATACGGGTCTCTTTCTATTTTTAACGGAAAAAGTGAAGTTGATGGGCCTAGGCGACATCCTCAGACGAGAGTTCTCTTTCATCACGGGCAACTATCGGATTCTCATCATAAGTTGGGTGATAATGGACGTCGCTATGGAAACGCCTGTTCCATACTATCAGCCTTACGTTCAGGCTCTTGGCGGTGACCGGTTTCCTATGGCGTTGGGAATCATCGGTCTCGCCAATTTTCTGGCGATGGCCGTGGTGGCTTTTCCGGGAGGTTATCTTGCGGACAGATACGGAAGAAGGTGGCTTATATCGACGATGACTTTCGGGTTAGCCTTTTCTTTCATTTTCTTTGCGCTTGCCCCAACGTGGCATTTCATTTTGATAGGAACTATCATACAGGGCCTATGTTTGATATATCAGCCTGCCCTTTTTGCGATGGTTCAGGATTCTCTTCCGGCGGAACGCAGGGGAATAGGTTCTTCGTTGATACAGATGATTCATGGGACATTTAACACGCCAGGTCCCGTGATCGGCGGTCTTGTTTTGCTGCAGTTCGGGCTCATTCCTGGCATGAGAATAGTCTACTTTTTCGTGTTGGTTCTCTATCTTATTGCGGCAATATGGCGGCTTAGGCTGAAGGAAACCATGACTAACTCTGAACCTATCCGCTTCAGATATTTTGTCTCTTCGTATCCTCAGGCTTTCAAAGAATGCTGCATAAATGTCTGGAAGACTGTGCCTCGATCGGTGCTGTGGCTGCTTTCTGTCCAGATCATTTTCATGTTCGCAAATGCTCAGGTTAACGTGATTAACGCGCTATTCGCGATAGATACGCTTGGGATTCCTAAAGAGCTGTGGTGGCTTGCTTTCATTCCGCTTTTGCTGACTATGATGGTAGCCTCTATTCCAATTGGGAAGATGATTGATAGAATCGGGCCTAGGATTCCTCTTTTGATTGCACCGTTTGCATTTGCTTCTTCAGCGTTGCTTTTTGCCCATGGCAACTTCGTGACTGTGATGATTTCGATGTGCCTTAATGGTTTAGTTTTCTTGCTGCTCATGTCTTCGGCGATGACTCTCACGGCAGGCCTTGTAGAACCCGAAAACAGAGGCAAGGTAAGAGGGTTCCTGAGCTTCATGGGCTACATCTTTACTGGAGTCGGCATGTTGCTGGGCAACTTCTTCTACAACCTGTTGCCTCAGCTTCCATTCTACGTGGCAATTGGATTAACGGTTCCGATGGTCATCATAATCTTGCTCAAGGTACGTGGAACTGGGGCTCAGGCGTTGGCGAAGACGGACTAGAGAAGGCTCAGTTTCTTCAAGACACGTGCTGGTCAAGCACTTGCTTTATTAAAGGCAAAAGCTGATTTTGCTTTCGGAAGTGTGATTATGGCTCATATCGCGGTTATAGGTACGGGTCGAGTGGGCGGCGAAGTTGCTTTCACCCTGATCTTCGAGAGATACG